>NZ_JASPGT010000015.1:0-35552 GCF_030228885.1 Corynebacterium sp. MSK195 | reverse complement strand
GCTGTCGTATTCGATCGCAGCGTCTTGGCCAGGAAACGCTTGGCCGCAGCCACATTCCGTTTTGGTGAGAGGTAGAAATCTAAGGTCTGCCCACCGGCGGTAATAGCCCGGTAGAGATAGCACCACGTGCCGCCGACCCGGATATAGGTCTCATCCACCCGCCAGGACCGGGCCTGCCAGTCGGGTACCTGCCGGTACCAGCGAGTGTGCTTATCCAGATCAGGGGCGTATTTCTGCACCCAGCGGTAGATCGTGGTGCGATCGACTGGCACACCCCGCTCGGTCATCATCTCTTCGAGATCGCGGTAGCTCACGCCGTAGCGGCAGTACCACCGCACCGCCCACAGGATGATGTCACGGGGAAATGCCGACCGGAGAAGATGCCCATGGCTCTGATTATTTCACGCCGGTCTTTCTACTGCCCCAACTTTGCAACAGCACCGTTTTGGGTGTCCGCAGCGCGCTTCCCCCGGCGCATAGTCGGACGGAAGGAAAACAAAAAGCCACGACTCCCGCACCCCCGCAGGTGGCTTCTCCCCTAGTGCTTCCAACGACGAGAAGCACTAGGGGAGTTTCCTTTTATTGAGCGCCGTTTTCCTTCGGCCGGCCAGGGGTTTCGTGGAAAGATTGAAGATGTTTCTTGAAAGCCCCGTGACGGACGAGGGGCTTTTATGAAACTTCCTGACCAGATGTATTAGGTCCGCGGCAACACCCCGGTTACACGCAGTTTCGCCTCGGGTTACACAACAGAAGTAAATTTTTGACGTGAGCAGGAGCGCTCCTGAGAACGGGAAGTCAGGAAATTCCGCTTCCGACTCTTCCTGCCTCTCGGCAAGCTCCACGCTCCACGGTGAACGTTCGACAAGTTCGTCAAAGGTGAGCACCTCCGGTGACTTATGGTTCGAGCGGAAACTTTCAACGCTACGGAACTTCGAGCCAATTCGGTTGCCTTCGGCGCGGCACAAATCGCACATGGGCCGATCATCAGAAACGAGCGTGGTTCAGCTGTTTTTGCAACTTTGCCGGAATCTGCGCCATCTCTGCTACTTTCACTGTCTCTTCAGCAGCGCACACAGCTGCACCGCTACCCGGAACTTGATTAGTTCAGCGAGCGCTGTATAGTTCAGCGCATGCTGACTATTGCTTCGCGTCTCGACGTGATGAACCGCCTGGGTCGTGCACTGGCCGACCCCACTCGATCCCGGATCATCTTGACCCTGCTCGACCATCCCGCCTACCCGGCGGAACTATCCCGAGATCTGGACCTGACACGCCCGAACGTGTCCAACCACCTGACATGCTTGCGCGATTGTGGGATTGTCGTCTCCGAGCCAGAGGGGCGTCGGACACGATACGAGATCGCCGATCCGCACCTGGCACAGGCACTGACAGCACTGGTCGATGCCACCCTGGCAGTAGACGAAGACGCCCCGTGCATCGATCCCGTCTGCACGCTTCCCGGGTGCTACGCAGCTGGGGAGGACGCATGATCCTCACCTCGGTCTTGCAGGCGATAGGCCTGTTCGCAGCTACCAACATCGACGACATCATCGTGCTCTCCCTCTTCTTCGCGCGAGGGGCAGGCCAGCGCGGCACCACCGCCCGCATTCTGGCCGGCCAGTACCTCGGATTCGCGGGCATCCTCGTCGCCGCGATCCTTGTGACCACCGGCGCCGGAGCATTTCTGCCCCCGGCAGCCATTCCATACTTTGGTCTCATCCCTCTGGGCCTCGGCCTCTGGGCCGCATGGCAGGCCTGGCGCGGAGACGGTGACGACGATGACGAGGCCAAGGTTGCCGGCAAGAAGGTCGGCGTTTGGACAGTCGCAGGCGTCACCTTTGCCAACGGTGGCGACAATATCGGCGTCTACACCCCTGTATTCCTCAGCGTGGAACCTCTCGCAGTAGTCGCCTACTGCGTTATCTTCCTCGCGCTCGTTGCGGTCCTGGTGGCCCTGGCAAAGTTCGTCGCAACCCGCCCCCCGATCGCGGAAGTGCTCGAACGCTTTGAGCACATCCTCTTTCCCATCGTTCTCATCGGCCTCGGTATCGTGATCCTCGTCAGCGGCGGAGCCTTCGGGCTCTGACGTAGCGGCAGCGTTCCAAACGGCCCCGACCGGGCGTTATCGGTGGCTCCTATAACGCCCGGAAGGTCTTTTTGAAGCGCTGTCGGGGCGTGTGAATCTAATCACACAGAGTTTACAGAATCCCAGCAATTAAACTTTCGGCTACCCAATTTCACCCGCGGACGCAATGAGACTAGCACCGACGCTTTCCCCAACGCGCCACCGCTTGCGGCGTAGCCCGACCAAGGCCACCGGCTGGTTCTCAAACGAGGACGAAGCCCGTGGCCTAGAGCTCGTGGTCGAGAGCCGAAATTCGGCCTAAAACCGCGTTTAGCCAAAGAAAAATGACCCCTAGAATCCGCCCCTTCCAGCCGTTCTTTGAGGCTGGTGGCTAAGTCTAGAAGTTCGTCGGGATTATCTGCGGGTCGTTGTTGAGACAGATTTCGTTGTGCTGCGCGCACGAACTTGGCGAGCATGCCGGCGTCGCGGTCCAGTGGGGAAGTGGCAGGCAACTCCGCTTGTATTACCTGTAGGTGCTTGGCGGCACTGTTGGCTGCGTCTAGTGCGTACTCGTAGTCTCCAGTATCCCCGTGCGCTCCAATAAACAAGGCGCACAGGTGCGTGTCCTAGGCTTTTGGTTAGTGAGCTGACACACAGAAAAACAAGAAATTAGTCGTCGGTTTTGCAGATGTGAAGCACTCCCCTAAGTCACAAACTCTGGTGTAGTTTTACTGCTTCTACAAAAAGGGTAAGTGCGCTTTTAGATTGTTTGAATTACTGGAGTTTGAACTCTACGAGGTCTACTTCGTCATCGTCACCTAATCCGGGATAGTGAATATCTAGCGCTTCCTGAAGCTCGGTGAGAGAACCAAAACCGTCATTTCGAGCTTGCTTTTCCGATAATTCACTTCGCTGGGTAGAGACAACGGACGTGACCTGTGCAGGAATGGTGACGACCTCTCCGGATTCTTTCTCGAAGACAATGTGGGCACTTCCTTCATGGAAAGGATCATCTACGCGGATGGTTTGTTGCTTTTCTCCGCTACGAATTGATTCCTCGTAGCCTTCCCACATGTAGATGCGCTGCTCTTGTTCCATATCTCGCCAGTTGAATGCGAATGGCAAGAGTTCTTCTACGGTAGGTGCTTCAAGTCCATTGCTTCCGCGCACGATGCACCGGATGGACGGATCAACATCAAAAAGCACCTGGCGGCATTTACCGCAGGGAGGAATAACTTGACCAGTAGGTCCGTATACGGCGACTACTGCTTGGATTGGGTCCTCTGGATAACTAGCAGCATGGTTAGCTAAAGCCGAGACTTCCCCGCAAGGACCACCGAGGAAGTGGTGCGCGTTCAAACCGAGTACGTGTTTGCCTGATTTGGTAAGGAGTGCTGCGGCTACAGTGTGATCTCCTCCGTCCTGAAAGCGCCGTGCATGAGTAGTTGCTTTGGCTAGCAAATTTCGAAGTTCGTTAGTAATCACTCTTTAAGGGTAATAATTGCCAACGCGCTTGATCTATGCGAAGACAGAGATCGGGAACACCCCCCGGATCATTTTCAGACAGGGACGAAAATAAGCCATACCGAAGCCAGCGACTAGTTCCACTGCCACAAGGCAGAAGGAACGCAGATAAACATAGCCTGCCCCAGCATGGGGCTAGGAGTACGAATCCTGGGCTCCTTCAAGCGGAACTGCCAACAACGTAATGGGATTAGGCTGGGATCTGGCGCGGGTCAGGAGGCGCAGCAGGAGAGTTTGGAGACGTCGGTGGTGAAGGACTGTGCGGCGA
Organism: Corynebacterium sp. MSK195; assembly: GCF_030228885.1. NCBI lineage: Bacteria > Bacillati > Actinomycetota > Actinomycetes > Mycobacteriales > Corynebacteriaceae > Corynebacterium > Corynebacterium sp. MSK195. The sequence goes on along the minus strand of NZ_JASPGT010000015.1, from coordinate 31,695 downwards.
TTTTGATCCCTTCGGCCATGGTCAGGTATGGGCACCAGAGGTTCGCGACCTGGTCAACGGTCATGCCGGCCTCGAGGATGTAGACTCCGGCGGCGGCCAGGTCACCGGCCTCCTTGCCGACGGCGGTGATCCCCACAATCCGTCCGGTGTCGGCGTCGGCGACGATTTTGATGAAGCCGCGGGTGTCCCGGTTCACCAGTGCCCGGGGAACGTATTCCAGGGGCAGGACCCGGCATTCACACCGGATGCCCGCCTCGTTGGCTTCCTTGTCGGTCATGCCGACCGCGGCCAGTGACGGGCTGGTGAACGTCACGCGGGGCAGGTGCCGGTAGTCGACCTCGCGCCCGGCGTTGTTGAAGGCGTTCTCCACCATCAGGGTTCCGTGGGCGGACGCGACGTAGACGAATTCTCGGTGCCCGGTCACATCCCCTGCGGCCCAGATCCTGGGGTTGGAGCTGGCGAGTGTGCTCTCGACCAGGATCTGGCCGGTGTCGCCGGTCTTGACGCCGACGGCGTCCAGGTTCAGTCCGTCGGTGACGGCGCGTCGGCCGGTGGCTACCAGCAGCTTTGCGGCGCGGAATTCCTCCTGGCCCCCGGCGACCGTGGCGGTGACAAGGACCTCTGCGCCGGCGGGATCTGTGCGGACCGAAGTTACGGCTGCGCGGCGGACCACGCGGATGCCCTCGTCGGCAAAGACGCCCATCAGCGCACGGGAGGCTTCCGGTTCCTCGTGCGAGGCAAGCCTGGAGCGGACCAGCAAGGTCACTTTGGATCCGAGGCGGGCAAAAAGCTGCGCCTGCTCCAGGGCCACGTACCCGCCGCCGAAGACGATCAGGGACTCGGGCACCTCGTTCAGTTCCATGGCGGTGGTCGAGGTCAGGTAGTTGACTTCATCCAGTCCCGGCACCGGGGGTGCCCACGGGGTCGAACCGGTCGCGACCAGATAATGGGCGGCGGTCAGGGAGTCGCGGGTGCCGTCGGGTCCGGTGATTTCCAGGACCGGTTCCTCCGGGGTGCCGGCGAACACCGCGGTGCCCTGGCGCAGGTCCCATCCGTAGTCGGCGGCCAGGTCCACGTATTTATCCGAGCGCATTCCCTCGACCAGGGAGCGTTTCCCGTCTATCAGTACACCCATGTCCACCGGGGCGGCGGAAGTGCTGATCCCGGGGAACCTTCCGGTCGCATCCACAGCGACATGCCGGGCTTCGGCGGCGGCCAGCAGGGCTTTGGAGGGAACGCACCCGGTGTTCACACAGGTCCCGCCCACCGTGGAGCGTTCGATCATCACGACCCGATTGCCCAGCTTGGTGGCCCGGATGGCGGCGGCGAAGGCGCCGCCTCCGGAACCGATCACGGCTAAATCAAAATCTGGTGCTGCCTCAGGCATTAGTCCTCCATGGAGTCTCGAATGAACACCCCGGGGGCGTTCCTTTTTGCATACTGTCCCCAGTCTGCACCTTCCCCTGCACGGGAAGGTCAAGAACGGGAGCGAAGAGATCGGTGTTGCTACGCAAGTGTTGTGTCAAGAAATTCCTTCAGGGCATCGGCCTTCATGGGCCGGGAATCGGCCCGGCCCAGGATGTCACCGTCAGGTGCGATGACGACGGTACTGTCCAGGGATGTGACCGCGTACTTTTGGGTGAGTTCCCCGGTCCGGTCGACAACGAAGGGGTATCCGGGTGTGCCGGCCATTTCGCGGAACTGGTCCACTTGGGTTTTTGTGGTCTCCGGCGTCACGTCCACGGCGACGAAGTCTGCCTTATCGGCATATTCCTGTTCCAGTTCCTTCATCGCTTCTGTCTGCGGAACGCAGGTATAGCACCCGCTCGCCATGAAATACAGCACTGTCGGGCGGGTGGAAGGGACGGTGAGGGCCTTGCCGTCCACAGATGTGATCTCGATCCTGTCCACGTTGTTTGCGCCCGCTGGCCCGGCGGCGGGAGCGGTTTCGCTCCCGCGGTTCAACGCAGTGAGGGCCAGGACCAGGATGAGGGCCGCGGCCGCTACGACGGCAGTAATGGTGAAGATCCGCCGATGGTTTCTGGTCGTTGTCATGGGTTTCCTTTCTGGTTGGTGCGCCCTGGCGCCGTGTCGGGAAGAAGATGTTCCGGGCCGCAGCACGCTTCGGTGCTGTCGCTGCTCTCAGCCCCATCCGTGATTGCGCTGTTGTCCTGTGCCTTGCTTTTACTGCGGCGCCGCAGGGCCAGGGCCGCGGCGGCGAGGACGGCGGCCACCGCGGTGAGGGTGATGATGGGCCAGTTGCCCGAGATGAAACCGGACAGCGCCACGCTGGCTTCGGTGACCGTCCCGCCCATGATCCCCCCGGCCTGCCCGCCGGACAGGGCCGGAACCCAGTAGAGCAACAGGTAGATCCCTGCGAGGATAAGCGCGGCTCCGCCGAGACGATTAACAAACGGCAGGATCCTTCGGACGTGGCGTGCCAGGACGTCCCGCGCTACCGCTGCACCGAGGGACAGAAGGACCAGCACCACCGAGGAGCCCAAGGCGTAGGCGGCGAAGACCGCCAGCAGCCCGGCCAGGCTCCCGGTGGACACAGCCTGGGCGACAACAGCCAGCAGCAGGGCCAGGCTGCAAGAGAGCGCAGCCACCGCATAGGCCACCCCGTAGCCAAAGACCGCCCTGAGGCCCGAACTGGTCCCGTCCGTCTTCAGAATCCGGGGCAGGTTCAACCTCGCCCCGGGCAGCTGCCATCCGAACACCATGCCAAGGCCGGCAACCACAATAACCGCTCCGATCAGCGCCGCCGCCCAGGGAAGCGCCGACGCCACCGACCGCAGGCCTACAGCGGCGAGCAGGCCGGCCGTAACAAAGACAGTGGCGAAACCGGCGCTGAGGGCAACCCCGGCCTGAAGACCTGCAAGCAACGGCCGCTTCCGTCCCGCACCGGGGCCTGAACCAATGAAATACGCCAGATAGGTTGGCAGCATCGCAAACCCGCATGGATTCACCGTGGCAAGCATTCCGGTCAGAAAGGCCAGACCCAAAACACCCGTCATCCCTGTGACCCCGCATCCTCAGAAGCACCGGCCCGGGACTGCCCGGACCGCTCCTGCTCCGACGATGAATGAGGTGTTGGAGTAGAACCCGCGGACAGGCTGGCCCCCGGGCGGGAACGGGCGCAACAATCCGTCCCCGGGCTGCCCCGACGCTGCGCCCGCAGGAGCAGGGCCCCCGCGGCAAGGGCTGCGGCGGCAATGAACCAGAGGTTGCCGGCCATTGCGCCGGCCGCGGCGAAAACACCGGCTGCAGCCGTCAGAACGGGTACCCCGCAGCACACGAGCGCCACCATCACAACACCAAGGGAGGACAGCAGAGTGCCTGCCGCAAGCACCAGGCCAGAGCGCTCCCGGCCCTTCACTTTTATTGACATGATCATCCCTTCATATGTCCGGCTCGTGTCCGGGACCCCGACAGGGGACCCCAACACGAAACCGGACGGCCAGTAGTACGTCACACCCCATTATCAACCTTCCACTAAGGGGGAAGGTCAAGCTGGCGACGGGACCTGTTGGTTTGCGGGTGCCGATGCGGAACGTTCCAGTACGATGGAAGGGTCATATGCGATTTTTTGGAACGAGATGAGGACCCGAAATGCGAATCGGTGAAGTTGCTGATGCTGCCGGTATAACAACCAAGACGATCAGGTTCTATGAGGACCGGGGCCTGCTCCCACCGGCTGAGCGCTCGGCCAACGGCTATCGTGACTACGCCCACGACACCCTCAGCCGCCTCGAATTCATTCGCCGCAGCCAAATCGCCGGGCTGACCCTGGCGCAGATCCAGGGCATTCTGCGGATCCGCGATAGCGGTTTGACGCCTTGCACCCACGTACGGGATGTCCTGGGGAAACAGTTGCAGGACCTGGACCGGAAAATCGCGGAGCTCACCGCGCTCCGGGTGACCGTGGCCGAACAATATGCAACCGCCGAGGTGGCCGACCCTCAGCGCTGCGATGCTGAACAAATCTGCAGTTACATCTGAGCCCGCCGCAGGCTAAGGGGCTTCACTGAGCCGGCTCCCGCCGCGGCCAGTGCCGTCCGCAGTTACGCAGCACCCGGCTCCACGGCACGGAAGACCTCCGTGCCCGCGGCGTCCAGGATTACAGCGGTGCTTACCTGGTTTATCCGGTAGGCGGTGATGAGCCGCGTATCGGTATCAGAGGCAAAGGCCAGGGATGACGCCCCATTTCCGGCCAGGAATTCCCTGATTTCATTGGCCGTCTCGTAGGACGCGATGTCCACCGCGACATAGTTCACGGCAGCAGGAGAGCTTCGATGGACCTTGGCAAGCACCCGGGCTCCCGGCTCGAAGGTCAAGCCCCATGGTGATGCCGTGGCCCGGCGAGTGAGCGAGGTCAGGCCGGTTGGCGGCGGCTTTCGGTGGGAATGATCTGGGGTAGGAACCGGACGTAGAGGATCGTGCTCTGATTCTTATTCTCTCCGAGACGGGTGACACATGTAACAGTTGATTACACCCATCTGTACGCGCTGACCTGCGGCGTTGTGGGTTGTGCCGAGCGTGCTGCCGGAGTCCCTTTCAGTGTCCCTGGGGTAGGAGCGGCCGCATGAAGGTGCGCTCGTACCGCAGGACGCACCCGGACTCGTCTCGAATCCGGTCAGCGGCGATGAAGTCCGGGTGGGTGCCGAACAAGGTGCGGTACTGCTCGTAGGCAGCCAGGCTGGGGAAGCTGAACAGGGATTCCGCACGGTCACTCACACCTTCCGCGGGTAGGTAGTACCCGTGGTGGGTGCCGCCGTGTTCGTCGACATGCCGCATCCAAGCGCGGGCGAACTGTTCAAAGGCCGCGATCTGGTCGGGGTCGATGGTGTAGTGGACGACACAGGTGATCACATCCACAACGCTAGGCCCACAGGCGCTCATTGGGGAGCCTTTGTCTGTGCGCCTCGTGGTGCACCTGGGGCACACCAATCTGCCTGGTTTACCTGCGGAAATGCATCAGTTCGCCAAGTTGGCGCCGAGTTCAACGGTGAGAACTCCGACGGCGATGAGGAGGATGCCGAGGGCCATGGTTCGGGTGAGGGGTTCGTGGAAGATGACCCGGGCGAGGATCGCGGTGAGAGCTACGCCGGATGCTGCCCAGATGCCGTAGGCGACGCCAAGGGCCATGCCGTCGGCCAAGGCGAGACTTAAGGCGACGAACGCCACGAGATACCCCGCGATGACGCCGATGAACCATTTCTTCACCCGGCCACCGTCGGAGGCTCGTAGCGACATGGTCGCGACGACTTCGGACAAGATGGCGCCTGCGAGGAAGATCCATCTCATGAGTTGACTCCTGCTTCCTGGGCTGCGGTTTGCTGAGCTTTCTGGGAGCCGAGTTCGACGGTGAGGACACCGCTGATGATCGCAACCATTCCAAGACCCATCACAGCGGTCAGAGGTTCACCGAAAATCGCGGCGGATAGCACGGCGGCGAGCACGACCCCGCTGGCTCCCCAGATGCCATAGGCGACGCCGATCTGCATTCCTTCGCGCAGGCAGAAGGTGAGGAAGACGAAAGCGCCGATGTATCCGGCAGCAACCACGATGTACCAGGATGGGTGATTGAGCGCCGCCTTGAGAGACAGCGTCGCCGCCACTTCGGTAGTGATGGCGCCAGCGAGCAGGAACCACTGCTTCATGGGGTTGTTCCTTCGATCAGGGAGCGAATGCTGGAGACGACGGCTTCGAGATCCGCGCCGTGGAGGGTGGACACACCTGTGGCCTGGGCGCCCCAGAGTCCGTCGGCGGCGAGTCGGGCGGTGGTCAGCCTGGCTCGGGTGGCGGCGTCGAGATCGTCCGGGAGTTCGAGCCAGCGGCCCATCCGCGTAGTCCACGGTTCGGTGAGTTCGGGCCGGTACGTCGCTTGGCCCCAGATGATGAACTCGGCGCGCTTGGCGGCCCCGTGGGCGGCGACGTGAAGGTAGCTCAGGAGCCGCTCGGTGGCGTTGGCGTTCTCGAGGGGCTTGCCAAGGGTGGCAGTCATGTCGTTCTCGACGTTGGCCGCAGCGTGGTCGACGATCGCGGCGAGCAGTACGTCGCGGTTGCGGAAGTGATATAGCAATCCCGGTTTGGTGAGCCCGGCCTCGTGGGCCACTGCGTCAAGGGTAATGTCGCCACCCTCCGCTGCGTTCATGACGCGGAGGGCAGCTTCCAGGATCTCGGAGCGCTGACTGGTTCGCATATAGCTAACTTTACCATTTGGTAGGTGAAGCCTTCAACTGCGGGCGCTGGTAGGGGCACCTGGGGTACACCCTATTGTTACGCCGGTTTGGAGCAGAATGTTTCCTGTAAATAGGGCCGTTCCTAGCATTGTTTTACACGCGTCTAGTGGGGTCTAGGCCTTATGTTTACAGAAAGTGGTGAGTGTGGTGTTATCGTCTGACGGTTTCCATAGGTTGCATCCCTCAGTGTGGTGTGACGCTTGCTGATGGTCACTGACATCTTGCGCCACTTGAAGAGTGTGAGACGGCAAAAACTAATCCAACTGGTCCACAGCGAGGTCCCAATACCCGCTGGGTAGTTTGCCTCTAAAAGGCAGCGGAACTTAGACCCCAACCCCGCACCCTACGTGACGGCGATAACTATAGTTCGTAGATATGACCGCACCACAAAATAAGACGCAGCACGAGTTGCTCCAAGAACGCGCAGCGGCGGTGGACCTGCGCGCCTATCACCTCCACCTTGACCTCTCGGAGGTACTCGATAGCCCCACCTACCGCGTGACTACGCGCCTCGAACTCAGCAGCAGTGAGCCCGAGCTCTTCCTGGATTACCTAGGCGAATCCGTCGCGGAGGTCAAGGTCAATGGCACCCCGCAGAAGGTGGACTTTGATGGCAGCATCATCCGGCTGCACGGCCTGCCGGTAGGGGAGGAGCTCGCCATCGAAGTCACCGGCCACTCGCGCTATTCGCGCACCGGCCAGGGTCTGCATCGGATGCACGATCAGGCCGATGACGCGACCTACCTGTATTCACACCTCGAGCCTTCTGATGCCCGGCGCATCTTCCCCTGCCTGGAGCAACCGGATCTCAAGGCCGTCTTCCACGTGCGCATGACCGCACCGAAAAAGTGGCAGATCCTTTCCAACCAACCGGAAGTCGAACGCAGCGAGGAGGGGGAGCTAGCCACCGTTACTTTTGCGCCGACCCCGCCGCTGTCGACGTACCTGACTTCTTTCGCCGCCGGCCCCTACCAGTACCAAGAGCGCACCTGGACCGCCCCGGATGGCAGCCACTCGGCACAGCTGCGCGCCTTTGCGCGTGCGTCCATGTTTGAGCACCTGGACGAGGAAATCCTAGAACTTACCGCCCAAGGCATGGACTTTTTCCACCAGAACTTTGGCTATCCCTATCCGTGGGGCAAGTACGATTCCATCTTTGTACCCGAATACAACCTCGGCGCGATGGAAAATCCCGGCCTGGTGACGTTTACGGAGAACTACATCTTCCGCTCCCGCGCTACCCGCGCGCAGCACGCCGGCCGTGCAAATACCATCCTGCACGAGATGTCTCATATGTGGTTCGGTGATCTCGTCACTCCGCAGTGGTGGGATGACCTGTGGCTCAAGGAGTCCTTCGCGGAATTTATGGGCGCGGATTCTTCCGTCCACGGCACCGACTACACCGAGGCCTGGGCAAACTTTGCCGGCGCCCGCAAGAACTGGGCCTACCTGCAGGATCAGCTGCCCACCACGCACCCCATCAAGGCGGAGATCCCGGACGTGGATGCCGCACGCCAAAACTTCGATGGCATCACCTATGCCAAAGGAGCGGCGGTTCTCAAGCAGCTGGTGCATTACGTCGGCCGCGATAATTTCTACGCCGGTGCGCGCGACTACTTCCAGGAACACGCCTTTGCCGCCGCCACCTTTGATGACCTCCTGCAGGCGCTCAAGAAGCACACGGACCGCGATCTTGATGCCTGGTCCCAAGCCTGGCTGCGCACCTGGGGCCCGGATACCCTCACCCCGGAGTTGCACACCGAAGGCGAGAAGATCGCAGAGCTGGCCATCAATGCAGACGCCGAAGACGTCACCCGCCCGCACCGCCTGACCGCTTCGCTCTTTGATGCGTCCCTGCACAAGTACCGCGAGATCGACATCGATCTCCCGGCCGGTGATGGCACCACCCGCACCATCATCGATGAGGCGGCCGGCCTTCCGACCCCGGCATTGCTGCTGCTTAACGACGCCGACCATACCTACGCCAAGATCCGCTTCGACGAGACCTCCCTAGACACAGCGGGCGAGCGCCTGACCGACATCGAGAATGAATTGACCCGCGCGGTGATCTGGACCGCCCTGTGGAACCTCACCCGCGATGGGGAAATGTCGGCGATTGACTATGTGGGGGTCGTCGTCAAGCACGAAGCCTACGAGACCAATACCACGCTGCTGGCTGCTGCCTGCGCCAATGCCAACTTTGCCATCGCGCATTATGTTGCAGACGCCGACCGCGAGCAGGTCCGCACCGACTATGCCGAGGCAATCTGGGGCCACCTAGACGAGGCCGAACCAGCCTCGGATACCCAGCTGGTGCACGCTCGCGCCGCCATCCGCGCCCTCGCCGCAACGCCGGAGGAATCCGGCACCGAACGCCTTAAGGCCCTGCTCTCCGGTGACATTGTCGGCCTTCGCTTGGACCCCGAAATCCGCTGGTCGATCCTGCGCGCCCTCGCTGCCCGCAATGGCGTAACTCTGGCCGAGCTCGAAGAGGAAAAGCAGCGCGATAATACGCTGACCGGCGCTACCGAATTCCTCGGCGCCAGCCACGCGTTCCCCACGCCGGAGACCAAGCGCTCCGCGTTCGATAAGGCGCTCACGCCCGGTGCATATTCCAATGCCGAGGTCGACGCACTGATCGCCGGATTCAATGCCCCACGCTCGGCTAGCTTGCAGGAGGCCTTTGCGGAGGAATTCTTCTCCCGCGTGGAAGATATCTGGGCCGCGCACCCGATTGAGATTGCTAACCGCCTCATCCGTGGCTTCTACCCAGAGTTGCCGATGGCCGATGCCGCCACCACGCGCCTGCTGCATCGGGATCTGCCAGGAGCGCTGCGCCGCATCTTGCTGGAATGCCGCGATAACCTGCGGCGCACCCTGCGCGTGCGGGCTGGTCAATAGACTGTACCGCCTAGCGCTCGCGCCCTAATTCCCCTCGGGTCACACTGTGTAATAACAGTTGTTGATCCGGGGGGAATCTACATATGACGCTCAGTCATGACCGCAGTGACGAAGAACTAGTTGATGCTTTTATTGAGGGGGATAATAAGGCCTTTTCCACCATCGTGGAACGCCACCGCACGCGGCTGACCACGGTGGCGCGCCGCTACACCAGAAACGATCATGACGCCCAAGACGTGGTCCAGGAAGCCTTGCTGCGCGCCAGCTGCAACCTGCACTCCTATCGCCGCGAGTCTGCGCTTTCGACCTGGCTGCACCGGCTGGTGAAAAATTCTGGCTATGACTACTTGAACCACCGCTCTAACAGGGAAAATGCTTCTTTAGATGCGGAGGACTTCGACGACGATCGCAACCCGCTGCTCGCACATAACCCTTCCGAAAACCTTGCGGAGCAGCTGGTGGTGCGAGAAGCCATGCAGCTGCTGCGCGAGGATCAGCGCGAGGCGCTGGTGCTTACCGACGTCGCCGGGTTCCGTGTCGGCGAAGTTGCCACCGCCCAAGGGGTAAAACCCGGCACCATTAAATCCCGCCGCGCCCGAGCGAGGGAAGTCCTACGCGCCGCCATGGGGTGAGTTTGCTAATACCGACGTTTGTCAGCGTGGCGGGTAGACTCAGGGCGTTACGCGAAACCACACTCTGATTTTAGGGAGTTAGCAATGACCGTCCACGATGTTGCCATCGTAGGTTCCGGCCCTGCCGGTTACACCGCCGCGCTGTACGCGGCACGCGCCGAGCTCAACCCGATTGTCTTCGAGGGCTTCGAGTACGGCGGCGAGCTTATGAATACCACCGAGGTAGAAAACTACCCCGGCTTCCAAAAGGGCATCATGGGCCCAGAGCTCATGGAAGAAATGCGCGCCCAGGCCATCCGCTTCGGTGCGGATCTGCGCATGGAGGTCGTTGACTCCGTAGAGCTGGAAGGCGATATTAAAAAGCTGCACGTAGGTGACGAGCTCTTTGAGGCCCGCACCGTTATCCTCGCCACCGGTGCCGCCCCGCGCCACCTCGGCGTTCCCGGTGAGGAAGAACTATCCGGCCGCGGTGTATCCACCTGCGCTACCTGCGATGGTTTCTTCTTCAAGGGCCACAATATTGCCGTTATCGGCGGCGGCGACTCCGCCATGGAGGAGGCCACCTTCCTCACCAAGTTCGCGGACTCTGTCACCATTGTGAACCGCTCCGAGAACTTCCGCGCCTCCAAGATCATGCTGGAGCGCGCCCAGGCCAACGAAAAGATCAAGTGGGAGACCAATAAGGTCGTCGAAGAAGTTATTGAAGCCGATGGCAAGGTCGGCGGACTCAAACTCAAGGACGTCACTAACGGCGAGACTTCCACCTTGGACGTCACTGCCATGTTCGTAGCAATTGGCCATGATCCGCGCTCTTCCTTCCTCAATGATCAGGTCAAGCTCAATGACAACGGCTATGTTGTAGTTGAACAACCCACCACCAAGACCTCCCTGCCAGGCGTTTTCGCCTGCGGTGACTTGGTGGATGACCACTACCAGCAGGCAATTACCGCGGCCGGCTCCGGTTGCCGTGCGGCAATTGATGCGGAACATTTCCTCGCAGAAAACCGTTAATTCAGTATGAGCAACGTCAAGAAAGTAACCACCGATACGTTCCGTAAGGACGTCATCGAGTCCGATAAACCCGTCGTCGTCGACTTCTGGGCCGAGTGGTGTGGCCCGTGCAAGAAGCTTTCCCCCATCCTGGAAGAGGTAGCGGAGGAGTTGGACGGCCAAGTCACCGTCGCCAAGGTTAACGTCGATGAAGAGCGCAACCTAGGCGCCATGTTCCAGATCATGTCCATCCCAAATGTGCTGATTTTCAACCACGGCGAGAAGGTAGACGAATTTGTGGGTCTGCGTTCTAAAGATGACATCGTGGCGCAAGTGAAAAAGCAGCTTTAACTGTTAATCTAATTCCTATTAGATTAAGCGTGTAGAAATTCTGGAATGCGGCCCTAACTAAAGCGGGCTGTGAAAGGGGTATTAAGGCGTGAACCGCGTTCTTCGAGTCGGCGATACAAGCGTGCGTGTAGCTGAGGCTCGCGCTACCTTGGCCCGTCTCGGCCTCTTGTCAGATTTCAAAGGGGAACTTTCTGCTTGGAAGAAGCAGAAGTACTCCGAGAGCGACAAGAGCTTTGATGCCAATTTGTCTGAGGTCCTCAAGGCCTTCCAGCAATCCCGCGGTATCGTGCCGACGGGCGAGATCGACGATCTCACCCTGCGCGAACTGCGCCAAGCCTCGTACACGCTCGGCAGCCGCGTCCTTAGCTACGAGCCTGCGAATGAGCTGGTAGGTGACGATATCTCGCAGCTCCAGCAACAACTGCAGGAGCTCGGCTTCTACCAGCAGCGCGTAGACGGCCACTTCGGTACCAATACCCACGCGGCCCTGAAGGAATATCAGCACAACTGCGGCCTGCAAGAAGATGGTGTGTGCGGCCCCGCCACCATCCGCGCCCTTGGACTGCTCGGCCGCCGTATTACCGGTGGTTCCGCGCACAATATCCAAGAGCGTGAGCGCGTCCGCAACGCCGGCCCAAAACTCGCGGGCAAGCGCGTTGTCATCGATCCCGCCTTGAGCGGCGGCGACGCCGGCCAGCTGGTCAAGGGTCGCTTCGGTAATATTTCCGAGCAGGAAATCCTGTGGGACCTCACCCAGCGCATCGAGGGACGCATGATTGCCGCAGGCATGGAAACCATCATCTCCCGTCCTCGGACCTCCGATGCGGACGTCAAGTCCCGCGCCGAACTGGCTAACGCTTTCGATGCGGACATGGTCATTTCCCTAGCCTGCGATTCCTACCCCAATGAGAAGGCCAATGGTGTTGCCACCTTCTACTTTGGTTCTGAGTTGGGCAATTCCTCGCTCATTGGTGAGACCCTTTCCGGTTTCATCCAACGCGAGATTGTCGCGCGCACTGAGCTGCTGGACTGCGGCAACCACGGCCGCACCTGGGACCTGCTGCGCTTGACCCAGATGCCGGTCATCCAGATCGTACTGGGCTACCTGACCAACCCAGAGGACGTAAAGATCCTCACCAACCCGTCCCGCCGCGATGACATTGCGGAGGCGATCGTGATTGCCGTAAAGCGCATGTACCTCATGGAGCAGGACACCGCCGTAACCGGCACCTATAAGTTCTCCGAGCTGCTCCAGGCCGAACAGTCCTCGGCCTAGAATCTAGGCCAAGGCGCGGGCTAGGAGGTCTTCGGCCGCTGCCGCGCTGAGCATATCGTGCTCGGGCGGCAGCTCGAGCCGCAAGCGGGGGAGTACTGGGTGATCCGCGGCTACCTCAAAGCCGGCGGAGCGCAAAGTCTCATAAGACATCAGCCCAATATAGGCCGGTTTGTGGCCCAAGAAATCCGCCGCTGCCGCAGGATCGCCGTAATAGCCAAAGGCCTCCACGGCGGTGCTGCCGCGTTTGGTGAGGTGCATAATGGCGGCGTCGACAAGCACTGCTTCAATGCCACGCCCCATTAAATGTGCCTTAACGAAGAGCGAGGTAATGATGTCCGCATCGTCTGAAATGGGGGCGGTGGGAAGCTTGGCGGCGCCGGCAGCATCCTCGCGAGAGCAAAAGAAAATGGTGGCGTCCTCGCCCACAGTAAAGCCGCACTGACCAAAGGAGAGCAGGGTAGTGGCCAGCCACGCTTCCTTTTCAAAGGCGGGATCGACCACGGAGGCCTCCAGCTCCCAAAAGGTGCTGCGCGCGGCCTGGCGGTGAATGCGCGCGCCTTCGCGAACCGGCTCGAGGATCATCGCCCCAGTTAGTGTTGACCCTCAATGAGCGTCATGATGCGCTCGAAATCTTCTTGGTCACCAAATTCCACGACCATCTTGCCCTTGCGCTTGCCCATGGTCACGGTGACCTTGGTATCGAAGCGGTCGGACAGGCGCTCAGCGGAATCGATAAAGTACTGCGGCTGCGGTGCCGGCTGCTTCTTCTTGGATTCGGCCGGCTTACCATCGCGCTTGTAGAGGGTGACTGCTTCCTCGGTGGCGCGTACGGACAGGCCCTCCGCGATGATGCGGTTGGCAATGTATTCCATGGCTTCGGTGTCGTCCAAGGACAAAAGGGCACGCGCGTGGCCGGCAGATAGCGTACCAGCAGCTACGCGCTTTTGTACCTCTACGGGCAGCTTGAGCAGGCGCAGCATATTGGTCACCTGTGGGCGCGAACGGCCAATGCGGTCCGCCAGCTCGTTCTGGGTAACGCCGAACTCTTCCAGCAGCTGCTGGTAGGCGTGCGCCTCTTCCAAGGGGTTGAGCTGTACGCGGTGGATATTCTCCAGCAGGGCATCGCGCAGCAGGTTGTCATCCTTGGTATCGCGCACGATAGCCGGAATCGTGGCCAGGCCCGCCTTGGAGGAAGCGCGCCAACGGCGCTCACCCATGATGAGCTCAAAGCCGCCTTCTTCGGAAGGACGGACGACGACGGGCTGCAACAGACCGAACTCGCGGATCGAGTGGACGAGCTCGCCGAGTTCATCCTCGTCGAAGACCGTGCGCGGCTGCTTCGGGTTAGGGATAATATCCCCAATGGAAATCTCACGGTAGGTCGCACCGATAGGAGCCGGAGTGGTCTGGCGCTTCTTGGAGGACTTAGAGCCAGAACCCTGTTGAATGGTGGGAGCGCCCTTTACGCGCTTGCCTTCGCCACCCTTTCGGCCCGGCTGCGGGGTGGAATTGCCCAAAATAATATCCGCGGCGGAATCTCCCAGGCGCGGCTTACGGGTAGGGGCATCAGGACCGGATGGGATGAGTGCGGCTAGGCCTTTGCCAAGGCCGCCTTGCTTCTGTTCTGCCATGAGTTCCTATCCTTCCAATTCCGCGTAAATCTCTGGGCTCACGCCAATCGCCCCGGTAGTCGGGTGCGGGCGGTAATCGCCACGCCGGTTAAGCTCGCGCGCCGCTGCAAGGTACGCGCGGGCACCGGTGGACGAGGGAGCGTAATCAATAACCGTAGTACCGTACCCCGGTGCCTCGGAAACGCGCACGGAGCGCGGGATAACATTGGCCAGCACCACAGCTCCGAACTGTTCGCGGACGTTATCTGCCACGTCCTCGGCCAAGCGCGTGCGGGCGTCATACATGGTCAGCAGCACGGCGGAAATATGCAGATCCTCGTTGAGGTGCTCACGAATCATGGAGATATTACCCAGCAGCTGGCCCACGCCCTCCAGCGCGTAGTACTCGCATTGAATCGGGATGATGACCTCTTCAGCGCACGTCATGGCGTTGATGGTGAGCAAACCCAGTGATGGCGGGCAATCAATGAAGACATATTCAAAGCCATGCTCTTCAAGGAAGCCATTATGCAGGGCGTCATAGAGCCGAAATTCACGGCGTACCAAGGAGACCATTTCAATCTCTGCGCCAGCTAGGTCAATGGTGGCGGGGATGCAAAAAAGATTCTCGTTGTGCGAGGAGACCTGCATGGCCTTCTCGGCGGTGCAGTCACCGAGGAGCACCTCATAGCTGGAATCGGTGCCGGAATTATGTTCCGCGCCCATGGCCGTGGAGGCGTTTCCCTGCGGGTCAAGATCGATCACCAGCACTTTTTTGCCCTCTGTGGCTAGCGCTGCGGCCAAGTTGGCGGCGGAGGTGGTTTTGCCTACGCCGCCTTTCTGGTTAGCAATGGTGATAAGGCGCGGATTAGTCATGCCGTCTACTTTAGTTCACGCGCGGGACACGAATGATCGTGGTTCCCTCGATGGTGCTGACCTCGGCCTTTCCACCGCCGGCCTTCTTAATGTCGGCGGCATCGCGTTCCAGTTCCTCGTGTACCGAAGAACCCTTCAGCGCGATCATCTCACCGCCCTTGCGTACGAGCGGCAGCGACCATTTCGCCAGCTTGCCCAGCGGTGCGACGGCGCGGGAGGTGACCACGTCTGCTCCCGCCACGGCCTTTTTAATCGGGCCCTCCTCGGCACGGCCACGCAGGACCGTCACGTTGTCTAGGCCCAGCTCTTCTACGACCTCGTTGAGGTAGTTATAGCGCTTGAGCAGCGGCTCGATCAGAGTGATCTGCAGGTCCGGGCGTGCAATGGCCAGCGGAATGCCGGGCAGCCCGGCACCCGAGCCGACGTCGATAACCGTGGCACCCTCTGGGATTGCCTGCTTGACGACGGCGCAGTTAATAATGTGCCTGTCCCACAGGCGTGGCACCTCACGGGGGCCTATAAAACCACGAGTGGACCCGTCTGTAGCGAGCGAATCATGGTAAGCCTGCGCGAGGGGCAAGCGGGAGCCGAATACTACTGACGGGTCCATCTCGGACACGATGGGGTTCTCCTCCGTGTTTATTTGTTTTTGCGCTGTTTCTTGGTGCGGTTGTCCTTCTTGCGGGCACCCGGCTTAGGCGCGGAAGTCCGCTTGGCCTCAACCTTAGCGGCTTCCTCTTCTTCTTCCTCGCGGTCCATCTTGGCATAGACGATGCGGGTTTGGAAGAAGGTCCAGACCGTATTGGCCATCATGTAGAACAGCAAACCAATCGGCCAGATGAAGCCGGAGAAAATCAGCATGGCCGGCATGACCCACAGCATCATCTTGGACATCATAGCCATTTGCTGCTGCATCATTTCCGCATTCTGCCCCTGCGGTGCTTGGGTCTTACCAGCGGCACGGCGCTTTTCCTGGCGGTTCAGGCTCATGCGGGCGTTGAAGTGCGTCATGACCGCAATGATGGCGATCATCGGAACGATAATGACGGCTGCCTGGCTGGTGGTCACGCCCTCTACAATCGGCGAGTTCAAGCGCAGGTTGGTCACCAGCGGAACATCGAAAATCTTGGCATCCAAGAACTGCTGGACCAGTTCCGGCTTAAAGATGTAGTTCGCGGTATTAGCATTTTCCTCAATGGACATTGGGTCACCACTGGGATGTCCAAAGCCACCGGCTACCGCCACGGTTCGGTCGAAGGAGCGCAGCACGTGGAACAAACCAACGAACATTGGAATCTGCACGAAGACCGGCAGGCAGCCGGCCATCGGACGAACGCCGGACTCCTTGTAGACCTTCTGCATTTCCTGCGCGGCCTTGGTTTGGTCATTACCGTACTTCGCGCGGATTTCCTGCACCTTAGGCTGGATTTCCTGCATCTTACGCGAGGAACGAATCTGGCTAATGGTCGGCTTGACCATTAGTGCCTTAAGCGTCCAGGTCAGCAGCACAATGGCCAGAATCCAGGTAATGCCCCAGGCAGGGTCCATTACGAGGGACAGCAGCCAGTGCCAGAACCACAAAACGGCCGAAATTGGCCAGTAAATGAAATTAAGCACGAGTGTTTAATCCTCAATTGTTGTTGGTACCCGGGACCGGATCGAATCCGCCCGGATGCCAGGGGCCGCATTTGCAGACCCTGGCTATTGCCATCGCCGTACCCTTGATTGCGCCGTGTTGAGAAAGCGCCTCTAGGGCATAAGCACTGCATGTCGGCTCGAACCGACAGGTCGATACCATCTTAAGGCCAGAGACATACTTTTGGTAGAAACGAACCACTTTGACCATTGGTTTGGCCAATCCTCTGGCTGGGGGAATTTCCTCCCCGCGGGAGTTTAGATATCCCATTGCTTGCGCAGTGCTTTGGCAAGATCTTTTTCTAATTGCTCACTGCTAGCAGTGGCGCTGGCGGGCAAAGCACGGATGACAACGTCCACGCTGGCAGGCAGCTTGGGAATGAATGTCATACACACATGGCGAAGCCGCCGGGAGGTGCGGTGGCGAACCACTGCATTCCCGACGGCTTTAGAAACAATCAGCCCAAATCGCGGCCCAGTGGCGGCGATATCGGCTGCCTTGTCCGTACCTGCGTTGTCGCGCGCATGCACGACGACCGTACGAGTGCCCGCCCGGCGACTGCCCTTCATCGTGCGCCGAAATTGCGTCGGCGACGTGAGCTTGTGCTGGGCTGGAAGCATAACTTATGCAGTCAGCTTTGCGCGGCCCTTCTTGCGACGAGCTGCAACAATGGCGCGACCTGCACGAGTGCTCATGCGGGTGCGGAAGCCGTGCTTGCGAGCACGACGACGGTTGTTCGGCTGGAACGTGCGCTTACCCTTTGCCACGTTAATTCTCCTTGAAGTTGTGCGTAGGCACACCACCGCGATGCAGCGGCACGCCCACTGATGAATAGATTCCATGAACCTGACGCATCACAGTCTCTCCGGTGCACGGCGAGCCGACGGGCCCAGCCGGTGCGAGGTGACGCTGTCACTTTCACGCGCAACTCTTTGTTGCAATAGACCATGCCAGATTACGTGATTTCTGCCGCTGGGAACAAATCGACACCCGGGTACACCCGAAATTACATAAATGTTTTTTCCTGCAGCTAGAGGGCCAGATTCTGCGCTCTTGCTGCACCTAATCCATCACGCAGTAAGACCCACCCCAACCCACACCCGGGTGGTGAATTTTTCTCGCTAGACACACCCGCCGTTTCGGCGGTAGAACAGAAGAATCAAATTCCACAGCCCAACCGGTCATGTGGATAACTCTAAATCAGCGCTTGAGACTTTTGTAGTTTCCGCAGCATAGGGCCATAAACTAGCCAATGAAGAGTTATCCACAGTCATGAACTAAGCTGTGAATAACTATTTAATCCACACCTGTGGATAACTCTGTGGAGATCGAGGTGACTCGATAAAAACCGATGTGAAAACCACGGTGGAATCCGCAGTGAAAATTGTTATTCAATGTCCACCCGTCCCCGACTAAATTCCACAAAGGTAGCCTGTTGTGACTGACCCACAAGCGAACCTGCATGCCGTTTGGCGCGCGGTCGTTGATGACCTGCTCGCACAATCCGAGCAACCCAATTCCGAGGTCCCTAGTTTTTCGCACTCACAGCGCCTTTACCTCCAACTGGTTCGCCCCATCATGATGGTCGAGGGCTACACCCTCGTCGCCGCCGAGAACCTGGATGCCAAAAATGTGGTCGAAAATGAGTTGGGCGAGCACATCGCCAAGGCCCTAACCCGCCACCTAGGCCGGCCGTGTTCCTTTGCGGTTACCCTTGCCACTCCGCAAGAGCCACAGCCGCCGGCCGCGGACCCTGCACCACAGCCAGCACCCCCTCAACAACAGCAACCGCCTCAAGCGCAACCGCCGCAGAACACGGAATCTACCCAGAACTACATTCCGCGCCCGCAGCAAACGGATGCCGCTGCACAGCAGGCCCCTTCCCAGAACAATTGGCAGTCGAGTCACGCCCCTGCAAGCCTAGATGAGTTGGCCCAGCACTATAACCAACAGCAGGCAGAATCCGCGGGAAATTTCTCCGGTGCTGCCACCAATTCTGCCCGCATCCCGCGCGAGGCCCCGGCGCACGATCCCAACCGTGAAACTTCCCTCAATCCAAAGCACACCTTCGATAGCTTCGTGATCGGTTCTTCGAATCGTTTTGCCAATGGTGCCGCCGTGGCTGTGGCTGAGAATCCCGCCCGTGCGTACAACCCACTATTTATCTGGGGTGGCTCTGGTCTGGGTAAAACGCACCTTTTGCATGCCGCCGGCAATTACGCCCAGGTACTGCATCCGGGTCTGCGCGTGAAGTATGTGTCTTCGGAAGAATTCACGAATGACTATATTAATTCCCTGCGCGATGACCGTCAGGAATCATTCAAGCGGCGCTACCGCAATCTCGACATTTTGATGGTCGATGACATCCAGTTCTTGGAAGGCAAAGAATCCACCCAGGAAGAGTTCTTCCATACTTTCAATGCGCTGCACCAAGCCAATAAGCAGATCATTTTGTCCTCGGACCGCCCACCGAAGCAACTAACCACGCTGGAAGATCGCCTCCGCACCCGCTTTGAAGGCGGTCTTATCACCGATATTCAGCCGCCAGATCTAGAAACGCGTATCGCGATTTTGATGAAGAAGGCGGCCAATGACGGCACCGAAGTGGATCGCTCCGTGCTTGAGCTCATTGCCTCGCGTTTTGAGTCATCTATTCGTGAGCTCGAGGGCGCACTGATCCGCGTCTCGGCCTATTCCTCCCTGGTAAATGAGCCGATCAACGTGGAGATGGCAGAAATCGCGTTGCGCGATTTGGCCCCAGATTCCGCCGATAGGCAAATCACCGCTACCTCGATCATGGAGGTCACGGCAGAATTCTTCGATATTGATGTAGAAACTCTGCGCGGTGCTGGCAAAAAGCGTGCGGTGGCGCATGCGCGCCAGTTGGCTATGTATTTGTGCCGCGAACTTACCGAGCTATCCCTTCCCAAGATCGGTGAACAGTTCGGCGGCAAGGACCACACCACCGTCATTTACGCGGATCGCAAGATCCGCAAAGAGATGACTGAAAAGCGCAATACCTACGACGAGATCCAGGCGCTTACCCAGCGCATCAAGAATCGCGGTCGCGCCTAAATTTCTCTACCGCTGCTTCAGCGCCTTCCTTATATAAAGGAGGGCGCTTTTGTCTGCCCTTTGTCACTTCTCGCATTCTGCTCGCACTACTTAAAGGTGAAACCAGAACTACAGATCCGAAATTCTTGGTGAGACGTCGAAACCTGGTTCAAACCGTCCCCACAGCAGCCTGCACACTCTTGTAATTCCACAAAGAACCCGCCAGATCCGCGAGAAATAATCTCTTAACTGGGAAAAGAGTTATCCACAGCGTTATTCACACTTGTGTAATTCCATCTTTGTAATTCATAGATCTTACTCACAGTTTTAAATTCCACAGGCTCTATGCTGGGAGAACCGCCCTGTGATCAGTGCTGTGTGTAGATCGGTGATCAAATGACAAAACCTGTGGATAAAACGGCGATCCCACTAGTTGTCCACAATTCGCCCCGATTGATCACAGCAAGATCACAAGAATTAGCACACCCCGGATCTGCGGCTTGAACTTGTCATTTACCTAGTTACCCACAGATCCCACAGCGCTTATTACTACTACTAAATTATTTCTCTGATCTGTATAGAAGAAAGAGGGTGTGTGGAATTCGGCCCGGCCTGCCTTCAGCCAGGCGCGGATCGGGCGGGCAAAGATGGAATTACACGTTGTGGCGCACCGCGCCCGATGCGGTAAGTTGGAAGCCAGTCTTTTGTAAGTAACAAATTTCCTACTTGCCCCAGAGGAGCTCTTCGCACCATGGATGAAGCCGTGTCATTTCGCGTTGCCAAAGATGACCTTGCCAACGCCGTAGCGTGGGTTGCTCGCAGCCTGCCGTCCAAGGTCACCCAGCCCGTGCTCCGCGCGATGCTGATCACCGCGGATGACAATGGTCTTGAGTTCACTGGCTTCGATTACGAGGTGTCCACCCGCGTCCGTATCGCCGGCATGGTGGATGAACCCGGACAGATCGCCGTTGCCGGCAAGCTCCTCTCTGACATCGTCGCTTCCCTGCCCAACAAGGAAGTGGAGATCTCCCAGGTAGATTCCAAGGCACTGGTTACCTGTGGTTCTTCCCGCTTTGAGCTGCCACTGATCCCTCTGGATGATTACCCGCAGCTTCCGGTCCTGCCGGAGGTTACCGGCACCATTCAGCCACAGCTGTTCGTCGAGGCTATCCATCAGGTCGCCGCCGCGGCCGGCAAGGATGACACCCTGCCCATGCTCACCGGTGTGCACATGGATATTCGCGGCAAGGACATTGAGATGACGGCGACGGACCGCTTCCGCCTGGCCATGCGCACCTTGGAATGGGAGCCGAAGTCGCCGGATGTAGAAGCGAAACTCTTGGTGCCGGCGAAGACCCTGCAGGAAACCGGTCGTTCCTTGGATCCGCACCTGAATATCCCAGTGGAAATCGCTGTGGGCACCGATGACAATATTGGTGCCGATGGCCTCTTTGGCCTGCACGCGGATAATCGCGAGACCACCACGCGCATGCTGGATGCGGACTTCCCTAATGTGCAGCCGCTGCTGCCGAAGAATCACACCAATATTGCCTCCATTGAGGTCGCCCCGCTGCAGGAAGCAATTCGCCGCGTGTCTTTGCTGACGGATCGCAACGCGCAGATTCGGATGGAATTCGCCGATGGCCAGGTTACCCTTTCCGCCGGTGCGGATGCTGGTAACGCCACCGAGACCCTGCCGTGCGCATTCCATGGCCGCGATGAATTCCTCATCGCCTTTAATCCGGGCTACCTCAAGGATGGCTTGGGCGTCATCAATACCGACCGCGTGGTCTTCGGCTTTACCGAGCCTTCGCGCCCAGCCATCATGATCCCAGAACCGGAAGAGCTGCCTGAGGCCGATGAAGATGGCAACTTCCCCACGCCGGAGACCAACTTCACCTACCTGCTCATGCCGGTTCGCCTGCCGGGCTAATGTACGTCAGGGATCTCGATGTTCGGGATTTTCGCTCGTGGCCCGAACTTAATGTGCAGCTAGGGCCGGGGATCACCCTTTTTGTCGGGCGCAATGGCTTTGGCAAGACTAATATCGTTGAGGCCATTGGCTATACCGCCCACCTTTCCTCCCACCGCGTTTCTCACGATGCACCGCTGGTTCGCCAGGGCGCGGACAGCGCGCGGGTATCCATTACCGCGGTGAACCAAGGCCGCGAGCTTACTACCCATTTGCTGATTAAGCCCCACGCGGCCAACCAAGCGCAGATTAATCGCACCCGCCTGCGCAGCCCTCGTGAGTTGCTGGGCGTGGTAAAAACTGTGCTCTTTTCCCCGGAGGACTTGGCCCTGGTGCGCGGGGAGCCGGCCGGGCGCCGCGCCTACCTCGATAGCATCATTGCCTCGCGGACTCCGCGCCTAGCGGGCGTGAAGGCCGACTACGACAAGGTGCTCAAGCAGCGCAATGCCCTGCTGAAATCGGCTTCCGGCAGCCTGCGCCGCGGCTATTCCGATAGCGATGGCGCTGCTGCGTTGGCCACCTTGGATACCTGGGATGCGCAGCTTGCCCGGCTCGGTGCCCAGGTGATCGCCGCACGCCTTGCGCTTGTCGACGCCCTCTTGGACCACATCCCCGCCGCCTATTCCGGCCTGGCGCCAGAATCGCGGCCGGCGCACGTGGAGTATAAGTCCACGATCGATACCTCCGATCGCGAGGTGTTAGAGGCCGTGCTGCTCACCGAGTTGGCCGCCGCCCGGCAGCGCGAGATTGAACGCGGCATTTCTCTGGTGGGCCCGCACCGCGATGATCTGGTGCTCAACCTGGGCGATCAGCCGGCTAAGGGCTTTGCCAGCCACGGCGAGACGTGGTCCTATGCCATCGCGCTGCGCCTGGCGGAATTCAACCTCCTGCGCCAGGAGGGAGGATCGGATCCGGTGCTCATCTTGGATGATGTCTTTGCCGAGCTCGACGCCAAGCGCCGCAAGCAGCTGGTCCACTTGGCCGCCGAGGCCGAGCAGGTACTTATCACCGCGGCAGTGGATGAGGATCTGCCCGGAAACTTGGAACCCATCGTGCGCTACCGCGTGAGCGTAGAAGATACCGAGACCGGTCGCATCTCCAAGCTCAGCGCCGAGGAAGGTGAAGGGAATGAGTGAGGATCAAGGGGGCGTCGGCAAGCAGCGCATTGATCCCGTCACCCAGTACTTCAAGCTGGTTCGGTCCACCTCCAAGAACCCGCCGAAGCTGACCCGTCCGGTGCCGAAGATGCCGGTGCCTTCGCTGGAGAAGGCGCAAAAGCAGGGGTATATGGGCTATCAACGGGGCTTACCCACTGGCCCGGATGGCAGGAAGAAGCGGCGCACCCTGGCCGTGCCGAGCCTGGGATCCCAAATTAACCGCGAGGTGGTCAATCGTGGGTGGGAGCATGATCTGGCCAATGGTTGGGTGATGGGCAATTGGGAGCATTTGGTGGGCGAGCGCATCGCCGCGCATACGCAGCCGCAGCGGATTAAGGACAAGATTGTCTACGTATCCTGCGATAACTCCACGTGGGCAACGGAGCTGCGCTACCTGCAACGGCAAATCCTGCGGAAAATCTCTGACCGCCTAGGCCCCGATGTCATCGTGGAACTGCGGATTCACGGGCCGAAACAAAGGCGCAATTATGAGGGGCGGCAGTGGGTCAAACCGCAAGGATCACAAGATACATACGGCTAATAGGCTGAGGTTTACTCAGACCTGCACAATGTAAATAACCTCAGAGCGCGCCAGATTCCTATCTCTCACGGGTGTGGGGTGTCTTTCAGTAGGGGGTATCCGTGTAGAATAGTCAAGGTCTTAGAATTAGCTATAGCCAAAAGGAGAGCACGAATCCGTGGCTGAAGAACACGCATATGATGCTGGGTCAATTACGATCCTGGAGGGCCTCGAGGCCGTCCGTAAGCGCCCCGGCATGTACATTGGTTCGACCGGTTCGCGCGGCCTGCACCACCTCATTTGGGAGATTGTTGATAACTCCGTCGATGAGGCCATGGCCGGCTACGCCGATAAGGTTACCGTCAAGCTGCTGGAGGATGGCGGCGTAGAGGTCATCGATAATGGCCGTGGCATTCCGGTAGAAATGCACGCCTCTGGTGCACCTACCGTCCAGGTGGTCATGACCCAGCTGCACGCCGGCGGTAAGTTCGACTCCGACTCCTACGCCGTTTCCGGCGGCCTGCATGGTGTCGGTATTTCCGTGGTCAACGCGCTTTCTACCCGCGTGGAGGCGGAGATTAAGCGCGACGGCAAGCACTGGTACCAAAACTTCCAGAACGCCATCCCGGACGAGCTCGTTGAGGGCGGCAACGCCCGCGGCACGGGCACCAAGATCCGCTTTTGGGCGGACCCGGAAGTTTTTGAAACTACCGAATACGATTACGACACCATTGCCCGCCGCCTGCAGGAAATGGCCTTCCTGAATAAGGGCCTGAGCATTGAGCTCATTGACGAGCGCGTCACCGAAGAGCAGATCGAGCTGGAAGAAATCGCCGATGCAGAATCCGGCGAAACCAGCGCGGATGAAACCTCCTTCGACGATGCCCCAGACGCCGGCGATACCTTTAACGAGGAATCCGGCGAGGCGAAGGATGCTGCGGCAGAAAAGAAGCGCCGCAAGAAGGTTACCTTCCACTACCCGGATGGCTTGACCGACTACGTCAAGTACCTCAATAAGTCCAAGACTGCGATCCACCCGACCATCGTTTCCTTCGATGCGAAGGGCGAGGATCACGAGGTAGAGGTAGCGCTGCAGTGGAACCAGGGCTATAAGCAGTCCGTGCACACCTTTGCCAATACCATCAATACCCACGAGGGCGGCACGCACGAAGAGGGCTTCCGTGCGGCCTTGACCTCCCTGATGAACCGCTATGCCAAGGAGCATAAGCTCCTCAAGGAAAAGGACGGTAACCTCTCCGGCGATGACTGCCGCGAAGGTTTGGC
Organism: Corynebacterium sp. MSK195; assembly: GCF_030228885.1. NCBI lineage: Bacteria > Bacillati > Actinomycetota > Actinomycetes > Mycobacteriales > Corynebacteriaceae > Corynebacterium > Corynebacterium sp. MSK195. The sequence continues at coordinate 7,191 of NZ_JASPGT010000015.1, read as the reverse complement.
GGCTGTTATTTCCGTCAAGGTGGGCGATCCGCAGTTCGAGGGCCAGACCAAGACCAAGCTGGGCAATTCCGAGATCAAGGGCTTTGTCCAGCGCGCGGTCAACGAGCACGTCAATGACTGGTTTGATGCCAACCCGGCTGAGGCTAAGGCCATTATCAATAAGGCTGTGTCCTCCGCGCATGCTCGCATGGCTGCCCGCAAGGCTCGCGAGATGGTGCGCCGCAAGTCCGCCACCGACCTCGGCGGCCTGCCAGGCAAGCTTGCCGATTGTCGCTCGAAGGATCCGAAGATTTCTGAGCTCTACATCGTGGAGGGTGACTCCGCAGGTGGCTCCGCTAAGGGTGGCCGCGATTCCATGTTCCAGGCCATCCTGCCGCTGCGCGGCAAGATCCTGAACGTGGAGAAGGCCCGCATGGATAAGGTCCTCAAGAATGCCGAGGTCCAGGCGATTATTACCGCGCTGGGTACCGGCATCCACGAGGAATTCGATATCAAGAAGCTGCGCTACGACAAGATCGTGCTCATGGCCGATGCCGACGTGGACGGCCAGCACATTGCCACGCTGCTTCTGACCTTGCTCTTCCGCTTCATGCCGCAGCTGGTTGAGGATGGCCACGTGTTTCTGGCTAACCCGCCGCTGTACAAGCTCAAGTGGTCTAAGGGTACTCCGGGCTATGCTTTTTCCGACGCCGAGCGCGATAAGCTGCTGGCCGAGGGCCTGGAGCAGAACCGCAAGATCAATAAGGATGACGGCATCCAGCGTTACAAGGGTCTGGGCGAGATGAACGCCGCCGAGCTGTGGGAGACCACGCTTGACCCGAGCACCCGCATCCTGCGCCGCGTGGATCTGGAAGACGCGCAGCGTGCCGATGAGCTCTTCTCCATCCTCATGGGTGATGATGTCTCGGCTCGCCGCTCCTTCATTACCCGCCGCGCGAAGGACGTCCGCTTCCTGGATATCTAAAGCGCAGCATGAAGCCCACCGTGGAATAACCGCGGTGGGCTTTAATTGTGGCGTCGGAAAGCACTGGGCCTAGGTCTGGGAGCTGCGCTGATCCGCTATGGCGAATCCTAGGGAAGCGAGGCACATGGCGAGGATGACGCCGAAGCCGGCAATGATGGACAGCGGCCAGTCGGCGCTCGTGCCGTGCAAGGTGGAAAAAACGATGGCCGTAATAACGGCAAGTCCAATGGCCGTACCGATGCGCTGGCCGGTCTGGAGAACAGCGCCGGACGAGCCGGCGTAGGCCTGTGGAACATGCGTCAAGGTGAGCGTTTGGTTGGGGGAGATGACCGAGCCTTGCCCGCCGCCAACAAAGGCCAGCGAAAGGATCATCCACCATTCACTAGCGCCCCATTGCTCGGTGGCCCAGATAAGCGCAATGGTGGCAATGAGGCCGGCGATGGTCACGAGCATGCCCAACACCACGACCTTGCGGCCGTGGACGGATACGGATCGGCCGGCCAGCGTGGCAGATATGGAGCTCAACAAGGCAGCTGGAATGCCTACGGAGCCGGCCGCCAGGGCAGAGTGTCCGAGTCCGCTTTGGAAGTAAAGTGCCACGAGCACCCAAATGCTGGTAATACCCATAAACCACAAGGTGGCGATGATGGTGCCATTGCGAAAACTCGGGGTGGCGAAGATAGTGAGATCCACCATTGGCGGATGGCCGGTGGCCTTGTGGTGGCGCTCCCACAGCACCCATCCCACAAGGAGGACGGCACCCAGCAGCAGGAGCCACCATACAGCCGGGGAGGCGGAGGATTCCATGAAGGGGAAGAGGATGGCCCACACCGCAGCGCCGAGAATCACCGCACCGATGGGATCCAGGGTGGCGAGGGCCTTGAAGATGCCCAGTTTATTGCCGTTTTCATCGCGCACGCGGGAAAACAGCGGCCGCGGAAACCACAGCAATCCTAAGATGATGGCAATAAGGCCGACGGGGAAATTGACCAGCATGGTCAGCCGCCAGCCTAGGTCCGCGCCGCCGAGGCGGATGAGCAGGCCGCCCAGTACCGGTCCGATGGCCACGGCGATGCCCACCGTGGAGCCAAAGTAGCCGAAGGCGCGGGCGCGCTCCGGACCGCGGAAGTATTGCTGGATCATGCCCACGCCCTGCGGATTGAGCAGCCCAGCGCCTATGCCTTGAATAAAGCGGGCGGCGTTGAGCGCTTCCGCGTTGGGGGCAAAGCCGGCGACAGCGGCGCTGAGGGAATAGATAGCGATGCCCGCTAGAAAAATGCCGCCGCGGCCGACGAGATCTCCGGCGCGGCCGGCCGCCACAAGGATGACACCAAAGGTGAGCGCATAGCCGGAGAGTACCCATTGCACATCAGACTCAGAGGCTCCCAGGCCCGATTGAATCGAGGGCAGGGCTACGTTCACGATGGACACGCTCAGCAGGGACATGAACAGCGCCGTGAGCAAAACGATAAGTACCCGCCAGCGGGCGGGATCCTGGCCGGCGGGGTACTCGGTCTGGTTAGCTGCGGAAGTAGTCACTTCCACACTTATACTCTGCGGTTTGATTTAGGTTCAAGCGTGCGGAGGCTACATGTGCTTTTGCAGCACGCGGCCGAAATCCGGGACCGCAGGGGTGAGGAATTTCGAGGCCTTACCGCGCAAGGAGTTATAAGGCTTAGACAGCGCGGGGGAGTTAATCTGCTGGGCGTGCTTATCGGCGACCGACATAATGGAATCGCTCACCTGGGCGCTGCGCGGCTCCAGGAAGGAACCGAAATCCTGCTCGGAACTTTCCGAAAATTCCTGCCAGTGCGGATCCAGGGCATCCAGGACATCCGGCAACACGCGGCCTAGGGCCTTGGTAATGATGGCGGAGTCGACCTTCTTGGCGGCGGCGACGGCGCCCTTGAGCGCCATGCCGGTAATGCCCGATTGCTTGGCGACGACCCCCTCAACCAGCTCGCCGCAATCGCTAATCACCGCAGTGCGCTGCGGACCTGACATAAGTTCAGAAAGATGTGCCATGCTGCACCACCTTACGCGAGTTAGGCGGGCTGACCCGGCAGGCCAGGGAGGGTGGCCTGAATGGCAGCAATCTGATCAGCAATCTGGTTCAAGCCCGCATCGCGCGCAGCCTTCTCCAAATCGACATTAGGGGAGTAGAGGGCTACTGCGCTGGCCAGCGCGGTGACGCCCACGGCCGCGGCGGTGATAATCAAGGTGAGATCCAGCTGGGAAGAACCGGTAGAGGAACCACCGGCCTCGCCCGGCTGAAAGTCCGGATTTACCGTTTCTTTCCAGGAATCGGCATCAGCGGCGGTGGCGGTAGGAGCAGTGACGGCGGTGGCAGCTAGCGCCACGGCGGTCAGGCTCGAGGCAGCAATCTTCTTGCAGCGGGACATGGTGGTAGTTCCTTTCTTGGGTCACTATCCCCAGTAACTTAGGTAACTTCTTTAACACTAAGGTAGACGCGCGCGCTGAACTTTGCGAACTCTGCGTTATACCCGCTCAGCGCCGGCACGCGGGCTAATACCTCTGCCATGGCGCGGGCGGCATCGCGGTGGTTGTCATGAATGGCTATTCCCTCCACCTTGGCGGTGCTGGCCGCTGCCGCGGCCGCCAGGGTAGCGAAGTTGGTGATGCGGACGTTAAAGCGAGCGCAAAACTCGCGGGCCAAGAGGTAGAGCTGTTCAGTAGTCATGCTTGCCTAGGACTGTGCGGGCCGGGCACGGCGGATTTCCGCCTCCAGCTCAGCGCGGCCGGGGAGGAGGGCGCGGGCGGTGGACTGCACGTGGGCATCGGCAAGCGTGCGGGCTGCGGCCGCAACAATGGCGCGCACCACCGCCTCGTGCTTGGAGGTGCCCTGCGCGGAGGCCAGTAGCGTCAGCGCGTGATCCTGTTCGTCCGTAAGTCGCAATGTCATTGCCATGCCTCAAGTGATACCACGGTGATACCACCCGTGCGGCAATTCGAGCCCTTAAAGGCGCTAGAGGGTAGGATTTGGGGTTATGAGTGACAATAACGACGATCTTTTTGATCGCATATTTCCCATTGACATTAATGAGGAGATGGAGTCGAGCTACATCGACTACGCCATGTCCGTCATCGTCGGCCGTGCGCTGCCGGAGGTGCGCGATGGCCTGAAGCCGGTGCACCGCCGTATCCTCTACGCGATGTTCGATTCCGGTTACCGCCCGGAGCGCGGCTACGTGAAGTCCGCCCGTCCGGTCTCGGACACCATGGGTCAGTTCCACCCGCACGGTGACGTCGCTATTTATGACACCTTGGTGCGTCTAGCCCAGTCCTGGAACATGCGCTACCCACTGGTGGATGGCCAGGGTAACTTCGGTTCCCGCGGCAACGATGGCCCAGCAGCAATGCGCTATACGGAGTGTAAGCTCACCCCGTTGGCCATGGAGATGGTGCGCGATATCCGCGAGAACACCGTGGACTTCTCGCCCAACTACGATGGCAAGACCAGTGAGCCAGACGTCCTGCCGTCCCGCGTTCCGAACCTGCTCATGAACGGTTCTGGCGGCATTGCCGTGGGTATGGCCACCAATATCCCGCCGCATAACCTCAATGAGCTGGCCGAGGCCATCTACTGGATGCTGGATAACCCAGACGCCGATGAAGAGGCTGCGCTGGAAGCCTGCATGGAACGCGTCAAGGGCCCGGATTTCCCCACCGCCGGCCTCATTGTGGGCGATCAGGGCATCAAGGATGCCTACACCACCGGCCGCGGCTCCATCCGCATGCGCGGTGTGACCTCCATCGAGGAGTCTGGCTCCCGTCAGACCATCGTGATTACCGAGCTGCCGTTCCAGGTCAACCCGGATAACCTCATCTCCAATATCGCGGAGTCCGTGGCCAGCGGCAAGATTGCGGGCATTTCCAAGATTGAGGATGAGTCCTCTGACCGCGTGGGCATGCGCATCGTGGTCACCCTCAAGCGCGACGCTGTGGCTCGCGTGGTGCTCAATAACCTCTACAAGCACTCCCAGCTGCAGACCTCCTTCGGTGCCAACATGCTCTCCATTGTGGACGGCGTGCCGCGCACCCTCCGCCTGGATCAGATGCTGCGCTACTACGTGGAGCACCAGATCGAGGTCATCGTTCGCCGTACCCAGTACCGCTTGAACGAGGCCGAGAAGCGCGCCCACATCTTGCGCGGTTTGGTCAAGGCACTGGACATGCTGGATGAGGTCATCGCCCTTATCCGCCGTTCGCCCACCGTGGACGAGGCTCGCGAAGGCTTGAAGGAGCTTCTCGACGTCGACGATATCCAGGCCGATGCCATCCTGGCCATGCAGCTGCGCAAGCTGGCTGCTCTGGAGCGCCAGAAGATTATCGACGAGTTGGCCGAGATCGAGCGCGAGATCGCCGACCTGAAGGACATCCTCGCCCGCGAGGAGCGCCAGCGTCAGATTGTCCACGATGAGCTGGCAGAGATCGTCGATAAGTATGGTGATGAACGCCGCACCGAGATCATCCCGGCCACCGGCGATGTCACCGATGAGGACCTCATTGCCCGCGAGAACGTCGTGGTCACCATTACCTCTACCGGCTACGCTAAGCGCACCAAGGTGGATTCCTATAAGGCACAAAAGCGTGGCGGCAAGGGCGTGCGCGGCGCTGAGCTCAAGCAGGACGATATTGTGAAGAACTTCTTCGTCTGCTCCACGCACGACTGGATCTTGTTCTTTACCAACTTCGGCCGTGTTTACCGCCTCAAGGCTTATGAACTGCCAGAGGGCGGTCGCGCTGCTCGTGGCCAGCACGTGGCAAACCTGCTGGAATTCCAGCCGGAAGAAAAGATTGCCCAGGTTATCCAGATCCAGTCCTACGAGGACGCTCCTTACCTGGTTCTCGCCACCCAGCAGGGCCGCGTGAAGAAGTCCCGTTTGACCGATTATGAGTCCGCGCGTTCCGCTGGCCTTATCGCCATCAACCTCAACGAGGGCGATGCTCTCATTGGCGCACAGCTCGTCTCCGAGGGCGATGACATCCTGCTTACCTCCGAGCAGGGCCAAGCTATCCGCTTTACTGCCGACGACGACCAGCTGCGCCCCATGGGCCGCGCTACCGCTGGTGTGAAGGGCATGCGTTTCCGCGGCGATGACCAGCTGCTGTCCATGTCCGTGGTCCACGATGGCGAGTTCCTCTTGGTTGCCACCTCCGGCGGCTACGGCAAGCGCACCGCCATTGAGGAATACACCACCCAGGGCCGCGGTGGCCTTGGCGTTATGACCTTCAAGTACACCCCGAAGCGCGGCAAGCTTATCGGCGCCATCTCTGTGGATGAGGACGATGAAATCTTTGCCATTACCTCCGCCGGCGGCGTCATCCGCACCGAGGTGGACCAGATTCGTCCGTCCTCCCGTGCGACCATGGGCGTGCGTTTGGTGAACTTGGCTGACGACGTCGAACTGCTTGCCATCGACCGCAACGTTGAAGAAGATGGTGAGGAAGACGCTCAGGCTGTAGCCAAGGGCGAAAAGACCGTGGATGAGGTCCAGCAGGAGCACAAGGCTGGCGATGCTTCCAAGGATGAGGAGTAATTAATGGCACGACGAGACGTAACGATTACGCGAATCTCGCCCACCTCCGCGTTCCGCGTCGGTCTGGCCCTGTCACTCGTCGGACTGATCGCCTGGATGCTGGCCGTATGCCTGCTTTATATTGGCCTGAACCAGGTGGGGATTTGGGAATCGCTCAATAGCCTCGTCGGCGGCGTCGGCGGAGGGTTCGAGGTCACCTTCGGTGTCGTCATCTCCGCCTCCGCGCTCATCGGCGTTATTTTCGCCGTTCTCCTTACATTGCTGGCGCCTCTGATGGCGGTTATTTATAACGCCATCGTGGACGTCTTTGGCGGCCTGCGAGTCGACCTAGACAACCGCTAGCGCCTCTCTCGCCATAGCGGATGCCGGCACCTTCGGGTGCCGGCATTTTCCTTTCTTCAGCAGGAATCTTTCTCCTTTGTTTGATGGCGTAAAATGCTCATTGAGCAGGCGATTTGTATAAATCCGGGGATAGTATGTAGAGTTAATTCTCGTTCCGCACAAGGGCCTATAGCTCAGTCGGTTAGAGCGCATCGCTGATAACGATGAGGTCGCTGGTTCGATTCCAGCTAGGCCCACCACGGAACAATGGGGCATTAGCTCAATTGGTAGAGCATCTGCTTTGCAAGCAGAAGGTCAGGAGTTCGATTCTCCTATGCTCCACAG
>NZ_JASPGT010000014.1:0-36141 GCF_030228885.1 Corynebacterium sp. MSK195 | reverse complement strand
ACATGAGGAGATCATGGCCAGTCAAGAAGTGGGTCATTCCACGTGGTTCCGATCCTGTATTCCCATTATCAGCGTCAGGAAGTTTGTGTGTGAGGCTCTGATCTAGAAGGAGTTTCACCGATAATGACTACGGTGTCACCGAAGAAAAACCATGACCCGGCGAGGGTCAACGAGATCAGCGAGAAGCTGATGGAAAATTCTGAAATCGCCAGCTTGATTAGCGAGTTGTCGAGCTCCGCTGATGATGCAAGCGAGCTGGTCAAAGGCCTGCTACAAGCATCGATCAACGCTGGCCTTAAGGCGGAGATGGATGCGCACTTGGGCTACGGCCATTGCGACCGCAAAGCGAAATCCCAGGTCGAAACCGCACAGGAGAATAATCACCGTAACGGGTCGTACACCAAGACCGTCAATTCTGGCTACGGCGCAGTTGAGGTGACCGTGCCTAGGGATCGTGCCGGCACGTTTACTCCCCGCATGGTGCCCAAGGGTGCACGCAGGCTCACAGAGCTCGACGACATGATTATCTCGCTCTACGCCGGTGGGATGACCGTGCGCGATATTCAGCACCATCTCGCAACCTCCCTTGGGGTGGATATGAGCCCGGATACGATCAGCACCATTACCGATGCGGTCTTGGACGAGGTCATGATCTGGCAAAACCGCCAGCTCGACGAGTTTTACCCGGTGATCTTCCTCGACGCGCTACGCGTCAAGATCCGTGACGGCCACCGCGTGGTCAACAAGGCTTGCTACATGGCGGTTGGTGTCGATATGGACGGCATCAAGCACATCCTGGGACTGTGGATCGCGGACAATGAAGGCGCCGCATTCTGGGCATCGGTGTGTGCGGATCTGGCCAACCGCGGTGTCCAAGACGTGTTCATCGTGTGCTGCGACGGGCTCAAAGGCCTGCCGGAGGCTGTGGAGACAACCTGGCCGAATTCTATGGTGCAGACCTGTATTGTGCACCTGATTCGGGCTGCGAACCGGTGGGTGTCCTACCAGGACCGCAAAGCAGTCTCCCGCGCGCTGCGTGAGGTCTACACAGCCGCTAACGAGGACACCGCACGTACCAGCCTGGATGCTTTCGAGGCCAGTGAACTTGGCCGGAAATACCCCCAGTCGGTCAAAGTCTGGCGCGACGCCTGGGAGCGGTTCGTGCCGTTTCTGCAGTTCCCACCGGCGGCACGCCGGGTGCTCTACACCACCAACTCGATCGAATCGCTCAACGCCGAACTGCGTAAAGCTACCCGTAACCGGGGTCAATTCCCGAACGATACTGCCGCACTAAAGACGCTGTGGCTGATGATCTGCAACATCGAAGACAAGCGCGCTGCCCAGCGAGCGAAGAAAGCAAAGCGCAACATTGAGTGCAACGGCTATATTGAAGGAGCGAAAGCCACCGGGTGGAAACAAGCCATCAACCAACTAGCCGTGGCTTACCCCAACCGATTCGCGGATTACTTGTAAACCAAGCCTCCGCACACAAAGAATCGGACACTCTCTTCCCTCGGGCCCCATACTCGAATCCCAAACGTTTGGGGTTCACTTCCTGGATGGCACTATTTCATTCCATGCCGGTTCTGCAAATATCCTCCTACACCGCAATATCGGAAGACCCATTCGCTTGACGGTTAAAGACCCAGAGGAATTTTTACACCTCCTAGCGGAGAACTCCGCTATTCGACCCGCTTCTCACAGTTAAGGGCCTGGCCAAATGGGTGTCTCCATTGAGTTTCTCCGCGAATCACGGGCAATGAACCTGCGCGTAACATCAGCGACCATCAGGCGCGCCATACCCACAACATCGGTGGCCTCTTCCTCTGCCCACGCCGTTGACTGGCGGTCCCCTAAGCCCTGTTCGAACGAGTGGGGCCGCAGGTTGCGGAATCTTTGCGTCCATTACTGCGCTCACGAAGTTCAGCGATAATCCCCTATTGGCTATCAGCATCTTCACCGCTTACCTCACCCCTGTAGCAAGTGTCGCAGCCTGGGGGCTGATGGTCGACCGCAACACTATTGCAGGCGTTGCCGAGCGGGCCGAGGAATCGATTGAGAACCACTGGTACACACACGCTGCGGAAGACACCTTCCACCCAGCCCCGGTTTTGGTGGGTGTCCTCGGTGTCGTTTCGGTACTCCGGGACTTTTCCGTGACCAGATCCATGCTGGCTATCTACTTCGGGGCCTCTCTGATGATCACCTTCGCCGCCACCTACAGCCTGCGCAAGTGGCGGGAAGGCTAAAACGTGGAGAACCGGGTCAAACAGCTGCGCGAAGAGCGCAGCCTGCCACAACAGAAGTTGGCTGACAGCCTGGGGGTTTCCCGGCAAACCATCATAAGCATCGAGAAGGGTCGCTACGACCCCTCCCTCCCTTTGGCGTTTCAGCTGGCCGCAGTCTTTGCGTGCCGCATCGAGGAAATCTTCACCCCATAGTCCCGGCCACGGGGAGAAATAACAGATCACCCGTCACATAGTTCCACGGTCTGTGCTCTCTGGGACTTTCTCTCTCACCGGAAAATCGGGGCGTATGGCCAACGTGTTCGAAAAACACCACCCGCGTTTCCGCATCGGGTAGCTGTTGCGGTCGTTTCGCCAATACGGGTGTACCCGCGCTACATTTAGTCAGTTAATCCTTTGCTGGCGATGAGCTCGTCACAGCATGCACGTTGATATCGAGCAAGAAGTTACTCAGTCATCCAGAACACTTTCATCTTCTTAAGTTCATCCGTACCTACAGATAATCTTGATCATGTTTTGGCTTCGTTGCAACGTAAGCGAGAGCAGAAATGAAGAGCCCTGCTATAGCGGCAACTATGGCGCTATCGCTAATTCCATAAAATAAGAGCAACATCGTTGAAGCTAGGTAGCTAACGAAAGAAATAGCGAACAAAACCGCTCCCCAAATCGAGCGATCACTAACCAGCGGATGATTGGGACGGCGTCTGCATGCGGAATAGCTTGCAGTAGCCATGACCACTGAGGCGCTGAGAGTAATCAAAATTGGAAACCAAGAGCTAGCCAAAATTCCTCCAAAAACTTTGTGGTTTAGCTGTTAGTAAGTTGTGCGTAGTTCGCGAACAATAACTCTTGCCGCGCAGCACCTTACTGGACGCTTTCGCTGCAGACCTGCTGGTCTGCTTGGGGTTGCGAGCCACTCTCCCCTCCCTTCCTAACAAGGCGGATGATTCCCAGGACGAGGCAGCTAGCGACCCAGTTTGTGCGGCTTGGCCGTAGCGGTCTAGGTCTTGACGGTGATGGTGACCCTGACGGTCGCTGGCCCCTTGCGGACCGTGCGCACCTGGCGCCGAATGGTTGCCATTCTCTCTCCTCTCGAGTCAATCAGCCCGAGGGGAGATATACTCCGCTACTGTCAGAAGATGCATGAATTCTGACAGCTCTGAGGGCTTGCCGGAGGGGTACCTCGCTGGAACGAGGTGCCCCTCTTTCATGCCTGACCCCATCTTGCGGAACCGGAATATCTAAGATACCATACTTCACACGATGGGTGATGAGCACTAGATAAGTAGAGAAGAATGAGTCACGTCAGATGGGCGCGGCGCTAGCGAACTGGACGAGGTGGACTTGGTGCGCATCCTCTTCGAGGACGACGAACTTCAACGAGTGGCCGAGGATGCCTCATACATCCCCAAACGATGGGGTTCGGACATCATTAAGGCATATCGCAAGAAAATCCAGATCCTGAAGGGAGCCGTGGACGAACGTGACCTGCGGGCCATGCGGTCGTTACATCTGGAACAACTGAAAGGCGACCGAGCCGGGACCTCTTCGATCCGCCTGAACAAGCAGTTTCGGCTCATCCTCAAATTCACAACCAACAGCGATGGCCGCGTGGTCATCGTTATTGAAATGGTGGATTACCACTGAGAGAAGGTGTACTCATGAATACTCCAATTGCGGCGGAGCTATTCCCAGCCGGAGAGATCCTCGCTGACGAGCTAGACGCACGCGGCTGGACCCAAGCCGACTTTGCCGAGGTGCTCGGACGTCCGGCACAGTTTGTCTCGGAGATTATTTCCGGAAAGAAGGAGATCACGCGTGAATCCGCAGCCCAGATAGGCGCCGCCCTGGGCACCTCCGCGGAATTCTGGCTTAACCTCCAGAACTCCTATCTGCTATGGAAGCAGTCCCAGGACGACCGGACACAGGACAACCTCAATGCCGTGAAAACCCGCGCACAGTTACGAGAACTGGCCCCCGTCCCCCTGCTCGTCAAGCGGGGATACATCACAGCCACCGACGTGCAGAGTCAGGCATACGAGGTGCTGAACTTATTTGGCAAAAAATCCTTTGAAGATCCCTTGGGAATAAGCTTCGCCGCCCGCCGCAGTAACCACGAGGAAAATGTCACCGTTCTGCAGGAAGCGTGGGCGGCTTGCGTTAGAGCAACTGCCAGCGCCCTCGACGCTGCCCCCTACTCCCGTAAGGCACTAGAAGACCTCGCCCGGACGCTGTCGAGTAGAGCGCGTGACCCGCAGGCGTTTGCTGAGTTCCAGACTCTGTTCGCCGAGGCGGGGGTGAGACTTGTTTATGTGGAGGCTTTTCCGGGAGGAAAACTCGACGGCTGCGCCATGATGGTCGACGGGCACCCCGTGATTGGCATATCAGGACGAGGGAATCGGCTCGATAAGATTCTATTTACCATCCTGCATGAAACAGCCCATATATTATTGGGTCACCTTGTCGATAATGGCGAGGTCATCCTCGATGACCTATCAGATGACAGTGCCAATAATGAAGCCGAGGCAGACCAGCTGGCCAGCGAACTCGCGATCTCTAGCCCTTTACCGGCGGTTCCTGATCGTGTGCACTCATCCTGGATTAAAGAACAAGCCAGCCACCTAGGGGTTCATCCCATCACCCTGATTGGAAGGCTTCAAAAAAAGGGTGACCTGTCGTGGAAAACTACTCTCGTACGCAACGCTCCCACCGTCATCGCTCAGCTTGAAAGCTGGAAATCACCCAAGCTGTCGAAGACTACATCCAGTGGTACAACGCCGAACGCATCCAACAACGACTCAAGGGCCTGACCCCGATGCACTTTCGGAATCAGACCCTTGAACCCCTAACCACCTAGAAATAAACCAGTCCAACTTTTGGGGGGCTAGCTCACTTCATCAAACGAGTTTTTCCCATTCGCCCCAGTTGCATCAGCAATACTGATCCAGTCATTGAGTTCCGCCATATCGCTCAAAATATTATCGACGATTTTTCTTGAATCTGTTTCCATATGCTCACTCGTTGTGCTTGGGCTTCTACTAACACTCAACCTTAACTCTGAGAATCAGCAACCGCTTTGCCAATGGCGTCTACAAATTTTATCGAGCCAACAAAACGGCCTGCGGGGTTTGTGTTTTACAGGAACCTAAGTGATTTTCGCAGATAACTTTTAAGCACGACCCACCCTCTACAATGACACCCATGGATGTACAGGGGCGGCAGGACTTGACACGCTACGGCTCATGGGAGCGGATGACCGGTGGGGAGTGGTTCTTGCCGAGCATGCCGGAGGCGAAGAAAGAGCACCAGCGCACTTTTCGCTTGCTAAAGCAGCTCAACGAGCTACAGAATACGGCCCCAGAGCGCGCGAAGGGCATCCTGCGTGAGATTCTTCCGGAGGAATCTGCGGTGCCGGGTCTGCACGTGCCGCTGAACCTAGAATACGGCTGCAATTTGGTGTGCGGTGAGCGCGTCTTTATTAATTTCGGTGCCACCATCTTGGCCCAGGCCAAGGTGACGCTCGGCGATGGCGTCATGATAGGCCCCAATTGCTCCCTGATTACGGTGGGGCATCCGGTAAACGATCACGAGATGCGCGCCGGTGGGTGGGAAATTGCCAAGCCCATCACCGTCGGTGAGAACACCTGGTTCGGCGCCAATGTCACCGTGCTGCCGGGGATTACCATTGGGAAGAACTGCGTCGTCGGCGCGGGCACGCTCATTACCACCGATATTCCGGATAATTCGCTGGTTCTGGGAACTCCCGGCCGCGTGGTGCGCAAGCTGGAGAATAACGAGGACGCCTGGGAGCGCCAGGATCTCAACGGCCCTGTCGAAGGGTTTGGAGCCGCCAACTAGATGTTTGATCTCGCCACAATCGGCGCGGGCTTGCCCGTAGCCGAGACCATCGATTCGCTGCCGAGCACCGGAAACGTAGTTATTCAGGCCCCGCCCGGTACGGGTAAAACCACGCTCGTCCCACCGGCGCTGGCTAATCATGCAGCCGGGCGCGGCAAGGTCATCGTCACCGCCCCGCGCCGTGTGGCCGTGCGCGCGGCCGCGCAGCGCTTGAGTACTCTCAGCGGCACCCCAGACAAGGTGGGCTTTGCCATCCGCGGCGAGTCCCGCAAGGGCAGTGAAGTCGAGTTCGTCACGCCGGGCGTGCTGCTGCGCCGCCTGCTCAGGGATCCGGAGCTCGAGGGAGTGGCCGCCGTTGCCATCGACGAGGTCCACGAGCGCCAGCTCGATACGGATCTGGTGCTGGGCATGTGCCTAGAACTAGCCGAGCTACGCGAGGACTTCCGCGTCATCGCCATGTCCGCCACCGTGGATGCGCAGCGCTTTTCCCAACTCATGGACGCACCCGTCCACGTCACCGAGGCAGTCACCCACCCGCTCGATATCCACTACGCCCCCATGCCGGGCAGGGCGGCGGGGGCGAGGGAGTTTTACGGGGACGTCGCCAAGCAGGCAGCCCGCCAGCACGAATCAACGCTGGTCTTTGTGCCCGGCGTGCGCGAGGTGAACCTCGTGTGCGAGGCGCTGGACGGCCATAATGTTTTCCCGCTGCACGGCAAGCAAACCACCGCGGAGCAAGACGCCGCGCTGTATACCGAGGAGCAGCGCATCGTCGTGGCTACCTCCATCGCGGAGTCGTCGCTTACCGTGCCGGGCGTGCGCGTGGTGGTGGATGCCGGGCTCTCCCGCGTTCCCCGGCGCGATGCGCAGCGTGGCATGTCCGGGCTGGTGACGGTGTCTACCTCGAAGTCGAGCGCCGATCAGCGCGCTGGTCGTGCCGGCCGTGAGGCGCCCGGCACCGTCATTCGCTGCTACTCGCAGGATGATTACCAGCACTTTTCCCCGCACACCACCCCGGAGATCCTGTCCGCGGACCTGACCCAGGCCGCGCTATTTCTGGATTGCTGGGGCGCGGGCCCGGACTTCCCATTGCTCGATCCCCCGCCGGCCCCGGCCCTTGCGGCCGCGCACGCCACCCTCGAGCGCATTGGTGCCACGCAGGAGTTCGCCCTCCTGCCCACCGATCCGCGCCTTGGCGCCTCCTTGCTCCGGCACGGCAGCCAGGCCGCGCCCATCATTGCCTCGCTTGCCGACGCCCCCTTAACCCCCAACCTCACCCGTCACCGCCCACCCCACAGGGAGGTCAAGCGGCTCGCCCGCCTCGTCGACGATCTCGGCCCCGCCGATCCCGGCGAGGTCGTCGCCACCGCCTTTCCCGAGCAGGTAGCCAAGCGCGTGGGCGAGGATTACCTGCTGGCCAGCGGTACCCGCGCACGGCTGCTGGATAACTCGGGCCTAGCCGGCGCCCCGTGGCTCGCCATCGCGGAGGTATCCCTGTCCAACGCAGGCAATGCCATCATCCGCTCGGCCGCCCGCATCGAGGAAACCGCAGCCCTCGAGACCATCGGCGTCACCGAGGAGACCCGCGCCTTCCTGCGCGATGGCCGTGTGCGCGGCGTCAAGGTCAGGGCCGCGGGCGCCATCACTCTTTCTGAGACCCCGGTTAAAGTCACGGGCCCCGCGGCCGAGGAGGCGCTTGCCGCCGGCATCCGTAAGGAAGGATTAGGACTTTTCACCTTCAGCAAGAAAGCCCAGAGCCTCAAAGACCGCCTGCGCCACCTGCACGCCCACTTCGGTGCTCCTTGGCCCGATGTCGATTCCGCAGATCCCGCCGAATGGCTCGGCCCCGAGCTCCACCGCATTGCGGAGGGCACCCCCGCCGCCAAGCTAGACATGTACCCCGCGCTGCAACGCCTCCTGCCCTGGCCGGAAGCCACCCATCTGGACGATCTCGCTCCCGAGCACCTCCCAGTCCCCTCCGGTCGGGACGTACGAATCGACTGGTCCGGTGATCGCCCCGTGGTTCATATCAAGCTGCAGGAATGCTTCGGCCTGGCCGAGTCCCCCGAATACTGCGGCCACCGCGTGCAATTCCACCTGCTCTCCCCCGCCGGCCGCCCGCTCGCGGTGACCGATGATCTCGCCAGCTTCTGGTCCGGTCCTTATGCTGGCGTGCGCGCCGATATGCGCGGGCGCTACCCCAAGCACCCGTGGCCGGAGGACCCGTGGAACGCGGTTGCTACCGCGCGCACCAAGAACCGGATGTAGCTATCCCCACTGCTGCCAGCCCAAGTAGCAGCTCATGACCACGACGAGAGTAAGTAGCGCGTAGCGGATGAATTTGGCCCCACCGCCGAGCACGGTACGAGCGCCGAGAAGTGCGCCAGCAATATTGGCTACGCCGAGCACGATGCCGAGCGTCCACCACACGTGCCCGCCAATAATGAACACGATGAGCGCACCGAAGTTGGTAGCGGTATTGACCACCTTGGCCATGGCCGCAGAGGTCAAAAAGTTCTGCGCAAAAATAGAGGTGAAGGCCATGATCAAAAACATTCCGGTACCCGGTCCGAAGATGCCATCATAAAAGGAAATGATGCCGGAGAGCACCAAGACCACGATGGTCCGCCACCCGCCACGGGTACCGGCAGAGTCGCTGCTGCCAAAATCTGGCTTGAAGGCAACGAAGATGCCCACG
Organism: Corynebacterium sp. MSK195; assembly: GCF_030228885.1. Lineage (NCBI taxonomy): Bacteria > Bacillati > Actinomycetota > Actinomycetes > Mycobacteriales > Corynebacteriaceae > Corynebacterium > Corynebacterium sp. MSK195. The sequence continues at coordinate 27,339 of NZ_JASPGT010000014.1, read as the reverse complement.
GCCACCATGAGCACGATGATGATGGGCCGCATAACGTCTTTATCGAGGCTCGAGGCCACGCTGGCCCCCAACCCAGAACAGACCAGCGCGATGAGGAGGAACCGCGCCATCTCCGCCTTGTCCAGATTCACCTTGCGCGCGAGAGTCACGGCAGCGGATCCGGTGCCAGTCACCGCGGCGAGCTTGCTTGTGCCCAAAGCTGCGGCCGGAGCAAGGCCCGGCAGGACCGCCAGCAGCATCGGGATCAGGATCAATCCGCCACCACCGATGACCGCATCGACCCACCCCGCGGCCGCGGTACCAAAGAAGAGAATTATCCACTGCACCACATCGATTTCCATGCCCCCGATCATAAATCTTGAATGATGTAAGGTGATAACCCGCCTACTGCCCTCCCCGTAGTGGAGAAAAAGCAGGCATTATACTTTTGTCGCAGTAGAACTAGGAGGCTCGCATGGCCGCACAGCAGGAAGGCGCCGGGCTTAGTGCCCATACCGTGGCACGGTGGGCCATTGTCGTTCCGGCATCGGTCGTACTGGGCTGGCTCTTTAGCATGTGGCACGTACCCGCGGCCTGGATCTTGGCAGCGATCCTCTCCTCCGGCGCCATGGCGCTTTTTACTGGGGAAGATCTGCGCGTGAACCGCAGTTTTTATAGCATGTCGCGTGGTTTTATCGGCATGATGGCAGCGCTGCCCCTCACCGTGGTGCCGCTGGGCCAGCTGGTGGGTTTCCTGCCCGCGGCGGTGACGATGTCCTTTGTCACCATCATGGTTGGCATCGTCGGCGGCTTGCTGTTGCACCGCGCGCAGCCGCGCGATGTGTCCTCAGAGACAGGAATTTTGTCCATGCTGCCCGGTGGTGCCTCGCTGATGCCCGCGCTTGCCGACGAACTCGGTGCCGACTACCGCTACGTCGCCCTCACCCAATACCTGCGCTTATTGGTGGTCTCGGTATCGCTCCCGGCCGTCGTCGCGCTGCTTGATACCCCGGCCGGTAAAGGCGCGGACCTCACGGTGGAGGGAGAAACCACGTGGTGGATCATCGCGCTCGTTCTTGCCATCGCTTTCCTGGGCGAGAAATTGGGAAAGCTGCTGCACCTGCCGGCCACGGCCGTGCTCGGCCCCCTTCTGCTGACGGTGCTGGTCTCCTTCGTGCTGCCGGAGGGCCACACTCTTGAGCCGCTCTATGTCTTTAAGGTGATGGCATTCTTATCCATCGGCTGGGTCTGCGGCGGCGGGCTATCGCTGCCCGCACTCAAGGCCTTTGCCAAGCAATTGCCCGCCACGGTTCTTTTCATCGTAGTCATTATCGGCATCTGCGCGGCCACCGCCTGGCCGCTGACTAAGTGGCTGCACATCTCCTACTTTGAGGCCTACCTGGCCACGAGCCCCGGCGCGCTCGAGACGGTGCTTGCGCTCTCCGCCGAGGGCGGAGCCGGACCAGCGGTCATCGCGGTACAGCTCACCCGGCTCATTGCGGTGCTCGTCATCGCAGGCTACCTGCCGCAGCTGCTGCGGCTGGCGAAGCGCCTGCTGCGGCGCTAGTTGCCCAGCACGGCCTCGCGCAGGACGGACATCGGCACGGAGCCCAAGGCGAGGGCCTCCGAGTGGAACTCGCGCGCGCTCATGCCCTGCTTCTCAGCCTCGGCACGGGTTTCCTGCCACAGGCGCTGGCCCAGCGCATAGGACGGCGCCTGACCCGGCCAGCCGAGGTAGCGGTTGACCTCAAAGTTGAGGTTGGCATCATCCATGGCGGTGTTTTCGCGCATGAAGGTCTTCACGTGCGCCTTGTCCCACACGCCGGAGGTCGAGCAATCCGGCAGCTGCTTGCCCAGGTGCAATCCGATGTCCACGACCACGCGGGCGGCGCGCAGGCGTTGCGCATCCAACATGCCCATGCGGAAGCCCGGATCATCCATGTAGCCCAGCTCGGCCATGAGCTGCTCGGCGTAGAGCGCCCAGCCCTCGCCGTGACCGGAGTTCCACGTCACCGCGCGGCGCCACAGGTTGAGGTCTTCTTGCACCAGTGCGGAGCCGAGCTGCAGGTGGTGGCCCGGAACACCCTCGTGGTGGACGGTGGTCAGCTCCTGCCAGGTGTGGAAGGTGTCTTGACCCTCCGGCACGGACCACCACATGCGGCCCGGGCGGGAGAAGTCATCGCTCGGCGGGGTGTAGAAAATGCCGCCGGTGCCGGCCGGATCGATGCAGCACTCGATCTCTTCCACTTCCTCCGGAATATCGAATTCCTTGCCGTTGAGCTCGGCAATGACGCCATCGGCGGTGGACTGCATCCACTCCACCAGCGCATCGGTGCCGCGCAGGGTATAGCAGTCCTCGTGGTTGAGCTTGCGCATCGCCGAGCGCACCGAACACTCAGAGCCGTAGAGCTCGTGGGCGATCTTTTCCTGCTCCGAGCGCAGGCTGCGCACCTGGTCCAGGCCCCATTCATAGGCCTCGTCGAGGTTGACGGTATCGCCCACAAAGAGCTTGGAAAAGCGCTCGTAGCGCTCGCGACCCACGGCGTCCTTGGTGGGTGCCTGGGGCTGCAGATCATTGGAGAGCCAATCGGAGAACTCGCCAAAGGCCTCCTTAGCCTGCTGCACCTCGGCGGAGTCGGCGTCGAGGCCGAGGGACTCGAGCATCGAGTCGGCGTCGGCAAGCCGCTCGCACTGCACAATAACCTCAGAGATCTGGCGGTGCGGTGCCACCATGCCGTGGGAGGCTGCCTCTTCCAGGGAGCTGCGGTAGCCGGCCAGGGAGGTCTTCACCTTGGACAGGCGGGAGCGAATGGCGTCGCGGTCCTCGTCCGTATCCTGCGGCATGAGCAGCAGGGTATCGCGGATGGTCTGCACCGGGGAGGCGATGTTATTCAGGCAGCGCACATCCTCGCTGTGGTGGTGCAGATCTAGATCAAGGCAGAGGCGATCGCGCAGGACGGCCGCGGTGACATAGTCCACGTCATCAAAGTCATCCTCATCATCGGACTCATCGGTGGTGTCATCCAGGGCATCCAGGTCCGCGACCATTTCGCGGGTGCGGTCTGCGATGGCGGTGAAGTACTCGGGAGAGAAATCCTGCAATTCGCCCTCGTAGCCGTCAATGCCCCACGCGGTGGCATCGGTGGGGGAAAGCTCGGCTAGGTCGTGAACGAAGTTATCGCACGAAGCGTCCAGTAGAGAGGGCTGGCGCTTAGCGGTCTGCTCAGAACTCATAACGAGGAAGTCTATCCCTAAGTATCGCCTATAGGCCACCCGGGCGGGCTGAAGTTGCGAACTTGTTAACTAATCGTTGTCCCACTTGGTTCCGGGGTAGCTCCAGCCGCTGAATTCATCCAGGATATCCTGCGGTTTTTCCTTCATTACCAATGCGTCCACAAAGCGCGGCAAGATGAAGCCGGACTCGGCCATGGCGGCGTACATGGCGTAGAAAGGACGCCAAAAATCCTCGGTATTTACTAGGCCCACCGGACCGCGGATGGTACCCAGCTGTTGCAGGGTGAGCACCTCGGTGAGCTCTTCGAGGGTGCCGACGCCACCGGGGAGGCAAATATAGGCGTCGGCAAGCTGCTCCATGCGGGTCTTGCGCTCGGCCATGGAGCCGACTACTTCGAGGGTGGTCAGGCCGGGGTGGGAGATCTCCAGATCCACCAGGGACTGTGGCATCACGCCGGTGACGGTACCGCCGGCGGACAGGCAGGCCTCCGCTACCTCGCGCATCAGGCCGATATTGCCGCCGCCGTAGACCAAGGTCAGCCCGCGTCGGGCCAGCTCCGTGCCCAATTCCTGTGCCGTTTGTGTATAGGCCGGGGAGTTTCCTGTTGCTGAACCACAATAAACCGCTACTGACTGCATGCTCTCCAGCATAGGTATCTGCGCGCCCACCACCACCTTTAGACTATTCGGTACATGAACCTTTTATCAGGTTAGACAAAGCAGTCTGGGATGCTTATACTCCTTTTTATGATCAAACCTGGCCCAGTGTTCACGCGGCCCCGCACACCGGCCGCAAAGTGCCTTCATTTGGTGCGCCTGAACCCGATCATCACCCGGAGCGAGCTGGTGGAAGCCACCGGGCTTTCCCAGCCCACTATCACGCGCGCTACTACTTCCCTACTCAACGCGGGCCTCATCCAGGAACGCACCGACCTCACCCAGTCCCGCGGGCGCGGCCGGCCAACGGTGCCGCTTGAGGCGGCCGATAATGACTGGGCGCTCGGCGGCATTTCCGTGGGCACTAAGCAGACCTACATCGGCCTTTATGACATCAAGGGCCGCACGTTGAGCGAAGAGGAATTGACCACCCCGGTGGCTAACCTCAGCGAGGATGACTTCCTCGAGCACATCATGGCCGGCATCAACCGCATGATGACCAACCTGAACCACCGCTTGGTCTCCCTCGGCGTGACCACCTCCGGCACCGTGGATGATAACGGCCTGGTCACCGCGGAAAACCTCAATTGGCACGGCGTGGACATTGCCGAGCGCCTACGCTTCCAGTTCGGCGTACCCGTGGTGGTCTCCTCCGCCATCCCAGCCATCCTCGGCTCCGAAACCCAGGCGGCCGAGATTGGCACCAGCGAGCGCGTCCTCGTGCTCTTCGCGGACGATTCCATCGGCTCCGCCCTCTCCGTGGAGGACGAGGTCAGCCCCATTATTCCCGTGCCTGCGACACACTCCGAGCTGCTGGGCCATGGCGCGTCCGAGCGCCTGCTGGCCACCCAGCACATCCTGGAGGCGATACGCCGCGAGGGCGTGGAGGCAGCCTCGCTTGCCGACGCCGCCCAGGCCGCCGACTCCCACCCCGCCGTCCGCGCCATTTTGGACGCGCGCGCCCGCCAGTTGGGCGCCATCACCGCGGAGCTGGTCAAGGCCCACTCCCCGGCCACCGTGGTTATCGCCGGCGGCGCGTTTACCGACGACCCACAGGCCCCCAAGCAATTTGCCGCCACCGTCCGCGCCTCCGCGGGCGAAGAGTTGCAGCTGCGCATGATCCCCGGCCATAAGGAGATCGTCCGCGCGGTAGCCCGCACCGTCGCCACCGATCAGCTACTGCGCCAGCCGCTGGATCTGGGCCGCTCACTCCAGCACGCTTAGCACCTCGCGTACCGAGTCGATGCCGCGGAAGAGGTGGGCGTTGAGGCCGCAGTAGTTCGCGCCTTCCACGTAGTCGATGCGGTCATCAAAAAAGTGCGTGTCCTTCGGCTGCGCGGCGAGCGCATCCACGGCCACGCGATAGGCTTCTGGGTGCGGCTTGGCCACGCCAATATCGCAGCTGAACGTCACCGCCGCGCAGTCCTCGAGCCACGGTTGCTTCTTACGCACTTGGCCCGCCAGCGTGGTGGGAATATTGGACAAGATGCCCACGCTATAGCCTTCCCCGATAAGGCCCTTGACCAGCGCCACCATGTCCGGGTCCGCCTCCAGGAGGCCGCTGTTTTCACAGGCTACCGCCTCCGCGACAGGAACCTCCTCTAGCCCGGCGCGGGCCGCTACCTCGTTCCAGTAGTGGCTATCGCTAAAGATGCCGGCATCGTAGTCCGGCCGATAAAACCCGTAGGCCTCCCACATCGCCTCTGCATCTGGCGGCGCGAGGAGGCGCTCCAAGTCCGCATGGCTTTCTGGGGTGGCCGGGCGCATGAGCACGCCGTACATATCAAAGAGGAGTTTGGGCATAACGGGGGCCAGTTTATGCGCGTTTCGGCGCTTGGGTCAGCACGGCTACAATTCCCACACCCGCACCAGCGACAAAGAGAGGCAGCATCGCGGGAGCCTGGTCCATGGACAGCGCGAAGATGCCGCCGATGGCACCAATGAGCAGCATGCCGCCGAGGCTATAGAGCGAGCGCGTAACTGCCCCACGCGTGCCGGCGACGCCATAAACCAGCAGTGCGAGCCCGGCGAATGGGCCGAGCATCAGCGCCGCAGTGGTCAGAAATACCCCCAAGGCCATGTGCGTGGACATGATTGCTGCTCCCACGATGAGGAAGAGCGCCAGAACTAATAGGGTTATGGCGCACAAAGCCTTGCGTTGCGTTGACATAGAAACAATCCTCCCACCGCACCGCAGTGCTATGGGAGGATTGAGCTAAATCTTGATGGGTTTGTTATTCACCCACGCGCGCTTAGGCGCCGCCTTCGGTGCGGCCAGCCAGGCGCTCATCGATGCGCAGCAGGCCAGAGCCGTCATTGCCCACCAGCTTGATCTGGTCCAGAATCTCAGAAACGGTAGCTTCTTCTTCTACCTGCTCGCTTAGGAACCAGTCAACGAGCTGGCGGGATTCCAGATCCTGTGCGTCCAGCGCCGCGCGGGCGATGGTGCGGATCTCCTCGGACACCTTCTGCTCGTGCTCGAGGGAAGCCTGGAAGGCATCCTGCGGGTTAGCGGCCTTGACGGAGCCAACCGGGATGTCATTGAGCTCTACGCGGTAGCCGCGGGAGAGCAAGTGGTCCGCAATCTTCTCGGCGTGCTCGCGCTCCTCGGCGGCCTGGCCCATGAACCAATCGCGCATGCCCGGGAAGGAGAGGTTATCCATCTCGAAGGCCAGCTGGGTGTAGACCATGGAAGCGCCGTATTCGCTAATAACCTGGTCATTCAACAGGGTTTGCAGCTTCTCGTCCATTGTAAAAACCTTTCTGTGCAGGGAAATCAATAAGTGCTAAGCACCACAGTACAGAAGATTTCCCCGCGATCCAGCAAGGCCTACTTAAGTAAACTTGCACGTCATTACGCTTTTTTAGATTGGATAACCTAAGTTAGCCAAGACAAAGCTTGCCGCTACACGCAGGCAAAGGTCCCCTAAAAAAGCGAGGTCATCACAGATCCTCCGCCTTGACACGAGCGCGACTCGACGACCACCGCAACAGCGAACGTTTAGCCCCGCACACCTCGGACAATAAATGTGATTTTAGTCACCCAAGCGGCCACTAAGGCGATTTAGGCGCTGCGCGCTCGCTCCTTCCAGACCACGGAACTCTACCTCGATGCCCCGCTCGGCGTATTTCTTCTGCACCGCATCCAACGTCGCCACCGTAGAGGCGTCCCATACCTCGGCCTTGCCCATATCAATCACCACGCGCTGGGTATCCAGCGTGTAGTCGAAGGCGTAGACCAAATCATTGGAGGAGGCGAAAAAGAGCTGGCCGCGCACCGCGTACTCGGCATCTCCCATCCGCTCTACCTCCACCAGGTGGGCCACGCGGCGAGCGAAGCCAATTGATGCCGCCACCACGCCGAGCACCACGCCCACCGCCAAGTTATGCGTGGCCAGCGTTCCTACCACCGTCACCAGCATCACGAGCGTTTCTGATAGCGGCATGAGCTTTAGCGTGCGCGGGTGTACCGAATGCCAATCCACCGTCGTTGCGGCCACGATAATCATCACCGCCACCAGCGCGGCCATCGGAATGCGGCCGACGGTCTCGCCAAAGAGCAGACAGAGGATGAGGAGGAAGGCGCCCGCGAGGAACGTCGACAAGCGCGTGCGCGCCTGGGATGCCTTCACGCCGATCATGGTCTGGCCAATCATGGCGCACACACCCATGCCACCAATGGCCGCGGCGAGGATATTGCCCACACCCTGGCCAAAGGACTCGCGCGTCTTATCGGAGTGAGTATCCGTAATGTCATCGACCAGCTTGGCCGTCAGCAGCGATTCCATCAGGCCCACCAATGCCATGCCAAAGGCATAGGGCGCAATCAGCTGCAGGGTATCTAGATTCCACGGAATATCCGGCACGAAAAGCCCCGGCAGCGAGGTAGGCAGCTCGCCCTGATCCGCCACATCGGGCACCTGCCACCCGGCCGCCACCGCAATAATGCTCACTACAAGAATCGTGATCAGCGGCGCGGGAATCACCGTGGTCAGCCGTGGCAGCCCCAGCATGATGGCCAGGCCAATGGCCACCAGCAGATACACCATCCACGGCACATCAATAAGGTGCGGCAGCTGCGTAGTAAACATCATGATGCCCAGCGCATTGACAAACCCCGTCATCACCGAGCGCGGGATAAAGCGCATGAGCTTAGCGACGCCCACCGCGGCCAGCACCACCTGCATAATTCCCGCCAACAGCACTGCGGCGACCACATAATCATGCCCATGCTCATGCGCGAGCGGAGAGACCACCAATGCCACCGCACCGGCCGCGGCGGAAATCATCGCCGGCCTGCCGCCAGTAAAGGCAATAGCCATGGCCATCACCACGGAAGAAAACAATCCCACCCGCGGATCCAACCCTGCGAGGATGGAAAAGCTTAAGACCTCTGGGATCAAAGCAAGCGCCACCGCCAGGCCGCCAAAAACCTCCTTGCGCAGGCGCGCAGGCGAGGAAAATGCATAGCGGAAACTGGCGATGACGCCGGTAGGAGCAGGCTGTTCTTTAATCACGCCTGCACATCCTAGTGGACTTTAGGAGCCTTCCTTAAACGAGCCATCCGCGGTGATCACGGGCAGCACGGACCAGGCGAAGTTGATCCACTGATCGGTCTTCTTCCACGAGAAGTCCGGCTCAAAAATAGTCTTCGGCTTGGTGTAAATGACGGCCGAGCGCACATCGTCTGCGGTTTCCTTGAGCAGGTTAACCACCAGATCCAGGGTCTTGCCGGAGTCCGCGACGTCATCTACCACCAATACCTTCTTGCCCTTCAGCGAATCCGTGTCCAGCTGCGGGGACAAGATGATCGGCTCTTCCAAGGTCTGTCCGATATCGGTGTAGAACTCCACATTGATAGCGCCCATGGCCTTCACACCGATGGCATAACCGATAGCACCGGCTGGGATCAGGCCGCCGCGGGCGACGCCCACGATAAGGTCAGGGAACCAACCAGATTCCACAATCTGTTCCGACAGGTTACGGCTCGCCTCGCCGAAGACCTCCCAGGTGAGGTTTTCCCGGTCCGGGTGGATCCAATTTTCAGTCACGATTGTGTGGCTCCTTTTGCGTCATGGGATTTCTTTGTAGTTTAACGAGCATTGCCTGCCAAAGAAAAGGCACCTACCGGAATGGAACCTCGCCCAAAGTCCGGCGCAACTTGCGCGTGCGCAGGCGCTCCGGATTTTCGGCTAGATGCTCCATCGCTCGCACCGCGCACATCACGTGAGCTTCCTTCGAATTGGAGTAGAAGGCCTGCGCCTGGGCCGGCAGCTTCGGCACCGCGTGTAGCGGCAGGTCAGAGACCGAAAGGAGAGTTCCATAAGGAACGCGGTAGCGGTAACCATTGGCCGCGAGCGTGCACGATTCCATATCTACGGCCACCGCGGTGGAGGTACGCAGCCACTCCCACAAATCCCGGTTAGTGCGCCACTCCCAATTGCGATCATCGGTGGAGAGCACCGTACCGGTGCGCATGAGCGAGTTGTCGTCGCCGTACACCGCCTTCACCGCAGACTCGAGCATGCGCTGCACCTCCGGAATCGCAGGGATGGGAGAGGTCGCCGCAACCTTCTGATCCAAGATGTGGTCATTGCGCTGATAGGCATTGCCCAAAATGAGGTCACCGATGCGCATGCGGCCATCCATGCCAGCGCAGTGCCCAATCATGATCCATGCCTCTGGGCGTAGCACTGCCAAGCAATCCGTAATGGTCTTGGCATTCGAGGGGCCTACGCCGATATTGATCATCGTGATGCCATCGCCACCGGCAGTGATTAAATCAAAGCGCGGCATTTGGAAGCGAGAAGTTAAGGTCAGACCGTCCACATCAAGGTCCACCGCATCATTGGGATGGATGGTCTCCCCATTGGGCAGCACCAAGGCGGTATAACGCGAGTCTTCCCTGGTCAACTCGCGCAAACCGAATTTCACAAACTCGGTGGTGTGCATCGCGTAGTTAGTAAACAAAATGTATTTTTGCACCGTATCGACCTCGATGCCGGTGTAGTGCTCAATGCGTGCACACGCGATATCAAAGCGCTGGGCGCCAAAATGAAAAAGCGGCTTTTCCGCACCGTGGAAGGCATCCCATTCGCCATCAATGATTGCATCATTGACCTCATCCAGCGTCGGACGCGGAATAGGCCCGCGTTCCTGCGGGGCTTTCCTTGTGTCCTTGATGTACTCCGGTGGAATGCGCTGGTCGGATTGGCCAACAAAGATATCGCACGGATAATTCCCCGCCAGGCGAGTCAGCTGCTCGTGCAGGTAGTCCCGAATGATGTGCGGCTTGGAAACTACCGCCGAGTACTTGCCCGCCTCGTTGACGTAGCCAAACGGCTCGGAACGATCGATGGGCTGCCATTTGCGGATATCCACTGTGACCTTGGGATAAACCACATAGCGATAGTCATCAAGGTTTCCTGATTCCAAAGTCTTGCGCGCAAGCTCGCAGGAATTCTCGTAAATCTCGATCAGGCGGTTTACCGCCTCATCAACGGAGTGGACATGCTGCAGATCGGTCATAAGCGCGAGTGTAGCGGGGACTTCGCAGCGCGGCAGCGGTCCGCGCAGTTCTTTATTCTTTTCCGCGGTAGCTTCAGTGATACCAATACTGACATGATTTACTGCGAGAAAATCAAAGACCTAGGATCAGTCCTTTAAGCTGCTAAGAGTGTCAAAGCAAAGGCCTCAAAGGGAATGCGACGAAGAGCTCGACTATGTCAACTCGGGCATCGTCCCATCAATCCGAAGTATTCCTAATTCACATTGTCCCCAGTATGAGAGCGAGAAGAGGCACTGGCCCCAATACTGCAGACGATTCCTACTAGGACTGCACCTAATGCTCCTAACAGGATTCCCGTGGAGGAGGGCAACAGTAATCCACCCACTGCGGAGCCGACTGCCGAGCCAAGGTAGTTCGCAGATGCATTAGCAGCAACAGCAGTCGCCCCTTCATCAGGGTTTGCACTGAGCATCGAATGCTGCTGCGGCGCCATAGACGACCACCCCAAAAGCCCCCAAGCAAAAAGACACACCACTGCCACCACGTGGCTCGAAGGGAAGAGCAGCAGTAGAGCGAAATCAGTCACGAGTAATGCAATGATAGTGACCGTTAGTTTGCGTGAACTATTAACCTTGTCAAGCACCCTCCCAATCCCAAAAGCACCCACTGCCCCGCCGATACCCCAGACCCACATGCCAGCAATGGTGTCTACCTGCACACGATCAAGCACTACAGGAATATAGGTGTACAACCCCAGCGAACCCACTCCCACAAAGAAAGTAACTAAGGTCGTCAGGAAGTTATCCACTCGGCCGATGACTCGGAGTCGCCGCCCCAACGAGGAGGAGGGCACAGCTGGTACCACACTCGCTTTGCGCAACGCTAGACCCGCTAACGCCACTATTCCAATGGCCGAGACCAAAGCGATGGTAGCCCTCCAGCCTAGCTGTTTAGCTACCCCCAATCCCACCGGTACGCCCACGACAGTTCCCACCGCTAAGCCAGCCAGCACCATTGACAGTGCGCGCCCGCGATACTTTGCTGGGACAGACATCCCCGCTACGGCTGAGGACAACGGCGAATAAATTCCCGCTGCCGCACCTGCGATTAAGCGCGACACGAGAAAAACGCTCACTGTAGGCGAGACTGCAGTCACGACATTCGCCAAAGAAAACACAGCAACAGCTCCAAGCAGACCACTCCGTGGATCTTTGCCTGCCTTACCCGAGAACAGCGGACCAGATATTGCGTACGCGCCGGTGAAGGCGGTAACGCCCAAGCCGATCACACTGCCACTTGTACCCAAGTCGTTTGCAATCTGTGATATCAGCCCAGCGATAACATATGCGTCCAATCCGAGCGCTACACTGCCCAAAACTAACGGCCACAGCTGTTTAAGCATTCGAAATCACCATATCGAGCAAACCAGGGAACCGTTCGTCTAGATCGCCTCTGCGCAAAGAGATAACACAAGTTCGTCCCTGGCTTCTTGTCCACGTCACACCGGCTTCACGCAGCTGCCGAGTGTGGTAGGTCAGGGTAGATCGAGGCAGGTCATCAGCGAGCGTCAAACTATCGTGCTCCTGACCGTCTGCCAGGCGCCTAACCATCTCTAACCGGATGGGATCACTTACCGCAGCCAGAACACGGACGAATTCAAGGTCCTCGGTGGCCGGATGCTCATACTTTCGTGGGCTCATCACAACTCCAATCGTGCAAGAATTCCTGAACGATTGACCACAGTAAGCTACCCGAGAGATTCGTGCAAGATTTCTTGCACGAATTCAGGTGCGCAGATAAAGCCCCACCCAGACAGCGATAAATGAACACCGGAGTCTTGAGGAGCTCTATTTTTAGATACCAAGCTTTCAACCCCAGACGTCTCTAATTCATAACCTTCAACGTTGGCACAATAAATCGAGCCAAGTTTATGAAAGTAGAGAGCCTTATTCCTTCTTCTAACGGTGCGTACAACGTAGCTTGATTTAATAGACCCTTCTACCCAAAATATGCTCGAAGGTTCTTTGGTCAGGAAAGCATGACAGACACCGTCACCCCTTCAGGGAAAAGCAACTAATCTGCAGCACCAGAAATGATTTAGAGAACGAACAATCGCTGGTGACCAGTTGAAATGTTTAGTTCTCACGCGCTTGCAGTTGGTTACATGCGCAGAGCACACCGAAGCCCTCGACGCATAAGCGTTATGGATACCAACTCGCACCCCTCCACTGCACAGAATTGCCACTGCAAGAGTAGTTCCCTGCAGAAAATGGCGTCAGCTACTCCTAGACTCCTGGGGAGGTAACAAAGCGGTATCCCAACCCGGGTTCAGTAAGCAGATATTGGGGATCAGAGGGATCGGTTTCCAGTTTGCGGCGCAGCTGCGAGGTGTAGATGCGCAGGTAGTGGCTTTGTCCTTCGAAGCCCGGGCCCCAAATCTCTGCGAGCAGATCTTCTTTGCGCACCAAACCGCCGTGGGCACGCAGCAGCGTCGTAAGCACGCCCCACTCAGTGGGGGTCAGGTGAAGAGGCTTTCCTGCCTTGGTGATGGAGTGTCGTGGGACGTCGATAAGCACATCGCCCGCCCGCACCATCGTGGCTTCCCGCTGGGCAGATGGATGCTGGGGGCTGCCATGCCGCAAAGCCACGCGCACACGGGCCAAGAGCTCTTCCATGGAAAAGGGTTTGGTCACATAATCATCAGCACCGCGATCTAGAGCCGAGGCACTAAATAAAGGATCGGACCGGGCCGTAAGAATCAGAACGGGGATTGCTGACCATCCACGAATCCCATCAAGGACTTCCCGCCCATCCATATCCGGCAGACCCATATCCAAAATCACCACATCGGGCTGGTACAGGGAGACCACCTGCAGACCCTCCGCCCCGGTGCTGGCTGCATACACCTCATATCCTCGTGCCTTAAAGTTAATGCTCAAGGTGGTGAGCAAACGCGGATCATCATCCACAATGACAATCGTGGCCTTTTTATCAGTCATGGCTTTTCTCCTCCCACAGCGGGATACTCAGGATAAAGGTCGCTCCTGGGGTGGCCTCTACGGTGATAGTACCGGCCATGGCCTCCACAAATCCGCGAACGACGGAGAGGCCTAAACCTACCCCGTTGTCATTGCTGGTATCACCCAAGCGTTGAAAGGCTTGGAAAAGCTCTCGCTGCTTTTCTGGTGAAATTCCCGGCCCTTCATCGCTCACACTCAGCTCCACGCGTTCATCCTTAACCTGCGCATCAACGTTGACTGGTCCGCTCGGCGCATAGCGCAAAGCGTTATCGAATAGGTTCGCCAGCACGCGTTCCAGCAAAACGCTATCCGCGCAACAGGTGCGGCCACGGAGTCCAGAACCAATATGAATGCGACCAAGTTGGTCCTTGCTATGTCCAAAGGCACAGGAGGCAATAGCCCGATTGGCTACCTCATATAGCTCGACAGGTTCCCGGCGTGCAGTTACCGCTCCTGCACTCAAACGCGAGTGATCCAATAGGTTGGTCACGAGCAGCGTGAGCTGATCGATGCTAGCTGCGGTTTCCGCCAGCAGTATTTCTTGATCCTCTGGACTGAATTCGATTTCGGAATTCCGCAAAGAGGACACAGCCAGCTTGGCCGTTGCTAGGGGCGTGCGCAGATCGTGGCTCACGCTCGATAGCAGTGCACGACGCAATTCATCAGCGGCAGCAATGGCATCGGCACGTGCGGCTTCAGCCGAAAGCTTGTCGCGGCGCACTATGCCGGCTAAATAGCCTGCCACAACCGCCACCAAAGCACGGTCGCGGGCGGATAACGCTGGGCCTTCCATCACAATCTGGACCGTAGTGTCCTCGCTGGAGACCAACGTTTCTACCTCACGTTTATGAGTCTTTGCGGGGATATGCAGGTGTCTACTTTGCCGGGGCGAGGCCGCCGAAGCGTGCCAAGTAGAGAGTATGTCCCCGGAGGCGTCAAGAAGCACGGCCTTATGGCAGCCGAAGGTCTCTCCTACCTTGCGAAGCACTGCGTCGATGGGAGATACGTCCGCACGGCGGTTGAGGGCTGCGCGGGAAAAGACCGTCAAGAGCTCAGCATCGCGCGTGGCAATGGCCGCATTATGGTGCTCTATTTTGGTGCGCCGCACTTGTAAACCCACGGCCAGGGCAATGGCTACCATGACCACGAGGATGACAGCGTTAGCTGGCTCAGCAATATCGAACGTGTACAGGGGCTCGGTAAAGAACCAATTGACCGCCAAGCCCGAGGCAAACGCAATAATTACCGCCGGCCACAGGCCAGCGAGCATGCTCACGAGGAGGATCAGCGCAAAGTAAAAAGCAGAACACGTGCCTGTTCCCAATGCCGAGCCGTCGATGCCTTGCAACAGTGCGGTCAAGGCGATGAAAGCGACAGCTGTGCCCACCCAAGACACCGCCCGGCGCGGAAGGGAATGCAATGGTCGCAGCAGTGGTGAAAGAGGCGAGGGTTTATCGGACGGAAGATTAACAATGTGACAATCGATCTTGCCTGAATCCCGCAACACGGCCTCAGCAACGGTGCCGCGCCAGTGCAGGCCTAAGCGACGCCGTGGTGAAACCCCCAGGACCAACTGGGTGGCGTTAACGCTGCGGGCAAAATTAAGCAGCGCTTCTGGCACCGAGTCACCGGTGACCTGATGCAAACGGGCACCCACGTCCTGAGCCAAGGATTGTAATTTGGCCAGTTGTTGAGCGGAACCTGCAACGGAAGATTCACCGGAAGAAAAGGAGTCCCCAAAAATTACGTGGACTACATGTAGCTCGGCTGAGGATTTGGACGCGATGCGGCGCCCGCGGCGAATGAGCAGTTCTGCGTGCGCGACGTTCTGAATGGCCACGACCACCCGTTCCCGCGCCTCCCAGGTATCAGTAATGTCTTGTTCAGAACGGTAGGATGCGAGAGCCTCATCAACCTGGTCCGCCAACCACAACAGGGCAAGCTCCCGCAGTGCAGTCAGATTGCCCACCCGAAAATAATTATTCAAAGCAGGGGCAATGCGCGCTTCTTTATAGACTTGGCCATCACTCAAGCGGGTGCGCAAGAGCTGCGGGGATACATCCACCAACTCGATCTCGTTCGCCGCACGCACGACCTCGTCCGGCACCGTCTCCTGCGGGGAAATACCGGTGATCTGGTTTATTACGTCATTGAGGCTTTCGAGGTGCTGGATGTTCAGGGTAGAAATCACATCGATTCCTGCGGCTAGGAGTTCCTCTATGTCTTCCCAGCGCTTAGCGTGTTCCTCACCGCGCGGATTGGAATGGGCAAATTCATCGACCAGAACGGTTTCCGGCTGGCGCGAGATGATGGCTGCAGTATCGAGTTCTCCGGTGGATAGCCCGGCGGCGTGGCGCCGCGGGATGGTCTCAAGGCCATCGCACAGCGCCCGAGTGAATTCGCGCCCATGATCTTCCACGATGCCAATGACCACATCGCGGCCGGCCAGCACAAGGCCGTGCGCCTCGTTGAGCATTGCACAGGTCTTACCAGACCCAGGCGCCGCGCCGAGGTAGATCTTCAAAGCGCCACGCTTGGTGCGCGCCGGAACTTTCTTGTCGTTCATATGGCACTCATCTTATGAGCAGGACGGTGGAAGGGGCAGTGCTCGGTTGAGAGTAGTGACGTTAACTGCGTCTTCGCCCAGGAACCCGAGGCTGGCATGCTCCGTGTTGTCCTCGATGAGGCTTCGCACATCTTCGGTGCTCATCCCCTGCTCTCGTGCGACACGTGGAGCCTGTAGTTCAGCGTACGCAGGGCTAATGCCAGAGTCGACACCAGAGCCGGAACCGGTTACCGCATCGGTGGGAACATCTTCTGGAGCGGCGCCTTCACGCTTGGCGATGTCCCCGCGCCGCTCCTGCACGGCTTTTTCTAGCTCGGAGCTACTAGCGCCGTAATTGCTCATGCCTTCGGAACGGGGGAAGAAGTACGGGCCTTCGGTCTGACCATCTTGCAGCTGGGTCGAGCCAGCTAGGCACTCACCTTGGTAAATGAGGTTGCCCTCGGCGGAGTCCGGCTTGATGCGGGAGATTCCCCACACGGCAGCGGGATAAATCATTCCCAGTGCGATAACGCACAATAGTACGGCTACGAATCCAGCGGCGAGGTTACGAAAATAGACACGCATTTTTGGTCCTTCTTTTTCTACATACCTGGAAGCAGGTTGACTACCTGGTCAATGAGCCAGATGCCTAGGAATGGGGTGATCACGCCGCCCAGTCCCCAAATGCCCAGGTTACGGCGTAGCAGGGACGAGGCGGAGGCCGGCTTATAGGCCACGCCCTTGAGCGCCAATGGGATAAGAGCAACGATGATGAGCGCATTGAATACCACTGCAGACACAATGGCGGATTGCGGCGAGTGCAGGTGCATCACGTTGAGGCGCTCGAGGTGCGGAAGCTGGGTAGAAAACAGGGCCGGCAAGATGGCGAAGTACTTCGCTAAGTCATTGGCCAAAGAGAAGGTGGTAAGCGCCCCACGGGTGATGAGCAACTGCTTGCCAATGCGCACGACATCGATAAGCTTGGTCGGATCAGAATCCAAGTCCACCATATTGGCGGCTTCCTTCGCTGCAGAGGTGCCCGTGTTCATGGCCACGCCCACGTCCGCCTGCGCCAGCGCTGGTGCATCATTAGTACCGTCACCGGTCATAGCGACCATGCGGCCGTGCGCCTGTTCCTCGCGGATCCTGGCCAGCTTATCTTCCGGGGTGGCCTCCGCGATGTAATCATCGACGCCTGCCTCTTTCGCAATGGCCGCTGCCGTCAATGGGTTATCGCCGGTCACCATGATGGTTTTGATGCCCATCTGGCGCAGTTCGGCGAAGCGCTCCGCCATGCCCGGCTTGACGACGTCACTGAGCTGCACCACCGCAATAACCCTGCGGGTGCCGTCGGATTCTTCCACAGCAACGGGCAGCGGGGTTCCACCGCCTTCAGCAATCTGGGTCACGGAGTCTTCAATTTCTTGTGGCCAGTCGCCACCTGCTTCAGTTACCCACCGGCGCACGGCGTCGCCGGCACCCTTACGCAGCTTTCGGTCTCTCAGGTCAAGCCCAGACATGCGGGTAGAAGCGCTAAATGGAATGACCTCGGCGGTCTTTTCTTCCTCTCCTGCTTCGGTAGAAAGGTGATAGTTTTCGGTCAACCACGACACGATGGAGCGACCCTCCGGGGTCTCATCGGCAACCGAAGCAACGCGGGCTATCTCCGCAGCTTCCTGCTCATCGACACCGCGCGCAACGATAAGCCCGGTAGCCTGCCGGTTGCCATAGGTGATGGTGCCGGTTTTATCCATGAGTAGGGTCGCTACGTCTCCCGCCGCCTCCACCGCGCGTCCGGACGTAGCCAGAACATTGTGGTGCACGAGGCGGTTCATTCCCGCGATTCCCACTGCGGATAGCAGGGCAGCGATGGTGGTTGGGATGAGGCAGACCAACAGGGCCACCAGCGAGAGCGGGGAGAGCTCCGCGCCGGTAAACAACCCCATTGGGGCCAGTGCGGTAACCGCAATGAGGAAGAGGATAGTCAGGGTAGACAGGAGGATGCTCAGCGCGATTTCATTCGGGGTCTTGCGGCGCTCCGCTCCCTCCACCAAGGCAATCATCGTATCGACGAAGGTAGATCCCGGCTCCGAGGTGATCTGTACCAGGATGGAATCAGACAAGACCACGGTACCGCCGGTCACAGCACAGCGATCGCCGCCGGCCTCGCGAACCACGGGAGCAGACTCGCCGGTAATGGCAGATTCATCGACGGTTGCCGCGCCTTCAATGACGTCGCCGTCGCCCGGGATAGTCTCTCCGGCCTCCACGCGCACGATAGCGCCCTTGGTGAGCTCAGAAGCGGCAATGACCTCGATGCCGCCATCGGTAACTAGGTTCGCGGTGGCGTCATCGCGCACGGCGCGCAAGCTATCCGCTTGGGCTTTACCGCGGCCTTCGGCATATGCCTCAGCGAACGCGGCGAACGCAATGGTAAACCATAACCATACGGTCACCACCCAGCCATAAACGCTGGGGCTAAAGATGGACCACAGGGTAGTCAGCGCGGCGCCTACCCACACCACGAACATGACGGGGTTACGGGCTTGGGCGAGCGGGGACATCTTGTGCGGCAACGATTTAAACGCTGCCGCAGCCAACCCACTGTTTTTGGTGGCAGAGCGCTGGGGAGTGGGTTGCTCAGTGGTCATAGTTGGTGTTGTCATGAGAGTGCCTCCGAAATGGGACCCAAGGTAAGAACGGGGAAGAAGGTAAGGGCGGCGACCAACACAATGACGCCGATGGTAAGCAGCGCGAAGGTCACGCCGGACGTCGGCAAGCTGCCGGCGGTAGTGGCCTGCCGGCGTTGACCGGCTAGGCTGCCCGCCAAATACAGGGTGAAGACGATGGGGAGGAAGCGGCCCAGCAGCATGGCGATACCGAGGGTGACTTGCCACCAGGGCTCGGTTACCGTCAGGCCCGCGAAGGCCGAGCCGTTATTATTTGACGCCGAGGTAAAGGCATAAAGTACCTCGGAGAGACCGTGCGCGTTATCCGGGGTTCCCGGCGCGCCGTAGTTGGTCGCGGAAAGCTCTACCAGCTTGCGCTGAGCCACCGATGCCCCCACGCCTACTAGGACGAGGACCGGCATGGTGAGGATGTACAGGCTCACCGCGGAGATTTCCTTGCGGCCGACCTTATTGCCCATAAACTCCGGTGTGCGCCCAACGAGCAGGCCGCCGATAAATACGGCGAGGATTGCCACCATCAGCAGACCGTAGAGGCCAGTGCCCACGCCGCCTGGTGCAATTTCGCCCAGGAGCATATTGAGGATCAACAAGCCGCCACCCAATGGTGAATAGCTATCGTGCATCGAATCGACCGCACCGGTAGAAGTGCCCGTAGTAGACACCGCAAAGAGTGCGGAAGCGTCAATACCTAGGCGCTGTTCGATGCCCTCCAAGTTGCCGCCCGCAGCCTGGGCTGCCGCACCGGTGGTAGTGTGCTGCGCCCATACCACCAAGGCAACCATAACGGTCCAAATGCCGCCGATGACGCCAAGCAGGGTCCAGGCATGCTTCTGCGATTTCAGCATTACCCCATAGGCACGGATAAAGCAGAAAGAGATAACCAGCAAAGAAAAGATTTCCACGAGGTTGGTAAAACCAGTGGGGTTCTCAAAAGGGTGCGCCGAGTTGGCGCCGAAGATGCCACCACCATTGGTTCCCAGCAATTTAATTGCTTCCTGGCTAGCCACCGGAGCGCGCGGAATATCCACGCCCGCGGAGCTCACCAGGTTGGACCCGAAGGTTTGCATGGTTCCGCCCAAGATAAGGACGAAAGAAATCAGTAAAGAAAGCGGCAAGAGAATGCGCACCAAACCACGCGTGAGGTCGACCCAGAAATTTCCTATGAGGTGCTGCCCACTCTCAGAGCCCAGCTTGTCACGGCTATATCCCAAGTGACCGATACCGCGAATGAGCGCAACCGCCACACACATGCCAACAGCCGCGGAGGCAAAGTTCTGGACGGTCAGGCCAAGCATCTGCGCAGCATTGGTCAGGGTTTCTTCGCCCGAATAGGACTGCCAGTTGGTATTGGACACGAATGACGCCGCGGTATTAAACGCCATCCACGGTTCCACCGCTGCGGAGCGGGGATTTCCAAAGCTAGGCACAACGGTTTGTAGGCGCTGCACCGCGTAAAGCACGAGTACGGATGCCAAGCTGAAGCCAAGCAATGCACGGCTGTAATTCTTGCTGTTATGCCCGCGGTTTGGGTCAACGCGCAGGACCTTATACACCGCACGCTCTATCGCCCAGTCCTTGTCAGAGGTGTAGCTGCGTGCGATCCAGTTGCCCAAAGGAACATATGCCGCCGCGAGCAAAACGACGAGGGCGAGGAACTGCGGTAACACCGCCCCAATGCTGGCGATCATGCGAAACGCTCCGGATCAACTAAGGAAATGATGAGGTAGATCACCAAGGCCACAACAATGACGAGGCCAATGACCGCTGTAATGGTGTTCATGGTTATGCATCACCGTCCAAAAGCTCGTTGAGGACGGAGGGACAGCCAACCGTCAGGATGGCTATCAGGATTGCCACGATGTCTAACATGTGGGAAACCCCCTTGTGCGAGTGAAACTTTCCTGTGCCTGACAGGTATGCCTGCCAGGTGCCGGTACCAAGGCAGCACCTGCTACGCACAAACGTTAAGACCACACCCCCGCTGCCCTAGGCAATCTTTGCGCTATCTTTACGCCTCCCGCTCGCAATTTTTATATTTCCTTTACACCCCTTTTGCGCCACCTTTTCTTCAGGCCGGGAACCGCCCTTTATCCACAACGAAGGCCCGCCGACAGCGCATCGGCGGGCCTTCTCCCCATGACTAATCTCTCGGTACCCAAGGAGGGAATGGAGCGCACCCTCCTGCAAGCACCGCCCGTGATTAGGCAAGCCTAAGTTTATAAACCTTTCGTAGGATGGTCAAGGGTTTGCCCATAAATTTCTTCACCCCTGACAAAAACACAGTTAACCTGCAATAACGAGTACAATCCGGAACCATGGCTGAGTTGAAATCCACTATTTCCGAACAACTCCGCAAATTCTGGCGTGCCAACGACAAGGAAATGACCGATTCCCCGCGTCGCGGCGTCGCCTCCCCTGCCGAGGCCACGGCACTGCGCGAGGAGGTCGCGGCCGAAATCGCGGACCTCATCAAAGCCCAGAAGGGCAAGACCAGCCCAGGCGATACCGCGCTCGATGCTGATGCCGCCGCCACCCTGCCCCTTGGCGCACGCATCAAGCCGCGCGGCGTCTTTGAAGATGACTGGAGCGCGCGTCCCACCGCACAGCGCCCCTGGCCAGTCATCCTCATCCACGGCACCTGCGATACCAAAGGCGTATGGCAGCTCCTAGGCAATGAACTGCGCCAGGACGGCTGGGCCGTCTTCGCCCCCGATTATGGGCACCGCGCTACCCAGCCCCTCGCGGAATCCGCGAAGGAGCTTGGCGCCTATATTGATGTCGTGCGCGCAGTCACCGGCGCGGACAAGGTCATCCTCATCGGCCACTCGCAGGGCGGGCTGCTTGCCCGCTATTGGATGCGAATGATTGGCGGCGCCGAAAACGTCCTGCACCTGATGTGCATCAGCGCGCCGAACCACGGCACCACCTATGGTGGCATCGTCAGCCGCCTCATTCGCACCCCGCGCCAAGAAGCGGTAATGCGCTCCGTCATCGATGGTTGGTTTGGGCCGGCGGGCATGGACCAGGTCGTCGGCAGTGAGGCTCTGCGCGAAACCAACCGGGACGGCGATCTGGAATCCGGCGTGAGCTATACCTGCATTGCCACGCGGTCCGACGCCGTCGTTGTCCCGCCCGAGACCTGCTTCCTCGACCCCCGCGGCGTCACAGAGGGCACGGTCCGCAATATTTATGTCCAAGACTTCGACCGCCTCGCGATGGTCATGCATGAGGATATGCCGATGGATAAGCGCGTCCGCGCGATCGTGCGCACCATTTTGGAACTGGTGGAGAGCATCCCGCGCTAGTTATAGCCCCAGCTCATCCAGCACCGCGTCAAAGGCCGGTCCCACCTGGGTGCGCCACAGCGTATCCACTTTCTGATCACCCCGGCCGGGCCCGCCATTGATAACGGCCACGCGCTTGCCCTGCTTCTTTGCCTCCAACACAAAGCGATACCCACTCATAACCGCCAGCGAAGAGCCGGCCACCACGAGCGAACGCGCCTGGCCCAGCAGTGCAAAGGCAGCATCGCGGCGCTCCGCCGGCACGGGCTCACCAAAGTAAACGACGTCCGGCTTCAATAATGCAGAACCACAGCGCTCGCACCCTGCCATGCGGAACGCAGCCACGTCAGCTTCATCAAGCGTCACGTCACCGTCCGGGTTCACTTGGTCCGCCTCCACGACGAGGCGCTCCAAGTACCCCGGATTTGCTGCGGCCAAGCGCGCATCGAAGTGCGGCCGCGCCTCCCGCTGCCCACACATTAAGCACACGACGGTTTCCATGTCGCCATGCAGTACCACCAAGTTCGCGGTCCCTGCCTGTTTATGCAGGCCATCTACGTTTTGCGTGACCACACCATTGACCAGCCCGGCGCGCTCTAATTCCACGAGCGCATAGTGCGTGCGGTTCGGAACCGCGGAATCCATGACCCGCCACCCCACAAAGCTACGGGCCCAATACCTATGGCTTGCGGCCGGGTCGTGGCGAAATTCCTGATAGGTCATCGGCCGGTGCCTGCTCAGCGAGCCGCGCGGGCCCCGATAATCCGGCACGCCCGACTCCGTCGACACCCCGGCCCCAGTCAGCACCATCACTGGGCCCTCGCGCAGCTGCTTTACGACGTCCCCTAAAGCCTTCCCTTCCTCCGTATGCGGCGCCGATTCCTCGACCACTCGGGCGATCGAACGCAGCGCGGACTGGTGGGCAAGGGAGACGGCGGGATCCATGCCCCCGATGCTAGCTTTCGGGCAGGTGCTCTACATAAAGCCACTCCGAATCCAGCTCCCCGTGGCGCGAGCACTTAGTGTGCCAGCCATCGGGGCGCACCTGGGCCACCATGCGGCGGCCACAGATCTGGCAGTAGCGCGGCACGTCGAGGCCGGCTGCAGCCGCGGGGTGCAGCGTGAAGACCTCTTCGATCGGCTTGCCGGTATTCGGATGGAAAATCGGCTCGTCCCCAGAAAGAACGGCTGCAGCCAATTCGGATGTTGGCTCGGATAAACCAGGCACTACAGGGCCTTAATCGGCAGGTCGATGCGGTGCAACATATCCACATCCTTTTCAATCTGCTGGCCCAGGGTAGTCAGGTAGTTGCCGGCGATAATGGCGTTGATGCCGCCGAGCAGGCCGCGCTCAGTGCCGTCGTCGCCAAGCGAAAGCTCGCGGCCACCAGCAAAGCGCAAGGTGGTAGACGGCATGGCCAGGCGGAACGCCGCCACGGCGCGCAGGCCCTCTCCCAAGGGAACCAGCGGGCGGTCCGCGAAAGGGGTGCCAGGGCGCGGGTCGAGGAAGTTCATCGGTACCTCGCACGGGTCAATCTCTGCCAGCTGCGCGGCGAACTCGGCGCGCTGCTCCAGGGACTCGCCCATGCCGATGATGCCGCCGCAGCAGACCTCCATGCCTACCTCGCGCACATAGTCGAGGGTCTGCTTGCGCTCCTCCCAGGTGTGGGTGGTAACCACATTAGGGAAGAAGGAACGGGAGGTCTCCAGGTTGTGGTTATAGCGCTGCGCTCCCATATCCTTCAGGCGCTGCGCCTGCTCGCGGGTCAGGGTGCCTAGCGAGCAAGAAATCTCAATATCGACGGCGTCATTAATCGCGGCAATCGCCTCGCCCACCTGGTCCAGCAAACGATCGTCCGGGGACTTCACCGCGGCAACAATGCAGAACTCGGTAGCGCCGGACTTAGCGGTCTTCTGTGCCGCCTCCACCAGTTCCGGAATGTTCAGGCGCACGGCGCGCACCGGGGACTCAAAAAGGCCGGACTGGGAACAGAAGTGGCAATCCTCTGGGCAGCCGCCGGTCTTAATGGAGATAATGCCTTCCACCGATACGTCCGGGCCACACCACTTCAGGCGGGTCTGGTGGGCAATATCGGCAATTTCCTCCAATTGGGAATCCGGGACCTGTAGTACTTGCAGTAGTTCTTCCTGGTTAAGGCCTTTGCCTTGCTCCAGGGCTTTCTCACGGGCGATGTCAACGATGCTCATGGTGCTAAACCCTACTTGAACGGCGTTCAACTTTGGTTAAAACCACATATAAATCTGTGCGGAACTACCCTCGGGGGCATGACGCTTTATGATGACACCCTCTCCCTCCTCCAAGAGCTGATCCGCAATGCCTGCGTTAATGACCTCACGCCAGACTCCGGCCACGAGGTGCGCAATGCGGATAGCCTGGAAAAATTCTTCGCAGGTGAAGACGTGCAGATTGAGCGCTTCGAATCCCACCCAGGCCGTGTTTCCATCGTGGTGACCGTCCCCGGCGATCCGGACCAGGAACCGCTCACCCTCATGGGCCACACGGACGTCGTCCCCGTGGACGAGCCGAAGTGGACCAAGCCGCCTTTCGAGGCGCTTATCGAGGACGGCAAGCTCTACGGCCGCGGTTCCGTAGACATGCTGTTTATTACCGCCACCATGGCCGCTGTCACGCGCGAGGTCGCCCGCGCCGGTAACACGGGCGGTACCCTCGCCTTCGTCGGCATGGCCGATGAAGAAGCCCGCGGCGGGCTCGGCGTGCGCTTCATGTCCGAGAACCACCCCGATGCCTTTTCGTGGAAGAACTGCTTGTCCGAAACCGGCGGCAGCCATCTGCCCGGCGCGGTGGGCTTCAACGTGGGCGAAAAGGGCGCCGGCCAGCGCCGCCTGCACGTGCACGGCGATGCCGGCCATGGATCCACGCCTTATGGCAAGGACTTTGCCATCGTGAAGATCGGCGAGGTCGCCCGCCGCATCGCCACCGCTGAGCCGCCCACGGCCTCCAATGAAATCTGGGAGGGCTTCGTGCGCACCTTCAAGTTTGACCCCAAGACGGAGCAAGAGCTTATCGACGGCACGGGTGACTACTCCAAGTTCGGCAACCTCGACGCCTACGCCCACGCCTTTAGCCACACCACTATCGCCGAGACCGTCCTGCGCGCGGGCGGCGCCATCAACGTGCTGCCTTCACACGCTTACCTGGAAATGGATGTGCGCCCCTTCCCCGGCCAGACCCAGGAGGATCTGGATGACTTCCTGCGCAGCGCGCTCGGGGACATGGCCGATGAGGTAGAAATCGAGCACCTCATCACCGAAGATGCCACGCAATCCTCCACCGATACCGAACTGTGGCGCGCTATTGAGGCCACCTCCAAGGAATTCTTCCCCGACAAAGCCGTTGTCCCTGTTCACGCCACCGGCGGCTCGGATCTGCGCTTCGCCCGCCGCAAGGGTGGCAATGCCTATGGCTTTGCCATGCACGCCGAGGGCCGCGATATGGCCAGTGCCAATTCGCAGCTGCACAGCCACGACGAGCACCTCTACCTAGAAGACCTCGAATTGACCGTGCGCGCCTACCGCAGCTTGGTCAATCGCTTCCTAGGCCTGTCACAGGCGTAACAATTATGGCAAGATGTCTGACATGAGCTTTGCACGTAAGTCCGCGCTGCTATCTGCAGCTACCGCCCTGACCGTAACCCTCGCCGCCCCTGCCGCTGCCCATGCCGACGCCGTCGATACCCTCCTAGCCAAGATGCCTGCCGGCCAGATTTCCTGCTCCCAGGCCAAGCAGTACTGGACCAACTCCGCTGACTACAACCAGAAGAAGTCCCAGGCCCTGGCCGTTGCCACCGTGCACCCACGCGGCAACGAAGTCCGCGGCGCCATCGGCCGCATGGATGAGGCCATTGCTCGCTGCGGCCTGAACGGCACCACTGGTCAGGGCAAGCCGGTCAACACCGGCGGCCAGCGCGGCAATGCCCCCGCACCAAAGCCGGCCCCGGCCCCGGCCCCGGCTCCGGCCCCGGCACCTGCGCCTGCCAAGAACGCCAAGGTCATCGAGCTGGGCACCATCCCGGGCCAGCCAACTGTTGACGTTCCCTTCTTGGGCCAAACCTTCCGCATCCCAGATGCGGCCAAGATTGCCCAGAACGCTGTATCCCAGTTCCAGCTGCCACAGATCCCACAGATCCAGCAGCTACAGCAGCTGTCTTCCTTCTAAGACACTAAGACACTAAGACACCGACTTGGCCGGACCGCTTAGCGGTCTAGCTGAAAATAGATCCCGGCATGCGCACTGCAGCCGGGATTAAATTTATGCCCACAGTGGGGACACGCAGGCGCGGCGGAATAGGCGTGATAGTTCATTTCGGTGCGGCAAGCGCCACAGAGGACCGAGGGGGCGTCGACAAGCATGGGCCCAAACTCATGCTCAGTGAGCTCGGCATGGCACAGCGCGCAGGCAAAATACTTCCCGCAGGTGGCGCACTTATTGGCCACCACATCCAGCGGCGAATGCCAATGCTTGCACCGGCCCTCCGTATCAATCGCGCCGTGAATCTTCATGGCCGTCAGCATACGCGCCATCCTGTTGCCACTGGTGCTTCTTTTCCTCGGATTTCTTAGCATTGCGCACGGCCTGAATGCCCACCACGATGGCGATGATGAGTGGTACCCACACCTTGCTGTAATCCATGAGGAATACGAGCCAGTCGGGCAGATCGATGTCGATGTTGAAGTCGAAATTCGGCACCGGCAGCTCTATCTGCGGAAACTCCGGTACGGGGAGCGCGATATCCGGCAGGTTAATCTCCGGCAGCTCCCAATCCGGAAGCAACCGGGACAAAATGCGGCTGATAATCGGACCGAGCACGATCACGCCAATGGCCCAGCCGGACTTGCCCAGCCCGCCTAGAAGCGGGTACAGCACCCGCTTGAAGGAACTTTCCTCCATGGCATGCCGGCGCTTCTCCCCCAAGGAGCCGGCCGGCGGGTCGAGGGCGACTGCCTCCTCGCCATTGCGGTAGTACACGTCCAGGAGCTCGCCAAAGGGTGATGCCTGAATGTCCAGATAAGGTTTGCTGCGCGGGGCGGAATTCTCAAGAAGGGTGAGGTCTTTTTCAATCTTCTTCTTGAGCGAATAGCGGCCCGCGCGGGGCCGCTCATGGCGGCTGCGTACCTGACCGTTCACCACAATCTGCAGGCGTGGGCTGGGATTTTTCCGCCAGAGTTGGACGCGCGCCGGCAGCGAAGCATCGCCTGGAACCGGGGTGAAATCCTTGGCCTTCTTCGGCCACTCGCCCATCTCCGCGAACTCGGCATCGTACCCACGCTGCACCTCGATGGTGCCCACCTCGGGGTGCTCTAGGGGCCTAAACGACAGAATGTGTTGTTTTGCGGCGTGTCGGGCTAAACGACATTTTGTGTTGGTGGGGTTTAGCGCATG
>NZ_JASPGT010000013.1:0-36148 GCF_030228885.1 Corynebacterium sp. MSK195 | reverse complement strand
GAGGCGCTTAATTCAGCTACACTGACCCAAGCAGCATAGCTAACCCCCGACGTGTCTACTTTCCGGGGGCCAGGCCCAAGGGTTTCTGCTTCGTCTCGTAGATGTTGTTTTGGGTACCTTGAGGAGCCGGTTGGGCTTGCTGTGCAATCGGCTTGGATGGGGGTCTGTTGGCTTTAGGCTGCTGCAGCCTCCTGAGCTGTAGAGATGTCTCGGTAGTGCTCGCCGTTTCGCATCATGGAGAAGAGAGCGTTGAGGCGTCGGCGTGCGAGTGCGACGACTGCGGTGTTGTGTCTTTTGCCTTCTTTGCGTTTTCGTTCATAGAATTGCCGGGAACGCTCGTGGAATCTGATCGATGCAAAAGACGATTGCCATAGGGCGTTCTTTAATTTTTGTTGAGCGATCGTCTGCCCCCATGTGTTGGGCGACTGCGACGGTTAATCGGCTGATGTTGTTGGGCTGATCGACAATGACAAGGACTGAGGTGTTGTCGGCGAGGAATTGGCCGAAGAGCTTGCGGAGCGAGCCTTTATGCTGATTGATGCGTTTGGACAGGACTTGCCTGCCTTGGGGATCGAGGACGCAGGCGTGGTGGAAGTATTTGCCGACGTCTACGCCAATGACGAAGTCATAGGCCATGGGTGTGTTCCTCCTAGCGATGAATTAGAAGTTGGACTATTTGAGCTTCATCGCTGGGGGTGGTCGGACATACTTAGTACTGGCATCTACATTACTGTGAGACCTCATACCACCTGGGCTGGGTCAGGTTCCTATTGAGCTGTTTGAGTATGTCACTGTCTTCGGCGGCATCACCCCCGGATCATTTTCAGACAGGGGCGGGAATAAGCCATACCGAAGCCAGCGACTAGTTCTACTGTCCTTTCAGACGGAGGGAACGGAAATAAACATAACCCGCCCAATCGGGTGGACAGACTATGAATCTTCGGTGCCCTGAGGTGGAACTGCTAACAACGAAATGGGGGGGAGCGGGGGCAAAGTCAATAATTCGAGTCTGGCATAAGTAGATAAGGAGTGCCTAACCTAATACTGTTTCAAGTTATGTTCCCGATCGGGAATCGGCAACGGAAGCGAGGCGGCGACGATGAACAGAAAACGTGGATCGACCAGAGAACCCCTCTCCGGAGGGGGAGTCGGGGACGCGGGCCCGGACGGGACGGGCGACGGCGACGCCGTGGCATCGCAGACGGACGATGGGCGGTTGGTACACGTCGCACCGGTCGCAGCGGGTGGCCGACCATCCACCCGCGATATGCTCGGCGGCGCCATCGTCGAAGTGCGGCGCAACCCGGTGTCGTCGCAAAGCGGAATCGGCTACGAATGCCCGGACATCGACGTCGTACGCGAGGTGTGCCCCTCGATCCTCGGATATTCCTACCACGTCGCCTTCGATGCTCTCCCCGATGAGTCGGTGGAGAAGATCCGCACGTCGAGACTGTACGCGATGCCCGTCGTCTCCGGTCTGCTCGCCCGTCTCGGGGCGGCCGTGACGTCGCGGAAGGCGCGGGCGAAGGGCACTCCGCAACCCGCCGAGCTGGTCGTCGCACTGTCCTCCGCCGGCGCGGGCGATGCGGGGTCGGCGGCCGAGACAACCGTCGTCCGGGCGACTGGCCCGGGTTCCTACAAAATGACCGCGGCCATTGCCGCCGCCACCGTTGCGTCGGTCACGGGGAAGCCGGTCGCGCCGGGGTGCCGGGATCTCGTCGGCCACCCCCGGCTCCTCGAACCGGTCCTCGCCTTCGCCCGCGATGCGGGCATCCATATCGAAACGCCGCATGACAACCTGACCACGGGGCCACTGCCGGCAGCGGCCCACTGCGACACCAAAGAAAAGGAGAAACGATGACGGATCAAGCTGAACGGGGTGCGGCGATCGTCGTCCGCGACCTCACGAAGAGCTACCCGATTGCGGGCAAAGCCGGCACCGCGCCCGAAGGCGGGGCAGGTGCTCCGCCGGACGGCGGGCGTAAGGGAAAGCGCGGCGCCCGGATGCGCAAGCATGTGCTCGACGGCGTGAGTTTCACCGTGCCCGCCGGGTCGATCGTGTCGTTCCTCGGCCACAACGGCGCAGGCAAGACCACCCTCATCCGAATCCTGTCGACGCTCATCACCGCAGACTCCGGCGAGGTGAGCATCTTCTCGCGCGATGTGAAAGAGGATCCGGCGGGCGTGCGCGCCGACATTGCCACCACCGGCCAATTCGCGGCGATCGACGAGAACCTCACCGGCCGGGAGAACCTGGAGTTCTTCGGGCGTCTGCGCGGACTCGACCGCGCCGACGCGGCCGCCCGCGCGACGGAACTGCTCGCGCAATTCTCGCTCGCGGACAGTGCCTCGACGTTGGCGTCGGCCTATTCGGGTGGTATGCGGCGCCGCCTCGACATCGCCGCGTCGCTGTGCGTCGTGCCCAGGTTGCTGTTCCTCGACGAACCCACGACGGGGCTGGACCCGGTCAGCCGCGAAGAGTTGTGGGGCTTCATCCGGCAACTGCGGGACGACGGAATGACCCTGGTGCTGACCACCCAGTACCTGGAAGAGGCGGAGGCGCTGGCAGACCACGTCCATCTGCTCAAGGACCGCCGCATCGTCGCCAGCGGA
The DNA here is from genome assembly GCF_030228885.1 of Corynebacterium sp. MSK195. Lineage (NCBI taxonomy): Bacteria > Bacillati > Actinomycetota > Actinomycetes > Mycobacteriales > Corynebacteriaceae > Corynebacterium > Corynebacterium sp. MSK195. Next base: position 33,535 of record NZ_JASPGT010000013.1, on the reverse strand, counting down.
ACGCCGGAGGAATTGCGTCGCGACTTCGGGTCGCACGTGCTCCGCGTGTCCTTCGCCACCGCCGCCGGGGCGGAGGCATTCGCCCGCTGCCTAAGGGGAGCGTGTCTGGACCGCGCCCGCGTCGCGGGGAAGATGGTGTCCCTCGACGTCGACCCCGGACCGCAGGTCCTCGAGGCGGTGGCGCGGGCGATGGAGGCCTCGGAAGCGTTGCCGGATTCGCTGAGCGTGTCGCCGCCCACCCTTAACGAGGTGTTCATATCGATGAACGCGGGGGGTGCGGCGCGATGAGTGCGACGTCGGTCGCGGCGTTCCTCCGTCGGGATCTGCTGCTGTTGCGACGCAACACCGCGTCGCTGATCTCCATGTTCGTTGTTCCTCCCCTCTTCCTGCTGTGCCTGTACGCGGTGTTTGGGTACTCAGCAGGGCAATCCGGCTTCGGGTACCTGCGTTTCGTGCTCGGCGGCTGCCTGTTCCAGGCGGCGATGTTCACCGCCGCGGCGTCGGCGATGGCGGTGGGACAGGACGTCGAATCCGGGCTCGTCGACCGTGTGCGCGTGTTGCCCGGGGCCACGGGCGGCTATGTCGCCGGCAGGCTCGCCACCGATGTGCTGCGGATGTCCGCGTCGATCGCGGCGCTGCTGATCGTCGCGTGGGCCTGTGGCCTCGACATGGCTCTCGGTGACGTCGCGTGGACAGTCCTGTGGTCACTGCTCGCTGCCGCGGTCCTGTCCCTGGTCACGGACGGGGTGATCCTGATGGTGCCCGCTCCGGTGTCGACGGCCTCATCGATCCAGGCGCTGGAAATGCTGCTGCTCATGTTCTCCACCGCGTTCATTCCGACGACCGCTGTGGACGGCTCCCTGCGCGACATCGTGCGCCACATGCCTTTTTCGCCGGTGATCGAGGTGATCAGGGCGGCGTCCCCGGGCGCCTTCCCGAATCACGCCGGGGAAGAGGCCGCCCTGTGGCTCGGTGTCGCGACGGTCGTCGGAATCGTCCTGTTCATCCGCCTGTTCACCTCGAGGAGCGAATCATGATCGACGCCATTTTCGTGCATCTGCGGCGCATCGTCCACACTTGGCTGCGGCGCCCTGACTTCTGGTTCATGACGTTCATTGCTCCGCTCGTGTACCTGTTCATCGTCAACCGCATGTTCGGTAGCCTGGTCAGGCAGCTCACCGGAGAGTTCGAACTCCGGAACGCGGTCATCCTTGTCGTAACGGCGTGGGCGTTCATCTTGGCCATCACGGGATCGTCCACCGTGTTCGTTGAACGCAGCAATGGCCTCCACGAGCGGTTGATCACAATGCCGGCACCGTACGCGGCCGTGCCGACCGCACGGATAATCGCCGAGTTCATCCGGATCATGGCGATGACGATCGTCGTCGCGGCGGTGGCCGCCTTGCTTTCCGACGGCCCCCTGGAGGTGTCCTGGTGGTGGAGGATCACGGTGACCGGCGCGATGGTTGCCGCGGCGGCCGCATGCACCGGCACGTACATCGCGTTCTCCATCACCAGCCCCCAGGGATCCGTGGCCCTTATCCCGTTGATAATCGTTGCGATGTTCGTCAACACGGTGCTCATGCCCGCCGACCACTTCCGTCCCCTCCTGCGCGGAATCGCCGGGCACACCCCCGTATCCGCGGCCGGCGAGGCCGTCAACGGTACCGGGGCTGCGGGTCTGGTGGTCTGCGCGGCCTGGTTCTTTGGTATCGCCGTGCTCGCGGCGTGGGGCATCGCCGTGAAAACGAGGCCGGGGGAGTCTGCATGACGGCCCGCGAATCCGAGCATCTAACCCGAAACCGCCGCGTGGACGCGGCCCACACACCCGGAGACAGAACCAGATGAAGTCGATCGCCCAGATCGTCCAGAACAACCGCAGGCTCCTCGCGGCCTACGAGGACAAGGTCCAGCCGAGGTTCCTAAGCCGCTATGCGCGCGAACCGATGGACGCCGCCGCCGTGTACCGGAAGCTCCGTGCGCTGGATCCCGGGCCGGATGCGCCGGCCCGGGTCCTCGACCTCGGTTGCGGAACCGGGTGGCTCGCCCGCACGCTCGCCGCTGAGTCTCGCTATCGCAGGGCGAACATCGTCGGCTACGACCTGTCGCCCAATGCGATCCGCATCGCCCGCGAACGCGCCGCCGCCGACGGGCTCGGGGCCCGGACGGAATTCCACGTTGCCGACATCCTCACGCCGCTCGCGGGAGAGCCCGGCGGGGCCTGTGAAATCTGGGTGTGTGGCGCGCTCCACCAAATGAAGGATGCGGGAGCCGCGCTCGGCAGGGTCTCCGGGCTGCTCGCCGACGGCGGCATCGCTTACGTGCAGACGTTCGTCGAGGATCCCGACGTGAACGAGCGGGTCGACATGGCCGTCATGGCGAAGATGGGCCACCGGGTGTTCCGGGGCAGCGAGCTCGAGGACCTCGCCGAAGCCAACGGGCTGAAGCTGGACGGAGCCTCACGCGCCGGCATGGTGTATTTCTGCACTCTCGCGAAGAAAAGCGCGATCGGGGAGGCGGGGAAGTGAGCGCCGTGGACGGGACCGTCGGCCCGTGGTCGCTGCTCGCCCCGATCCGGACCCGGATGCGTGCGGTGGTCGCGTTGTCCGTCCTGTCGTCGGTGGCTACCGTCGCTTCGCTGGTCGGCATCATCGACATCGCGATGACGTACCCGGAGGCCCCGGTGCATCGGACGTGGTTGGCCGTGGTTGTCATCGTCGTCGCCGCGACGGTGCGAATGGCTGCGGACGGCGCCGCCGGCATGCTCTCGCACCGGGCGGATAACGACCTGCAGCTCCACCTCCGGCGCCGGTTGGTTGCCCATATCCGGAAGCTGCCGCTGGGTTGGCTGGACGCCCGGCGCTCGTCGGGGATCATCGGGTCGGTTGAGAAGGACGTCGCGGCTGTCCACCAGCTCATGGGCCACACCGTCGGCGAGACCGTGGTGGCGGTGCTGGTTCCCCTGCTTTCCCTCATCGCGCTCGTCGCGGTCGATTGGCGGATCGCGGCGGTGGCGGTCGTCCCGGTGCTGGTCACCTTCGCCCTGATGGGCGTGATGATTTCGCGCGGAGCCGGTCTTCAGCGCGACTACGAGCGAGCCTCTGAAAAAGTGACGGCTGCGGTCATCGAGTTGGTGCGCGGCATCCCGGTGATGAAGTCCTTCGGACGCGCCAGCCAGGGCGCGGGCCGCTACGATGCCGCGGCGTCGTCGTTCGTCCGCGCGTGGTCCGCCTGGTCCCGGCAGTCGAACATCTATCTCGGGCTCATCGACGTGGTGACGTCCCCGATCACGGTCCTCGCAGTGGTGTGCGGCGCCGGCCTCGCTTTGAGGGACACCGCGGGCGGCAAACCGGAGGGTCTCGTCGCCGGGCTGGTTCTCGGCCTTGGACTCTCCGCGGCGATCGTGAGGGTGGCTATGAACTCCGAACCCATCATCGCGGGGATCGCCGCCCTGAAGTCCATCGCGGAGGTGCTGGGCACGCCGCCGATCACCGAGTCCGCCGAGCCGGTGCCCGTGCACGGAGGCGCGCTCGAGGTCCGGAACCTGGTCTTCTCCTACGGGGATGGGCCGCGGGTCCTCGACGGGATGTCCGCGACGTTCGAATCGGGGGCCCTCACGGCGCTGGTGGGACCCTCCGGTTCCGGAAAGTCCACCGTCGCCCGGCTGTTGGCGCGTTTCCACGACCCTGTCGAAGGCTCGGTGCTGCTGGGCGGCGACGATCTTCGCGACATCGCCGTGCGCGACGTGCACCGTTCGGTGTCGGTGGTGTTCCAGGATCCGCAGTTGCTCACGCTGCCCTTGCGGGAGAACATCCGGCTGGCCAGGAGAGACGCCACCGACGGCGAAATCATGGCGGCCGCGAAGCTCGCGAACCTCGATACGGTCATCGCGGCGCTGCCGAAGGGCCTGGATTCGGTGGTCAACGTCGACGTAACCTTTTCCGGTGGTGAGGCGCAGCGCGTGGCCATCGCGAGGTCGATTGTCACGGACGCGCCGGTGCTCATCTTCGACGAGGCAACCGCTTACGCGGATCCGGCTTCCGAGGCCCTCATTCAGTCCGCAATCGAGCGTTTGGCTCGTTCGCGGACGGTGATCGTGATTGCGCACAGATTGAGCACGATCCGCAACGCTGACCGCATCCTCGTTCTCGATGGGGGAGCGGTCGCGGAGGCGGGCACCCACGACGAGTTGCTTGCGCGCGGTGGCCGCTACCGGGATCTGTGGCGCGCGTTCGCCCTCGACGACGAACCATCCGCCCCGCGGGGCACTGAAGCAGACGATGAAAAGGCAGGGAACCGATGATCCGGGACTTGTGGTCGATGACGGATCGGCACTCGAAGATGACGCTGGCGTGGCTCATTGCGTTGGCCGCGCTTGCCGCGCTGGCACAGGGAGCGGCGTTCGTCGCGCTGCTGCCGCTGCTGTCGGCTCTGGCCGAGGGAGATGATGCGACGGCGTGGCGTTTCACCGGCGTCATCGCCGGCCTCGCGGCCGCCCATGCGGTGCTGTCCCTCGCCGCGGGGACGGTCGGCAGGGCGAATTCCGCAGCGGTGCTGTCGTCCCTGCTGCGTTCCCTGGGCGAACGCGTGCTGACGTTGCCACTCGGGTACGTCACCAAGTCCACGGCCGGCCGCTTTTCGGAGATGGCGTCTTCGGGCATGGCGTTCGCGGCGTCCGTGCCGCACGTGATCCTGCGGCCCGTCATCGCCGCTGTGGTTACGCCGACCGTCATCGCTCTCGGAATTCTGGCGATGGATTGGCGCGTCGGGTTGGTTCTCGTCGCGTCGGCGCCGGTGCTCTTCTTCGCCTACCGGGCCATTGGCCGGGTCGGCGGGGAGTCGGACGAAGCGCATGCTGACGCCGTCGCTGCCGTCTCCGGCAGGCTGATCGAGTTCACCCGCGGCCAGCAGGTGATTCGCGCCGCGGGCGACGGTTCGGCGGCGGACGCGATGGTGGATGAGGCGATCCAGGCCCAACACGATGCGTTCGCGAAGGCGACGTCGACGCAAGGCGCGGCCATCGGACGGTTGGGCTCGGTCGTCCATGCGGTGTTCACGGCGGCGGTGGTCGTCGCCGTGGCGGTCGCCGCGACGGGCGGGATGTCACCGGCGCATTTGGCGCCGATGCTCATTGTGGTCGTCCAGTTCACCGGACCGATCACCACGGCGGGAGCGTTGTCCGGCGGTTTCGGCGCGGGCCGCAACACGTTGGCTGCGCTGCGTGAGCTGCGGGCGATCCCCGTCCTTCCCGAGCCTGCCGCACCGGAGCTGCCCGACGGGCATGACGTGGAGTTCCGCGGCGTGAGCTTCGGGTACGGGGAGAAGAAGGTCCTCGACGGCGTCAGCTTCCGTGCGCCTCAGGGAGCGCTGGTCGCCATAGTGGGACCTTCGGGGGCGGGCAAGACGACGGTCATGCGGCTGCTGTCGCGGTTTCATGATCCGGACTCGGGGGAGATCCTCATTGGCGGGGTGCCCTTGCCTCGGATCGGCACCGACGGCGTGAACTCGCTGGTGACCCCGGTGTTCCAGGAGACGTTCCTCTTCGACGCGTCCGTGCGGGACAACGTGGTCTTCGCCGACCCCGGATTCGGTTCCGGGCCCGGCGACGGAGACCGCTTGCGCGAGGCCGCCCGGCGATCCGGGGTGGACCGCATCGTGGAGCTGCTGCCTTCCGGGTGGGATAACCCGGTGGGGGAGGAGGGGACGCTGCTGTCGGGAGGCGAGCGGCAGCGCGTCGCCATCGCCCGGGCGCTTCTGAAGGATTCCCCGGTGGTGCTTTTCGACGAGCCGACGTCCTCGCTGGATGCGGCCACTGAGCGGGCGATTGTTGGCGCGATGGAAGCGTTGCGCGGCGATCGCACCGTGATCGTCGTCGCCCATCGCCTGCACACCGTCCGCGATGCCGACCTCATCGTCGTGCTTTCGGAGGACGGGACGGTCGCAGAACGGGGCACGCACGATGAATTGCTGGCGAAGGGCGGCCGCTACGCCGAGTCGTGGACGTGCCGGACGGGAGGCTCCCCGGGCGCCTGATCCTCTCGTCCGTCGAGGACCATCGCTCCGGTCCGGTACCGGTGCAGTGGTCCCGCCACGCCGTCCCGGTCAGCGGGTCCTCGACGATGCCCTGGGCGACAGGGTCGTAATTGAAGCCGTAGTGCTCGGTGCGGTGGGCGGGGCACACGTCTTGGACGGTGATGTTGGTGACGCCGGGTTCCCGCACGAAGGAGTTTTAGTGGGGGAGCACGGCATTGTCGTGCCGCGTGCCCAGGAAGGTGTACCGCACGCCCGGTCGAGTGATGTCGCCGATGGTCAGCTCATTCAGCAGCATGGAACCGGAGATCTGCTGTTCCCAGGCAAGCGCGTTCGTTTTGCCGGCGTTTCGGGAGTATCCGTGGCGCATCTCGGGGTGGACGTCAAAGCGATCGGCTGCGCTGTGCGCCCGGGGCCCGTGGTTCGAGGCACCGGTACCGATGAGCTGTTCGACGACCCGGTCCCCGCCCAGCTCCCGGATGTAGTGGTGGGGCAGGGGTCCGCTGCCCTGCGAATACCCGACGAGGTTGACCGCCGGGGCTCCGGTCGCGGCCAGCACCCGGTCGACGACGGAATCCAGTGTTTTCGAGCTGTGGCGGATGTCGCCGCTGAACACGGCCCATTCGACGGGGTGTCCATCGACGACGAGCGGGTTGTCGGTGAACGTGTAGGCGCACAGCCCGGCCCGGGCGAGGCGGGACGCGAGGCCCGCCCATTTCGCGTAGGAGTCCTCCCCGGTCCCGGGAATGAGGATGACGGGCAATTCACCGTCCCGGGGCGGCACCGGAAGTCGTTGGTGCCGGGGGGCACCAGACCGGGCTTGGCCATGGACAGGGCCCGGGCGGCCGCGGGTGAGGTTTGCCGGCGGCTGGGCCACCGGTCGGGAAACCGCCGTCCGACAGCGACGAGGGGATTCTCGTCACCTCGTCGGGGTGTTCCTATATAGGTTGTCAACTCCGTGGGTGGGCTTGTTGGTGGTGTGAAGGGTTTCTGCTTCGTCTCGTAGATGTTGTTTTGGGTACCTTGAGGAGCCGGTTGGGCTTGCTGTGCAATCGGCTTGGATGGGGGTCTGGTGGCTTTAGGCTGCTGCGGCCTTCTGGATTGTGGGGATGTCTCGGTAGTGCTCGCCTTTTCGCATCATGGCGAAGAGGACGTTGAGGCGTCGGCGTGCGAGTGCGACGACTGCGGCGTTGTGTCTTTTGTCTTCTTTGCGTTTTCGTTCATAGAATTGCCGGGAACGCTCGTGGAATCTGATCGATGCAAAAGACGATTGCCATAGGGCGTTCTTTAGTTTTTGTTGCCAGCGCGGTTGGGCGATTCGACATAATGGACGTTCCCGACTGAGTCGTCCGCAGTGATAGGCCTGCATAGGACGCTAGGTGCGCTGCATCGGGGAAGTCGGACATATCGCCAACAGTCATGAGGATCTGTGCTGCGCTACGTGGGCCGATGCCGGGCATGGATAAAAGAATCTCGGTTTGAGGAATGTCTTGAATGAGCTTGAGTACCTGTGCTTCTATTTCCTTGCGATGTGCTAGTTTGGCCAGTGCGTCTTTGGCGGACATTGCTACGCTAAGTTCGGGGTATTCTGCGCCGGCAATGGACACGGTCTGTGTGTGGATGGCAGCAAGCATGGCATGGATGACAGGCTCGGGATTGCGCGCTTTGTGACTGCGCGCAAAGGCTGCTAGGCGTGTTTTACCGATGCGTCGAATCTTGGTGGGGCCGCCGTATTTTGCAAGTAGGTGGAGGATCCATTTTCGGTGAATCATCTGTCCGTGCAGGACATGGTCGAAGGCAGGATTGGTTCCCACGAGCGCGGATCGCATCTGGTTAATTAGGCGTGTGTAGGCTCGGGCGAGGTCTTCGTCGATACCGTTGAGAACTTTTGGCTGGGTAAAGACTTCCTCAACGCGGTCGACGCTGCGCAGGGCGTCTGGAAGGTTAAGACCGGCATGGGCGATGACGTCGGCGTCGCGTACATCGGTCTTGGAGTTGCCGACGTGGATGCGAGAGAGCTGTCGCATCGCAAGCCCTGGTAGATAGCGATCGTCTGCCCTATGTGTTGGGCGACTGCGACGGTTAATCGGCCGATGTTGTTGGGTTGATCGACAATGACAAGGACCGAGGTGTTGTCGGCGAGGAATTGGCCGAAGAGCTTGCGTAGCGAGCCTTCATGCTGATTGATGCGTTTGGGCAGGACTTGTCTGCCTTGGGGATCGAGGACGCAGGCGTGGTGGAAGTATTTGCCGACGTCTACGCCAATGACGAAGTCATAGGCCATGGGTGTGTTCCTCCTAGCGATGAATTAGAAGTTGGACTATTTGAGCTTCATCGCTGGGGGTGGTCGGACATACTTAGTACTGGCATCTACATTACTGTGAGACCTCATACCACCTGGGCTGGGTCAGGTTCCTATTGAGCTGTTTGAGTATGTCACTGTCTTCGGCGGCATCACCCCCGGATCATTTTCAGACAGGGGCGGGAATAAGCCATACCGAAGCCCGCGACTAGTTCTACTGTCCTTTCAGACGGAGGGAACGGAAATAAACATAGCCAGCCCAATCGGGTGGACAGACTATGAATCTTCGGCGCCCTGAGGTGGAACTGCTAACAACGAAATGGGGGGCGATGTTGGACGGGAGCGGCATCTACAAGGTTGCGCGGCAGCGCGCCGAAGAGATGTTCGGCTCGCAGGTGCTGCATCCTTTTGGTCCCGACTGGGACGTATTCAAAGTACGCGGCAAAATTTTCTTGCTGTTGACAGCGGTGACCGGTCAACAGCAAATGATCATTAAGGCCGAGCCGGAGGACTGCCAAGCGCTACAGCAGCAGTATCCATTCATTGCGCCGGGCTACCACATGAATAAACGGCATTGGGTTTCCGTCTATCCACACGCAGAGCTGCACCAACAGCTGATAGAGGAGTTGGTCACGGATTCTTATCGTTTGGTGGTAGAGAAGCTGCCGAGAAGGCAGCGGCCGATCGAGCCGTCCTCTGGACACTAAGGCCTTTGCGTTTAGGACAGTGACGAGTCACTTTAGAATTAAAGCCAAGTTGATAGAATAAATCCCATGACCGAGCGCGATGACTACTGGCTGGATGATGAAGAACTCACATCATTTATGTCTCTAATGAGCGTAAATATTCGCTTAACCAATATTTTGGATGCTCAGCTGCGCGATGACGCAGGCTTGAGCTTTTTTGAATATACAGTGCTATCTCGGCTATCGGAGGCGGAAAGTCGCGAGATGCGTATGCGCGATTTGGCGATTACCGCCAATGGATCTTTGTCCCGCTTGAGCCAGGTCGTTACGCGCCTAGAAAAGCAGGGGTGGGTCGTGCGCCAGCCGTGCCCGACTGATGGCCGCACCACCATGGCAAAGCTCACGGATAGCGGCTGGGACAAAGTAGTAGAGACTGCGCCTGGACACGCTAAGCAGGCGAGGAGGTCCGTAATGGATAGCCTGACCCGTACGCAGATTCGCCAGATGCTGCAGATTAATCAGCGGATCATTAAGGCCATCGAGAATGATGAGCGCTACGGTGGGCGCTATTAGCTAGCGAAACGAGCAGGGCTATTTCTTGGGATAGCCGCGGCGGCCCGAGACGGTTTTATCGAAGGGGATCCAAAACCGGAGGGCCGCTTCCTGGTTTTTGGAGATACCGATACGCGGTCCGCACACCCATTCTGGTTCGGTGGTTCGCTCGACAAGCTGTATTGGTTGGTGGTTGTCTTCGAGCGTGAAGCCGAGGGCTTTGCCGAGGTTTCCCGGTCCGCGGGCGAGGTTATGAAAATCAGAGGTGCCACGGCGGGCGAAGGCGATGTCGGCACCCTCGATGATTTCACCGCCACGCAGCAGACAGCCCTGGCCAGTGCCTTCAGGGGCACAGACGATATTGACGTTGCGGTGGATGCCGTAAGAAATATAGACGTAGAACCTGCCCGGAGGACCGAACATGGCCGCATTACGCGGGGTTTTGCCATTGAAGGTGTGTGCCGCGGAGTCCTCGGCGCCTAGGTAAGCCTCGACCTCAGTGAGGCGGATGCTCACCCCGGCATGGGTGAGGGTGCAGCCGAGGAGTTGGGGAGCGACGGCGTCGGCAGTCAGGGCAAAATCAATCATTAACCACGAGCGTAGTAGCGCTTACCTGCCACGGGGGTGCGCAGGAGGCGATCCAGGCTCACAGGTTCGAGGCCCTTGGCGCGCAGGCCATCGATGACACAATCGGCGGCGTCCACGGTGGTGGGGTGGATATCATGCATCAAGACGATGGAGCCGGCGCGGGCACCCTGCACGGCCGAGGAACAGACGTGCTCAGAGTTGCGGTCTTTCCAATCCACGGTGTCGACGTCCCATAGCGCCTGGGAGACGCCCTTATCGCGGGTTACCTGATCCACGGTGGCGTTGGTAGCGCCGTAGGGCGGGCGTACCCAGCGCGTGCCCTGGCCGGTGGCCTTCTTAATAGCGGCGTTGCCGGCGTCGATTTCTTGGGATACCTGCTCAGGGGACAGCGTGTTGAGCTGGCGGTGGCTCTTGGTGTGGTTGCCGATGGTGTGGCCCTCGGCCTTCATGCGTTGGAGGAGCTCAGGGTGCTGCTCAGCACTGGGGGCGATCACCATGAAGCTTGCGTGCGCGTTCTTTGCTTTGAGCTTGTCCAGCAGGCGGTTGGTTTCGGCGCCGGGGCCGTCGTCGTAGGTGATAGCTACGCAGTTGGCACAGTCGACGCCACCATTATTGCGTGGCTTTGTTTTCTTCTCCTGGGCCGGGGTGGGTGCCTTCTGCTTAGGAGCCTTGTGCGGGAAAGCCTTGGAGGAGATGTCCTCGACCTGCGCGCGGGCGTCCTCGATGCGGTGGTTGATGTCATCTTGGATATTCGAGCTGGAGGACGCAGGCAGCTGTGGAATCTGCGGCAACTGTGCATTAGCGGCCGCCGGAACGGCAGCGGCAACGAGCACGGTGAGGGCGGAGGTGAGAATGCGACGCATGGTTTTCCTAAGGATGAGGGAAAGTGGACACGATGTGTCCATGACCCTAGCGCCTGCGTGTAACTGAAGTGATAGGACATGCCTACAGTGCCCAAAGTGATTTGAGTGGTTCAGGTTTGGAGTTACTTCGCCTGCGGTAGTAAAATATTCAGGCACTGGGGCATTAGCTCAATTGGTAGAGCATCTGCTTTGCAAGCAGAAGGTCAGGAGTTCGATTCTCCTATGCTCCACAGCATGAAGTCCGGCTTCCTTTTCGGAGGAGCCGGACTTTTTCTATGTGGCGGGGTTCAGGGGGTTGATTTAGCGATTTTCGTCCATACAAACCGTGGTTTTCGTCGACGGTTGCGCCGGTTTATATGGACGAAAATCGTGATCGGCGAAAGAAGAGGGCGGAAGTGTGCAAGGTCGCGGGGGAGAAACTTTCAGTACAGTGAATGGGGAATCATTACTGTCCCGCGATACCACCAGGAGACCAACCATGACCGCCAATGCTCGCTACAGCGATCCTTTTACCTCCGCAGACAAGGAAGTTGCGGCGCCGGAGGGCGCGGAATTTGTTGTGGTGCGCAAGCGCGGCGAGGCTGCGGTAGATGGCGAGGTTGTGAGCTTTCACAGCACCCGCGAAGAGGCTCGTGAGGCAGTTATGGCTGGCCTGACCGAAGAATTTAAGACGGCCGTGGATAACGAGCCGATTTACGTCACCCACGCTCGCCTGCGTTCGCTTTAGAAACGCTTGACCATCACAAAGTGATCCTTGTGGGTGCCCACGTGCTCGAAGCCGAGGTGTTCATAGAGACCCTTGGCGCGGGGATTATCGGGGTGGACGGCTAGCGAGATGCCGGGGGCGCGCAGGGTCTGGGCGAGGGAAATGGCGGCGTCGATAAGCGCGGTGGCAATGCCCTGGCCCTTATAGCGGGCCTCGACCGCGATCGCGAGCTCCGGAATGGCGGGCTCGACAAAGCCAAAGCCGTGATTGTCCTCCGTACCCCAGTTGAGCCACACGCCGCCCGCCGGGACGAGCTCCTGCCAGGCGATGAAACCGCCCTGGTTGGGATCCCAATTTTCCACGTAGAAGGCGAAATCATCGGCGAAGTCGGGGGAGAGCTCGCCGTGCTCGTCACCGAAAGTATCGGTAAGAAAGTTGAGGCGGGCGAGGTAGGTGCGGTCAGATTCCTGCGTTGCGCGAAGTTCCATAAGATCCACGATAGACGGCGGGGCAGCAGCGTGGGGTGGGCATGCGAAAATCCCCTCCGCACAGGTTGGTGACCTGCGGGGAAGGGATTGTGCTAACGCTTAGGCTAGGTGGTAATTGCGGACGTCGTGACCGTTGAATTCGCGCTCGATGCCGGCCTCATCCACGGAGTGGAAGGTGGTTCCGTTATCGATGGCGAAGCGCAGGTTATCCACGCGAGAGGAAGGGTCTTTGGACACCGCACCTGCCGGGAAGTAGTACGTTGAGCCGTCTTTGAGCTTGACGGTGAGGGACTCAAAGCTCATTGTTCATCTCCTTGTAGAAAGATCCCTAATGTGGGAATTCAATCAAGAGATTTTTGTTTAGGCAAAGCAATGAGATCTAGACAACGCCACGCATACCCCCACGGCGGGGTGGTAAGCGTATTTATTCCTCGGTTTACAAGCGGTGCTTGCCCTCGTTTTGGTGGTCATCGGTAACGCGGGTGGTATCGGCCGGCTGAGCTGCTTCTTCCTCGCGGTGCTTGGCCAGCTGCTCATCGATGGAACCGAGGAGCTCCTCATCGCGTACGGCACCTTCTTCAACGAGGTCAGACTGGGTGTCATTCTCGCTGGTGGAGGTGTAGACCAAGGTGGACTCCGGAGCGGTATGGGAATCGGACTGGAAATCATCCACGCGCGGCGGGGTCTGGGACGGCTTGTCGTTGGAGCGCAGCCAGTAATAGGCGGCACCGGCCGCAGCGGACAGCAGGGCGATGATGCCGGCGAAGATCCAACCCTTAGAAGACTTCTTATTCTTCTTCTGCTTCTTGGCTACCTTGGCGGACTTCTTCTTGAGGTTCTTCTGGGCCTTCTGAGAATCCTTCTTTGCCTGCTTGCGGGCCTTCTTAGCCTTCTTGGTGGCCTCTTCCTTGGCGTCGTTCAGGCGCTCGGTGGCGTCTTCGCGGTAGTCGTTGAACTCCGCCAGGGCGCGCTCGAGGCGGGAGTGTGCGGCGCGGGTAACGGCGCCTGCTTGGCGGCGCGGCTCGGCGAAGGTGCTGTTATCGCGCTCGTCCATCTTCTGTGCGGCCTCTTCCAGGGCGGTGTAGGCCTCGCGGGACTTTTCTTCGCGGTAGTTATTGAACTGGCTCCACAGGTTCGATGCGGTCTTAAAGGCCACGTTTAGCGTGGTGGGGTTCATGGGGTGGAACACTCCTTAACTCAGATTTATCAATTCGCTTTCACCCAGCATAGTGACGTGGTGGTTGGTGTACCACCGTTGGCGTCGTGGCGTGCAGGGGGAACGCGCTAGAAATAGACCGCTTGGTTCAGAATTAACGATTATTATTCACCCGATTTTTCGCCAACCTCGCAGTTTGCAGGCTTGCAAAGGTATTACCATTGCAGAATCGCTACCGCGCAAACTGAACAGCTTGGTACGTTTTTTCTCAACACACCAACGACGACCAGCAAAGGAGGTGACCATGAGCCCGCGACTTTCGGCTTCTGCGCCCTTGGACTATGAAAGTGAAGAGGAAGCACATGCGCCCGAGCGCCTTGCCCTTTCCTTTGAGGTGATCCCGCCGCGCCACGATGCCGATGCCGCCAAAATCGACCGCTTACTAGAAGTCCTGGAAAGCTATCACCCTGATTACATCGCGGTGACCAGTTCCCAGCGCTCCGGTTGGTTGGAGGGAACCGCGGCCTTCATTGAGAAGATCTCGCAGAACACCTCTATGCGCCCCCTGGCGCACCTGGCCTGCACGGCCGGGACGCGCGACGAGCTCATCGGGTGGATTAATCGCTTGGTGGATGCCGGCGTGCGCGGCCTGCTGGCCCTGCGCGGCGATCTCCCCGAAGGGGGCATGCCAGAGCATTACCTGCAACATGCCGATGAGCTGGTCCGCCTCATCCGCCAGCTGGAAAGCCACCAGGCTGCCCGCTTTGCCGCCGGCCGCCTCGCGGTGAGCGTGGCGTGCTACCCCAGCGGCCATGCCGAATCCAAGAACGAAGACGAAGACTTCGACGTCTTGCTTAATAAGCAGCGCCTCGGCGCGGACTTTGCCATCACCCAGCTTTTCTTCGACGCGGAGGACTTTCTCCGCTTCGCCCAAAGGGCGAAATTGGCCGGGGTGAAGATCCCCCTCATTCCGGGGATTATGCCCATGACCAGCCTGCGCCGGTTGGAGCGAATGGGGCAGCTGTCCGGGCTGACCGTACCCGAGAGGGTGCGCAACCAGCTCGCGGCAGCGACAACCCCAGAAGAGGAATACGAAATCGGCATGGAGCTTACCGCCCAATTGGCCCGCACCATCGTGGCCGGCGGCGCGGACGGCCTCCATATCTATACCCACAACAACCCGGACATTACGCAAGACCTGTTATCTCGAATCGGAGTAGACAATGACGAACACTAATTTCCCCAAGGCGACGATTGAGGGCTACCCTCGCGTCGGCGCTAACCGCGAACTCAAGCGTGCGCTGGAATCCTACTGGGCCGGCCGCATCGATGCGGAAACCTTCGAGTCCGCTGCACATTCCCTGCGCTTGGATACCTATAACCGCCTGCGCGACCTGGGCCTTACTGAGGACTACGCCATTCCTGCCGACGTCGCCTACTACGACCAGGTGCTCGAGACCGCACTGACCGTTGGCGCCGTGGCCGGCGAGACCCTGGATGATGAGTTCACCTTGGCCCGCGGCAATAAGGACACCGCGCCGCTGGAAATGACCAAGTGGTTCGACACCAACTACCACTACATCGTCCCGGAAATCGTCGATGACCAGGACTTCAAGGCGCACCCGCAGCGCGTTATCAAGCTGGTAGAAGAGGCCCGCGCGGCAGGCCATACCGTGCGCCCATACCTCGTCGGCCCGGTTACCCTGCTGGCCCTGTCTAAGCAGGCAGAGGGTGCTACCAAGTCTCCGCTCGACCGCCTGGATGATGCCGTCAAGGCATACCAGGAGGTACTGGCCGAGCTGGATAAGTCCGGCGTGAAGTGGGTACAGCTGGCCGAGCCTGCCCTGGTAGCGGACCTGACCATTGCCAATGATGAGGAACTGGCCGCCCATACCAAGCGCGCCTATGAGGCCATTTTGGGCGCGGACAACCGCCCGCAGGTATACCTCACCACTCCGTACGGTTCTGCCCGCAAGGGACTCGACGTTCTGGCGGAGCTCAAGCCAGAGGCTGTCCAGGTGGACCTTTCCGTAGGCACCCTGGCACTCGATGAGGGCTACCTCGAGCGCGTGAAGAATTTGAAGTCCCACGTGGTTGCTGGCCTTATCGACGGCCGCAATGTCTGGGCCGCCAACCTGCGCGACCTGCGTTCCAAGTACGAGGACCTGGAGGGTAGCCTCGATTCCCTTTCCGTATCGACCTCCGTTTCCCTGCAGCACGTGCCGCACACCGTGGAGGCGGAAACCAAGCTGCCGGCCGACGTCGCCACTTGGTTCTCCTTCGCCAACGAGAAGGTCAAGGAAGTCGTCGCCCTCTCTCAGGGTCCGCTAGAGGCACCGGAGGCATATAGCATCAGCGACCGCGCAGTGCGCACCCGTGCCGAATCCGAGCGCATCCACAACGCGGCGGTGAAGACGCGCATCGAAAAGCTGCCGGCCGGCGAGGTTAAGCGCGAGCCTGCCTTTGCTGAGCGCAACGAGGCGCAGAAGGAACTCGGCCTGCCGCAGCTGCCAACCACCACCATCGGCTCCTTTCCCCAGACCAAGGAGATCCGCCAGGCGCGTGCGGCGCACCGCAAAGGCGAGCTTTCCGACGCCGACTACAACGCCGCCCTCAAGGACGAAGTCAAGTCCGTCATTGAGCTGCAGGAGCGCCTCGGTCTCGACGTCCTCGTCCACGGGGAGCCGGAGCGCAATGACATGGTTCAGTACTTTGCTGAGCTGCTCGATGGCTTTGTCACCACCGAAAACGGCTGGGTCCAGTCTTATGGCTCCCGCTGCACCCGTCCGCCAATCGTTGTTGGTGACATCTCCCGCCCGGCTGCGATGACCACCGAGTGGTCCAAGTTCGCGCAGTCGCTCTCGGAGCACCACGTCAAGGGCATGCTCACCGGCCCGGTGACCATTCTGGCCTGGTCCTTCGTGCGAGATGACGTACACCAGTCCGTCTCCGCGGACCAGCTCGGCGTCGCGCTGGCGGATGAGGTGCATGACCTGGAAGAGGCCGGCATTGACATCATCCAGATCGACGAGCCCGCCCTGCGCGAGCTGTTGCCGCTGCGCGAGGAAGACCGCAAGGCCTACCTGGACTGGGCCGTGCGTTCCTTCCGCTTGGTAGCGCTCGAGGCCAAGCCGACCACCCAGATCCACACCCACCTGTGCTACTCCGAGTTCGGCCAGATCATCGATGCCGTTGCCGGCTTGGATGCCGATGTCACCTCCATCGAGGCGGCCCGCTCCCGCATGGAGCTGCTGGAGGATATCGACGAGACCTTCCACTCCGAGATCGGCCCGGGCATCTACGATATTCATTCCCCGCGCGTGCCTTCCGTAGCGGAGATGGCGGAGCTCATCCGCGCCGCGCTCAAGCACGTGCCGGTCGAGCGCCTGTGGGTTAACCCGGACTGCGGCCTGAAGACCCGCGGCTACGAGGAGACCGAGGCCTCCCTGCGCAATATGGTGCTGGCTCGCGATGAGGTACGCGATTCGCTCTAAATCCTCCCTAATCGCACCGCAATCCCGGCCGGGTAAAGAATAAAAGTTCTTACGTGGCTGGGATTTCGTGCTTTTCCTTGCGGCGCTTGTTGATCCAGCTGATGATCATCGGCAGGACGGAAATTGCCACGATGATCAGCATGATGATGTCGATGGAGTGGGCAATCCCGGGGATGCCGCCCAGCAGGACACCGACGAGCAGCATGGAACCTACCCAGCCCACGCCGCCGAGGATATTCCAGCGCAGGAACGAGGAGTAGCCCATTTCTGCGGTACCCGCGGCGAAAGGGACGAAGGTGCGCACAATCGGCACGAAGCGTCCCAGTACTAGGGCTACCGGGCCGTGGCGCTGGAAGAAGTCCTCCGCGCTATCGAGGTGTTCGGTGCGCAGGACGCGGGCATCGTCCTTGAAAAGCTTGCGGCCAAAGCGGCGGCCCAAGTAGAAGCCCACCTGGTCGCCGGCAAAGGCGGCCACCGCGGCCACGACAAAGAGCAGCCAGGCGTTGATGTCGAGCTCGTGGCGCAGGATGGCCGCGGTTACTAGCAATGAATCACCCGGCAGGAATGGGAAAAGCACGCCGGACTCGATGAAGATGACGACGGCGACGCCGAGCAGGATATAAGGTCCGAAACTCTGGAGCAGCGAGCCCGCGTCCATGAGGTTGTGGAGGGAGGACAAGAAATCCATGTGCGGATCCTTTCTTAGTAGCTCTTTTAGTATCCTCCGCAAACTGCAAAGTGGCTGCGAATCCGCTGGGTGTCCGAATGGAACCGGTATGTTTCTTTTCTCGTTCTACCCTTTGGGTTAAAAACATCACTAGCGAGAAAGATCCGCAAACTGGGTGCGCAAGCCTCGGCGCCAGCGTAGTCAGCTGGCTATCTAGGAAAGGACCTCTTTCAACGCGCTAAGCGAACTCAGATCCCCATTCCCCGCACGGTCGAGGTGGAGCGCGTGCAGCCCCGCCGAGCGCGCGCCCCGCACATCGTTGGTGAGGGAATCGCCCACCATGAGCGTGTCTGCGGGAGCCGTACCCAGCTGATCGCAGGCGGCAAGGTAGGCCGCGCGCTGTGGTTTGGGGCAGCCGAGGTCGACGGTGGGGATGAGGTGGACGTCGGCAAGCGCAAGGCCTGTCGCCTCCAGCTTGGCCTGCTGCATCTCGCGCTCGCCATTGGTGAGCACGCCCACCTGAAAGCCGGACTCGAGGGCCCAGGTGAGAGTGGGCAGGGCGTCGGCAAAAGCGCGCCATTGCTGCTGGTAGGCGGAAAGATAGCCGTCATAAGCGGCCAGCGCCTCGGCATCGCTCATCTCCCGGCCGAGGAATTCGCGGCAGCGCGCCGCCCGCTGACCCTGGTGGGTGACCTCGCCGCGCTCGTAGGCGCTGAACCAGGTGCGCTCGATGGCCGCAAAGCGCGCATGCTGGCCCTCGGGCAGGCCGAGTTCGCGGCACCACTGATCCACTGCGTCCCGGGCCGCGCCGGTGTGGTCGAGCAAGGTGTCATCCAGATCAAAAAGTAGCGCGCGAATCATGCCTTCAGGCTAGCGCGATCGCTGACAGCGTTATGTCATGCGCGGCAGGCGCGCGTTAAATTCTTTACAATGGCTGGCATGACTCAGAAGACCGCAACTGCAACGATGCATACCAACTACGGTGACATTGTTATCGATCTCTTCGGTAACCACGCACCGGTAACCGTTGAAAACTTCATCGGCCTGGCCAAGGGCGAGAAGGACTACTCCACCCAGAACGCAAAGGGCGAGCAGTCCGGCCCGTTCTATGACGGCGCAATCTTCCACCGCATCATCGATAACTTCATGATCCAGGGCGGCGACCCTACCGGCACCGGCCGCGGTGGCCCGGGCTACCAGTTCCAGGACGAGTTCCACCCGGAGCTGCAGTTCGACCGCCCATTCCTGCTGGCCATGGCCAATGCTGGCCCAGGCACCAACGGCTCCCAGTTCTTCATCACCGTGGCGCCGACCCCGCACCTGAACAACCACCACACCATCTTTGGTGAGGTTACCGATGCTGCCTCCCAGGAGGTTGTGTCCAAGATCGCCAAGGTTGATACCGACCGCATGGACCGTCCGCACGAGGACGTTGTTATCGAGTCCATCGATATCGCGTAATCGCCTTTTCCCTCGGGCCCGTCACCGCATTATCCATGCGGCGGCGGGCTCGTTGCAGTTTTACCTCGAGCCACCCACCACTAGACCCCGCCTCAAGGACTGACAACTTCATGACCATGGTGAGAAACTATGTCCGCACTACCCCGGCGACCGCGCTCATCGCGGCCGTCTGCATCATTGCCTGGCTTATTACCGCGGTGCAGGCGCGGACGCTGGGCGCTACCTTCTATGATTCCGACCTCGCGGTGGACTGGGGCCTGTGGGGCCCGCAATACCCGATTGCGCCGCAGACCGCCCTGTCCTCCGCGTTTATGCACCTGGACGCGGGCCACTTGGCGGTGAACATGATCATGCTCCTTCTCATAGGCAAGGAGGTGGAGCGGGCTCTTGGCACCGGGTTGTACCTCGCCGCCTACCTCATTTCTTGCCTCGGCGCGTCCGCCATGATCCTGACATTCGATTTTGAGACCCCCACCGTCGGCGCTTCGGGCGCGCTCTTCGCGCTCATGGCCATGCTGGTGGGTTCTTACCGCCAGCGCGGGCTCGATCTCCGTGCGCCCATCGCGCTCGTTCTGGCGAATGTGGCCTATACCTTTCTCGCCGATGGCGTATCCCTGTGGGGACACCTTGGCGGGTTGTGCACAGGCATCGTGTTGAGCCTCTTCCTCTATCGAAAAAGCTCCAGCCTCCGCTGGGGCGGCGTTGCTGCGGTGGCCGCGGTAGTCCTCGCACTATTAGCCCAACAAGCTGGGGTTTGGGGATAACTGTGGAATTTGATCACCGGAAAGCGTGTGCGAAAAAATTCCACAATGGTTATCCACATTGTGGATAACTACATTTTTGTAATTTACCGAACGCTTTTCCGGAGTTTTCCCTGATCACGCTGGTCTGGCCGGTGCGAAAGTGCGAAAATCAGCTTGTGGAAGCCCGTGAAAACAGTTATCCACAGGGTGTTAATGATTGTGTGAAATTCACATTTCACAGGTTTTCTCCACAGCCTGTGGATAACTTTCTACCCATTGTGTTAACAAGACTGATAAATTTGGGTACTGACCTGCATAAGGAGCATTGTGGATTATCAACCTCGCGCTGTGATCGTCGGCGCAGGCCCGAATGGGCTCACGGCCGCGGCGCGCTTGGCCATGGCCGGGTGGAGTGTGGATATCTACGAGCGCGCCGGCCGGGCCGGTGGTGCAGCGGCATCCTCCGCGGAGATTTTCCCGGGCACGATTGTGGATCTCGGCGCGGCCGGGCACCCCTTTGGCATAGCGAGCCCGGCCTTTCGCGCCCTGAACTTGGAAGCTCACGGTTTGCGGTGGCGCAATGCTCCTTATCCCATGGCCCATCCGCTCGAAGGCGCGCCGGCCGGGATCCTGCACGGTTCCTTGGCGGACACGGCGGCGGAGTTGGGGACCGATGCCCAGGCATGGAGGCGGCTGCATGGGCACATTGTTCGCCACATCGATGAGCATGTGGATAATGCGCTTACCCCGCTGGTGCGCTGGCCCAATCGCCCCGTGCGCTTGGCACAATTTGGCGCGGCCGGAGTCTTGCCCGCCAGCAGCTTGGCGAGCGCGGCCTTCCGCACGCCCCAGGCTCGCGCCCTCTTTGCGGGCAGCGCGGTACACGCGATCACCTCGCCGACCACGCCTTTTACCTCGGCGTTCGGCCTGCTTTTTGGCGGGCTAGGGATGACCCGTGGCTGGCCCGTGGTGGAGGGCGGCACCGGCGCTCTTATCGACGCCCTCCTTAACCTCCTCCGCTCCCACCATGCCCGCCTCCACACCGGATGCGAAGTCACCGACCTGCGGGAGCTGCCTCCGGCCGATGCGATCATTGTGAACCTCACCCCGCGCCAGATTCTGAGCCTGGGTGGGGTGGAACTGCGGGACGGCACCCGACGCAGCCTCGAGCGCTGGCGCTACGGCAGCGCCGTCTTCAAAGTGGACTTTCACCTCAGCGAACCCGTGCCATGGACCGATCCGCGCGTGGGTCGGGCCGGCACCGTGCATGTGGGAGGCACCATGGAGGAAATCTGTGGGGCTGAGGGGGACGTCGGCAAGCGGCGCATGCCTAAGCACCCCTTGGTATTGGCCTGCCAGCAATTCGTGGCAGACCCATCCCGAGGGCACACCCTGTGGACGTATGCGCATGTCCCGCGCGGCTATGTGGAGCGCTATCCGGGCGAGGTCAGCGAGCTGATTGCCGCTCAGATCGAGCGCTTTGCCCCCGGATTTCGCGATACCATCCTGGCCACCCGTGCTACGAGCCCGGCCGATCTGGAGCGATGGAATCCTAATTTGGTGGGTGGCGATATTGCTGGCGGTGCCATGACCGGGCTGCAAACCCTCCTGCGACCACGCCTGTCGGCCCATCCGCACCGCCTGGCTCCGGGAGTTTTTATGGCCTCTAGCTCCGCTGCTCCCGGCGCTGGCGTGCACGGTATGCCGGGGTGGTGGGCCGCCGAAGAAGCGCTTAGCGCGTGGAACGGCGGCGCTGCCAAATAAAGAAGCCCGCGCCGATGAGCCAGAGAGTCGCGGCGGCGAAGTACCCAGGGATGGTCGTGGTGCGGGGCAGGTAGGAACTGCCTGGGACGAGTCCGGCAACCACGGGCTCGAGGAGGAAGCCGAGGACGGCGAGGTAGTCGAACCAGCGGAACCGTGCCGAGGCCGCACCGGCCAGCCCCAGTACCGGTCCAGAAATCAGTGCCAGGAAGAACCACTGGGCGTTGTACTCGAATGCCTCGTGCCAGTTATACACGCCGAAGACCACGAGCAAGGTGTAGTGCACCGCCAGCATCATCACGATGATTCCCGTACCGGCCAGGAGTGCCTTGAGCCACCGGCCCGGAAATTCCTTACCCATGAGGTAGCTAAAGATTCCCCACACCATGCCCGAGCCCAAGACGTCGCCTAGGTAGTTGCGCACGGAAAGGCGGAGGGGAGCGGCGCCGGTGAGTAGGGTGGCGTCGGCAAACGCGATGTGCACGGCCGCGTAGGCCACCGAAATGATGAGGCCAGCGGCAAGAATATGGCGAGACATGTGGCTCCTAGATATGAAAAACCCTCGCCACCTACAAAAAGTAGGGAGCGAGGGAATAGGCTGTGGCGTTTAGCTTAGCGCCAACCCATGGTCATTAGCAGGCCGATGATGGCCAGGCCGAAGCCGATGCCGTAATTCCATGCGCCGAGGTCCGCCATGAACGGGATGTCCTGGCCAGCGAGGTAATTGACCACAAGCCACAGCAGGCCGATGACCATCAGGCCCAGCATGATAGCGACGTACCACTTCGGGGTGCCCTCAGAATTGATCTTGACGGGCGTGCGGTTGGTAGCAGAGCTCGAGGTAGGGACGGAGGAGCTCTGGGAAATCTTTGACTTCGGCATAAGATACCTTTTCTAGATTTAAAGTCTTATCTAAGTTCGTACTGAGGCCTTAGGATACCAGCAGTTATGGCTGCGGCAGAAGTGCAGCGGGGTCGAAACTCCACAGGCGGATATCAATATTTTGATCCTTGCGCATGGTATCGCCCGGGTTCACAGACGCCCAGCCAATCTTATTGGCATCCACCAAGGCACCGGTAGGAGCCGGCTCGCCCACGACGAACTGGCCGGTCCAGCCAGCCTCCCGCAGCGCGGCCTCGGCCTGGCCTTGATTCTTGCGTACCAGGTCAGGGGCTTTAAAGAGCATGCCATTGGATACCTCAACGGTAACCGGCTTGCCCTTTTCCAGCTCCGCGCCCTGGTTGGAGACCCTGAGCACCGTGCCCTTCGGCTCCAAGGAATCCACCTCGCGCACGTCTACATCAAAGTCATTCGACTCCAGGCGGCTTTGGGCATCCTCGACATCCATGCCAGCGACATCGGGCACGCGCTTCTTTTCGACGCCCTTAGAAACCGTCACCCGCACCTTCGAACCCTTGGATAGCTGCGTGCCGCCGGCCGGGTCCTGCTTGATGATCTGGCCGGCCGGGGACTCATCGTTTTCTTCCGAGACATCGGAGTTGAGCGCCAAGCCTGCCCCTTCGAGTGCCTGGGCGGCCTCATCCAAGGTCATGCCGGTGATATCCGGGACGTCCGTAATCTCCTTGCCGGAGGAAACGGTCAGGGTCACCGAGGCATTCTTCTGCAGCTCGGAGCCTGGGGCCGGATTAATGCGGATGGCATTATTGCGTGGAATATCCGGGTTGGCCTCTTCATTGACGGTGACCTGCAGACCCATGTCTTCTAGTTCCTTAACCACCTCGTTGCGCGGGCGGTTTTCCACCTCGGGCACGGTGATTTTGTCTTCGCGGGCCGATTGGGTCTGGCGTGGCTTATCCTCAGATTCCTTTTCGGAGGAGAAGAAATCCCAGGCAAAGTAGCCTACGATGGCCACCAAGAGGGCGGCCAGGAATGCCGCCAGCCACTTCATCCAGCCACCACCTTGATTATCATCGTCCTCGGTGGGGCGGGTGGACTGGATTGGCGCGCGGTGCGCGGCCGCAGCTGGTGCGGCGGCGCCGACCATTTCGGTAGGCTGCTCGTCTTCTTCCTCGTTGACGTGCATGCGCGCCGCCGCGGTGATCTGCCCATTGCGCAGGCGTTCCAAATCGCCGGCCATCTCCCAAGCGGACTGATAACGATCCGCCGGGTGCTTGGCCATAGCGGTAAGGACCACCGCATCTATATTGACGCGTTGGGTAGGGGTCAGTGAGGGATCCGCGATGAGCTCCGACGGCGGCGTCGGCTCTTCCTGCACATGTTGGTACGCAACCGCAAAGGGGGTTTCGCCCTCAAAAGGAGTATGGCCAGTAAGCGCCTCATAGAGCACGCAGCCCAGCGCATAGACATCGGAGCGGGCATCCGCGTTCTTACCGCGGGCCTGCTCCGGGGAAAGGTACTGGGCGGTGCCGATAACGGCGGAAGTTTGCGTCATCGCCGAGGTGGAATCATCCAAGGCGCGGGCGATGCCGAAGTCCATCACCTTCACCTGGCCGGTGTTGGTGAGCATAATATTTGCCGGCTTGATATCGCGGTGGATAATCCCGGCCTCGTGCGAGGCTTGCAGTGCATCTGCTACCGGTTTGAGGATATCCGCCGCTTCCTGGGCGGACAGAGCTCCGTCCTCGCGAATGATATCGCGCAGGGTGCGGCCATTGACCCGCTCCATGACGATATATGGGATGGTCATGCCATCCAGCTCGGTTTCACCGGTGTCATAAACCGCAACGATATTGGGGTGATTCAGCTTGCCCGAGTTCTGGGCCTCGCGGTAAAAACGCTCGCGGAAGTTGACGTCGCGCGCCATTTCCGGTCGGAGCATCTTCACCGCCACTTGGCGGCCTAGGACGGTGTCTTCGGCAGCATAGACCTCAGACATGCCACCGGCGCCGATGATCTCGCCTCTCCGATAGCGGTCATTGACCATCGCTTAGTCACCCTCCTGTGTAAGTAGATCGGCCAAGTCTCCGGGGAGCTCATTAGCCTGCGAGTTTACTGGAGTATCCAGCTCAGGTGTAGTTTCAACGTGCGTATCCTGCGGATTCTGTTGCGTTGGTACGGCCGGGGGCTGTTCCTGGCGAGTAGGCGAGTGGCGCGTGGGTGCCTCGCGGTGAGTCGTGCGCGGGGCTTCTTCCAGATTGGATTCCTGCGGCTCCGTCTCTGTCACCGTCACCGGTTCTGGGGCCTCTTCCGTATCTTCGTCCGGGGTGTCCTGCGGGGTGGTGGTGGGATCGCGGTACTCCGTAACTACCGAGGTCTCCGGGGTGCTAGAGGGCTCGCTGTCGCCCTCGTTATCGCTCAAGTTGTGGTAGGCAGCGTAACCACCACCGGCCACGGCTGCGAGGAGCAGGGTGATACCCAGGCCCTTCAGGAAGGAGGATCCGCCCTTGGACTCCTTGTGCGCAGCAGTGCCCGCAGCCGGATGGATCGTGGTGGGCTGGGCAACGTTGCCCAACATCTCCGTCGATGCGGACGGAGAGGGCTCGGGTGCGCGTTGCGTTAGCGGGGCGGACTTAGGCTGCGGCGGGCGCTTGCCCAAGCGAACTGCGGAGATGGCCAGGGTGAACTCATTGCCATCGGCGTAGCGGGTGGCCGGATCCTTGCGCAACGCAATGCGGATGAGCTCGCGAGCCGGGGCGCTGATATTCGTCGATAGTGGCTCCGGCTCCTGGTTGATGTGGGCCAGGGCGATGGACACGGAGGAATCTCCGGTAAAAGGGCGCTTGCCGGCGAGCATTTCATAGCCGACGACGCCGAGCGAATAGACGTCGGAAGCCGGCGTGACGTCCTTGCCCTGTGCCTGCTCGGGCGATACATATTGCGCGGTACCCACCACCATGCCGGTGCGGGTCAGCGGCACGGCCGCAGCCGCCTTGGCAATGCCAAAGTCCGTGATCTTGACCTGGCCATTTTGCGTAATGAGGAGGTTGCCGGGCTTAATATCGCGGTGGACCAGCTCCATGCGGTGAATGATGGAGAGGCCATGCGCCGCCTGCTCGAGGACGTCGAGAGCGAGCTCTTCTTGCAGCGTATTTTCGCGCGCCAAAAGGTCTGCGAGGGATTCACCGCGCACATACTCCAAGGCCATGAAGCAGAACTTGCGGCCGTTATCCTCTAGCTCGCGGTAGTCATAAGTGGCCACCACGTTCTCGGACTGAATGGATTCGGCCGATTTTGCCTCGTTGCGAAAGCGCGAGAGGAACTCCTGGTTATCGGAAAATTCCGGGCGCAGAACCTTGAGCGCTACCTCACGATCATTGCGGGTATCATCGGCCAACCACACGGTGGACATTCCGCCGTGACCGATGATCCACTGCAGCTCGTAATCGCTGCCAATCAGTGCCTGGAGATGTTCCTTATTCTCGGCGCTATTCATTACTGCTCCCCCTGGTATGCGCGCAGGATAGCGCGGCCAATTGGGCCGGAAACCTTGCCGCCCGTCGCGGACTCACCCAAGTTACCACCATTTTTCACCACGACGCCTACCGCGATATCGCGTTCCGGATCGAAGGCAACGTACCACACATGCGGGGCCAGCCCCTCGCCGTGCTCGGCGGTGCCGGTCTTGGAGGCAAAGCCGTTACCGTCATAGCCCCAGGACGAACGCTCGGAGGCATACATCAAGTCAGTAAGCGTCGCCGCAGTTTCCTCATTAACCGCCTGGTCCGCCTTCTTCGGCTTGGTGGTGCGGACGTCCTTCATCTGGGCGTCGGTAATGCGATTGACCAGGTAGGGCTGCATGCGGGTGCCCTTATTGGCGACGGTGCCCGCCATGACGGCTGCCTGCAGCGCGGTCATGGTGACGTCGCGCTGGCCAATGACGGACTGCGCCGTGGCCGACCCATCCGGCAAATCACCCAAGGTGCCGGCGGAGGTAGACACGCCGAGGTCGTAATTCTCGCCCACGCCAAAGGCCTTGGCGTACTTGCGCAGCTCATCAGCGCCGAGCTGCTCCGACATTTCTACAAAGGCGGTATTGCACGACAGCGCAAAGGCGGTCTGCAGGGTCACCGCATCCTGACCATTGCACTTTTGGTTGTCGTAGTTAGTCAGCTCCGTCACCGTATCCGGCAAGGTAATGACATTGGAACCGGTCAGGGTGGAGGAAGGATCAAAGCCATTGTTAAGGCCCGCCGCGGTGGTGATGATCTTGAAAATGGAGCCAGGAGGCAAGGTCTCTGCACCGGCGTGGTTGACCAGCGGCTGCCCCTCCTGCTCCTGCAGGTTGGCCCAGGTCTCCTCGGCAGAATCACCCATTAGATCATTGGGGTTGTAGCCGGGGTTGGAGGCCATAGCTAGAATCTTGCCGGTGGAGGGCTGAATGGCAACCGCCGAGCCCTCGTAACCTGAGCCCACAAGCTGATCGTAAGCCGCCTGCTGGAGTGCAGGATCGATGGTGACCTCTACATTTGCACCCTGCTTCGGCTTATCGGCTAGAGCATCGAGCCAGTTTTGCTTCATTAAAGAATCATCAGTGCCATTGAGGATGTCATTTTGGGAGGACTCTAGTTCCGAGGCCCCAAATTGGCTCGACAAGTAGCCGGTCAGGTGGCCAAAGGCCGGTGAATCAATGGGGTAGGAGCGCGAGTAGGTCTCGTCTGGGTTCTGCGTCGACTGTGCCAATACGGTATTACCCGCAAAGATTTGGCCGCGCGGGGTGGTCTGCATTTCCATGAAGCCGCGCATATTCCGCGGATTATGGGCATATTTATCTTCAGAAAAAGCCTGAATCACCGTCAAGTTGACCAGCAAGATGGCCGTCAAAATGATGGCGAACAGTGACACTAGGCGGATGGATCGATTCATCGGTGAGCCTCCTGGACCGACGGGAACATGGAGGTATCGCTCGGAGCATTGCCCGAGGTCTCCTGCATGGGGCGACGAGCCGCGTTAGAGATCCGCAGCAGAATCGCCAACAACACGTAGTTAGCCATGAGAGAGGAACCACCGGCAGACATGAATGGCGTGGTCAAACCGGTCATCGGCAGCAGGGCAGAAATACCGCCGGTGACCACAAAGACCTGAACTGCCAAGGTAAGAGAAAGACCGGAAGCCACCAGCTTGCCGTAAGTATCGCGGGTGCGCAGCGCAGTGCCAAAGCCGCGGGTGGCCAGCATACCGAAAAGCACCAGTACGGCGGTTAGGCCAATGAGGCCGAATTCCTCACCGATTGCGGCAAGGATGAAGTCCGAGTGGGCCACCGGAACCAGCTCTGGATGCCCCTCGCCCAAGCCGCTGCCAGAGATGCCGCCCGAAGACATGCCGAATAGCGACTGGGAAAGCTGGAAGCCCGTGCCATCATAATTGCCCAGCGGGTCTAGGAAGTTAGAAAAGCGTTGCTGGATCTTCGCGGAGATCTGATAAATACCAAAACCACCAACGCCAACGAGGATGACGCCGATAAGCAGCCAGCTCACTCGGCCGGTGGCCATGAATAGCATGCCAAGGACGGTGCTAAACAGCAGCAGTGCCGGGCCGAAGTCATTGGAAATGCCCATGATGACGATCGCGATGGCCCACACGATCAGGATGGGGGCGAGGTCACGAAGGCGCGGCAGGGAGATTCCCAGTACGCGGTATCCCGCCACGGTAAACAGGGAGCGCTTCTGCGTCAGCAGCATGGCAAAGAACAAGATCAGCAAGATCTTGGAGAACTCGCCGGGCTGGATGGAAAAGGGACCCAAGTTTATCCAGATGCGTGCCTCCACGTCCGCAGGCTGCGGCCATACCAGCGGCAGGGCTAGCAGGATGAGGCCAGCAGCACCCAAAATATAGGAGTAGCGCGTCAGCGACCTGTGATCCTTCAAAATAGCTAAGACCAGCACAAAGAGTACAAGTCCGACGATGGTCCACATGACCTGACGCACCGCGAGCCCGCTTTCATTGACCAGATCCAGGCGGGCCAACATGATGAGCCCCATGCCGTTGAGGATCGCCACAATCGGCAGCATGATTTGATCGGCATGCGGCGCTAAGAAACACATCACCAAGTGGGCAACGGTGAAGACGCCGATGAATCCGCCGATGAGATAAACCAGGTCCATCGTCAGCGCATTGTCTTGGGATAGCTCCAGGCTGACCAGAGTAATAGCGAAGACAATGGCGGATAGGATGAGCAGGCCGAGTTCGGTGCCTCGGCTAAAAAACTTTTTCACAACCTACACCTCCCGGCAGGTAACGCCAGGCTTGTTTTTCTTGGCATCCTTTTTATCTTTTTGGCTCGGTGCAGTGATACATGGCTTGAGCGCCTTATCGCCCAAATCATTGATCTGTTGCTGCACCTCACCTAGATCACCAGTGGAGAGATGGTCGACGGCGCTGCGTTCAGATTCCGGCAGGTCCGTGACCTTCAGCGGCGTGAAGTCGCCCTCGCACGGCTGGCTGGAAAAGAGCAGCGAGTTGCTGTCATTAATGCACACGTTTTGGTGCGTGGAGTGTAGTTCCTTGCCAAAGACGGAGTAGTCAGCACCCTGTTGGATAGTGATTTCCTGCGCCTCGTTGGTGGACACGTAGTAGTTATTGGACAAGAAGTTCTTCGCCCACAGACCGAAACCGATGACCAGCGCGAGGACGATGAGCAAAGCAAGGAGAACCTTCCAGCCGATCTTTCGGCCAGAAGTTTCGTCCTCCGCTTCGTCATCAGCTGGCTCGGGGCGCTCCTCCTCACCATCGGCCATGACGGCCGGTGGAATTACTTGCGGCTTGCGGGAGAGCTGTGCCGCCCGGGAAGCAGAAGAATCCGGATGGGTTGGTTCTTCCGTAGGACCCGCGAGGGCGCCTACGCGGAATGGTTCGTGCTCCTGGGGGCTTTCCTCGGTTACTTCACCGATAACCACGGTGACATTATCCGGACCTCCGGAGCGGATGGCCAGGTCCACTAGGTTGGAGCCGGCCTGCTCAATGCTGCCCTGCCCCAGTGCGGTTTCAATAGTGGAGGCTGTTACCGGATCCGAAAGCCCATCGGAGCACAACAGGATACGGTCGCCGGGCTTGGCGTCGAGGGTAAATAGCGTTGCCTCGACCGGGCGGCCCGTATAGGCCTTTAGAATGAGGGACTTTTGCGGGTGCGACGAGACATCGCCTGGGTCCAGTTCGCCCTTATCCACCAAGGATTGCACGTAGGTATCATCCTTGGTGATCTGCTCGAGCTTGCCGTCGCGCAGCAGGTAGCCGCGGGAATCACCCACGTGGCAGACGCCGAAATCCGTGCCGTTAAAGAGCATGGTGGACAGCGTGGTGCCCATGCCTTCGGTCTCTGGATGGGCTTTGACGTGGTCACTGATGGCCTCATTGGCCTGCTCGGCGGCCGCTTCTAGCAGGGCCTTGGTGTCTTCCTGACCCGGATCTTGGTCCAAGATTTCTAGGTGGTTGACCATCAGCTCGGAGGCAACCTCGCCTGCCGCGTGGCCACCCATGCCATCGGCCAAGATCAAAAGGTGAGGACCGGCGTAGCCTGAGTCCTCGTTGTTGTCGCGAATGAGGCCGCGATCGGACTTAGCAAAGAAGTTCAGCTTCAGTGTCATGCGTTCAACCTCACGGTGGTGCGGCCCAGCTTAATTTCGGAGTCCGCGCCGACTACCTCGGGTTGGTCGATGCGCACCCCATTGACAAAGGTGCCATTGCGAGATTCCAAATCCTCCACAACCCATTCGCTGCCGCGGCGGAAAAGCCGGGCATGGTGGCCAGAAGAATAATCGTCGCCCGTGACAAAATCGCAGTCAGAGGCTCGGCCCAGCGTGCAATCCTCTAGTGTGCCCAATTCCATGTGGGAGCCTTGCAACGGCCCCTCAACGATGGACAGCTGCTTAATCGCTTCCCGACGCCGCGGTGCCCCCACCTTCTTCGACTGTTGGCGGATAGCACCGGCGGACTTATTGGTATCGCGGCGCATGGCGTTCAAGGCCACCAGGATAAAAATCCAGAGCAGAGCCAACAAGCCGATGCGAAGCGCCAGCATGATGACTGCATCCATGGCGACCTCCCTTCCTTAACTGAACTTAGTAGCTGTGCGAATCAAGGCCCGTGATGCGGACCTCGATGTGGGAATGGCCCATGGTGATCACGTCGCCATCGGCAAGCAGCCAATTATCAATCGGCGTTTCATTCACGGTGGTGCCGTTGGTGGACTGCAAATCCACCAGAACCGCATCCTGGCCGTTCCAGGTGATTTCCGCGTGCTGACGGGATACGCCCGTATCCGGAAGCCGCAGGTCGGCGTCGTTGCTGCGGCCGATAATATTGGAGCCTTCTTGCACGTGATAGACGCGCGAGGAGCCATCCTGCAGCATCAGGTTGACTGCGGGGCCCTGCGGCTGCGGAGCGGGTTGACTATCTGGAGCAATGAAAGCGGTAGTTACCGCGTCATCAGCCGTATTCTCGTGCTGCTCGGTCATCTGGTCCTCCTGACCATCAAAGTCGTGGAAAATAGCCTCAAATCCGGTCTCTTCCGTGGGCTCGTGATCAATAAACGAGGACACGCGAAGCTGACCCGTGCGCAAACCAGATTCCTCCGCCACACGCACAATCACGGGGCCCGCGAGGGACCATCCGCTATTGCGAATGAAGCGCGACAACTGGTCTGCACAATCGGCCGGCACATTGCGATCCTGCGACAAGTTCTCCAAATCCTTGGAGGAGACACCCACAGTCATTACGTTCGGACTATAAAGATTGTCATCGTCGCCGCGCGCGAGATTGTCCTGAGCTTCTTGCTTTAAAAGCTCATCAATTTCCGCGGGAACGACCTTGCCGCCGAAGACAAGGGCCATGCCGTTATCAAGGCCGCGTTGCATGGCGGAGTCCAGCTTCGCCAGCTTTTCTAAAAACGCCACGAGCCATTCTCCTTTCCACCATGCAGCGATCAGTAGCGATCAGTATAGTTTGTTCACTACCTCGAAACGTAGATGGCGACGCGAAAGTTCCCAGAAATTTCCCTTCTCTTTGCCCGAAATAGTTTATTTTTCCTGCAGATTTGTAGTTCTGAGCAGCATTCGTGGTATCTTTATCAAGTCGCTAAGACATCCACACCCTGCCCGGGTGGCGGAATTGGCAGACGCGCTGGCTTCAGGTGCCAGTGTTCGATAAGGACGTGCGGGTTCAAGTCCCGCCCCGGGCACCATGAGCAGTTGTACAAACTGCGACACCGGAGGTAACAAACTCGAAAGGGTTCGTGACCTCCGGTTTCTTTGTATTTCTGAACTTTAGCGGTCGAGGATTGCAAGTGTGGGGATTTACATCCTAACTCCCGCTCTCGGCTGTTAAACTCTTGTTTTCGATGGTGTCAACAAGTCATCTTGCTTGTTATCTTGATCTGACGCCCTGGCATTGGGTCTTAGGCATACTGTGTAGGCAGTCGGTTCGAAGTCGGACGACTTTGCTGGGCTTGGATGGCAAGGTTGAGCGGCTAATTATTTTATCGGGTGATTT
Organism: Corynebacterium sp. MSK195; assembly: GCF_030228885.1. Taxonomy (NCBI): domain Bacteria; kingdom Bacillati; phylum Actinomycetota; class Actinomycetes; order Mycobacteriales; family Corynebacteriaceae; genus Corynebacterium; species Corynebacterium sp. MSK195. The sequence goes on along the minus strand of NZ_JASPGT010000013.1, from coordinate 1,634 downwards.
AGTAGTTCGTTTGGGGGGCTGGGGCTTTACGTTTGCGGTATCTCAGCTGGGGCCCATAAGCCAGTCAGTTTTTAGGGATTTGTTGTACGGGAAAGCCGGTGTACTTAATTCTTTCCCGGCTTTAGCTCCCACTTTGGGGCACTTGGAATCCTCCAACTGAGATGTTTTCCTTGGGGTGTTGGAGGATTTCCTAGCTGTTGAATCCCGATTTAAGAATTAATCGACTGGGCTGACGCGGATAAGGTTTCCATCAGGGTCGGCAACTACGAAGGTGCGGCCGAAGACGTCATCGTAGGGTGGCTGCACAATTTGGACTCCTTTTGATTTCCATAGACGGTATGTCTCATCAATGCGGGTTGCCGGTCCATCCAACATCAAACCTATTTCGCTTGTTCGCGGTGCTTGTTTCTCCATGTGGGTGTTATGGCCGGTCCATACAGCAAACAGGACATCCTGTGAAATTTCGAATGCTACATATCGAGGACTGATGAACGATGGCTGCATGTCGAATAAATCGCTGTAGAAGGCAGTCGAGGTCTCGACATCAGAGACATAAGTCAGGAAAAGATTGGGGGTTGGCATTGCCATTCTCCTCTCGGTGAGTGGTGTTGTTTACGTGGCCAAAGCGCATTGGACCAAACAAACCTGACAAGGAGTGTCATATTCCGAAAAATATTGTGGTTCCAGTGATAATTGCGGCATGAGATCGGCGCGACTGTTGTCTATGCTCTTGTTGTTGCAAACACGAGGCCGTGTTACGTCTGCGGAGTTGGCTTCACATTTTGAAGTTTCGCAGCGCACAATACTGCGTGACGTTGATGCGCTCTCGGCCGCGGGGATACCTGTTTATACGGAGCAAGGTATGCATGGTGGGATTGTGCTTGATAGGCGTTCTCGGTTGAATGCTTCTCGATTGGATCCGATTGAGATTCAGCTGTTGAGGATTCTTGGTGTTGGGGCGGATTCACTCGCGCACTTGGGGTTTGGCCAGGACATCGCCTTGTTGCAGGAGAAGTTGAACGCAGTCTCATTCTCTAGAGCATCCGATACTCATAATTTGGAAGAGAAGGTTCTATTTGATTCCAGTGGCTGGTTTAGCAATGAAACCCAAAGCGACTTAGAAGGTCTGCTGGAGGCTGTACGGAATGAAGCTCGAATTGAGGTGTTGTATCGCCGAAGTGGGGACAAGAAGCTGCAACGTGCTGTGGCTGATCCTTATGGGCTTGTGCACAAGGGTAGACGTTGGTACTTGGTCGTCGATGTCGATGGGGAACCAAGGATGTTGGCAGTCTCGCGCTTGGAAACCTTTCGCGTTTTAGGTCAAGCTGCTCAGCTTCGTCAAGGGCAAAGTTTGGCAAGGGTGTGGGCGCAGCTCGTTGCAAAATTGGAAGAAGACATGCCTGTTCGTATCACCGCACTTCTTCGAGCGAATAGGCTTGATATGGCATCTCGCATTTTGGGATCACGGCTTATCCACCATGAACCCGTGGACGAAGACTTTGTCCGTATCGTGGTGGGATATGCGGATATTCAGGGGGTAAGGCAATTGCTTCGAGGGTGATGCTCCTATGTTGTGTCAAGCTGATTTGAGAAGTTCTTCATAAGCCAACCTCAACTCCGGCAAAGGGCGCTTG
>NZ_JASPGT010000012.1:0-39335 GCF_030228885.1 Corynebacterium sp. MSK195 | reverse complement strand
CAGGGGTGGGTGGTCAATCACAAGCTCGTCTACAAACTCATGCGCGAGATGGGGCTTCGAGCCAAGGTCCGCCAGCGCAGGCCATATGTTTCTTATAACGGGACGATCAGCCACATTGCCGACAACACACTTGACCGCAAGTTCACTCCAGATAAGCCAAATACCGTCTTTGTTAGCGACGTCACCGAGTTCAGGGTCGCAGGCCGCAAGGTCTACCTGTCACCGGTGATGGATCTGTTCGACCGTTCAATCGTTGCCCACACCGTGGCTACATCGCCGTCGACAGCGTTTACCGCCGATTCTTTAACTAAGACGATTAAAACGTGTGCGCCTGAGCCTGGGTGGATGATGCATACCGATCAAGGTTTCCAATACCAGCATTCGTCCTGGCGCAACCTGATTCATGACAACGGTGGTGTTCAGTCAATGTCGCGTAAAGCCAACTGTTACGACAACGCGGTCATGGAGAATTTCTTCGGGCACTTAAAAACCGAGATGTACCACGGAGAAGTCTTTGACACCGTCGCAGAGTTCAACCAGGCCATCGACGAGTACATCCAGTGGTACAACACCGAACGCATCCAACAACGACTCAAGGGCCTGACCCCGATGCAATATCGAAATCAGACCCTTGAAGCCCTAACCGCCTAGAATTAAACCAGTCCAACTTTCGGGGGCCAGTTCACGGATCTCGGGGCTTATTTGATCGAAACGTGCTCGCTACCCCAGGGCGCTAGAATGAAGGTCATGCGTCCTGAGCTTTCTTCTTATACCCATCTTGCCTCCGGCAAGGTCCGCGATATCTACGATGTAGACGAGAACACCCTGTTGATGGTGGTCTCGGACCGCATCTCCGCCTACGACCACGCCCTAGAGCCGGCCATCCCGGACAAGGGCCGCGTGCTGACCGCGACCTCGAAGTTCTTCTTCGACTCTATCGATTTCCCCAACCACTTGGCCGGCCCGCTCGATGATGAGCGCATCCCCGCCGAGTGCCTCGGTCGCGCGATGGTGGTCAAAAAGCTGGATATGCTGCCCTTCGAGTGCGTGGCGCGCGGCTTCCTCACCGGTTCCGGCCTGAAGGAGTACAAGGCCAACGGCACCGTGTGCGGTATCGAGCTGCCGGAGGGTCTGGTTGAGGCTTCCCGCCTGCCCGAGCCCCTCTTCACCCCGGCCACCAAGGCGGAACAAGGTGAGCACGATGAGAACGTCTCCTTCGACTTCGTGGTGGACAAGCTGGGCGCCGAGCGCGCCGAGGAGCTGCGCGCGGCCACCCTCCGCATCTACTCCGAGGCCGCCGCGCTCGCGGAGGAGAAGGGCATCATCCTCGCCGATACCAAGTTCGAGTTCGGCCTGGACAAGGACGGCACCCTCGTGCTGGCCGATGAGGTCCTTACCCCAGATTCCTCCCGCTACTGGCCGGCCGATTCTTACGTGGAGGGCGAGGTACAGCCGTCCTTCGACAAGCAATACGTGCGCAATTGGCTGACTTCCGACGCCTCCGGGTGGGATCAAGCCGCCGACGGCACCCCGCCCCAGCTTCCCGACGACGTCGTTTCCGCCACCCGCCTGCGCTATATCGAGGCCTATGAGCGGCTTTCCGGCGAGCGCTTCGCGGACTTCCTCTCGCTCGAGGCCTAGCTCTCGCTCTACGGGGCGCCACGCGTACAGTGGGGCGGCATGAGCAATGAGAATCTTTCCGCCCCGGTGGCTGCCGTCCACCCCGTGACCCGTTCCTTCCACGGACGCGAGTTCGTGGATAACTACGAGTGGCTGCGCGATAAGGAATCCCAGGAAACCCTGGATTACCTCAACGCAGAAAATGATTACACCAAGGCGAAGACCGCGCACTTGGATGAGATGACGGAGAATATCTTCCAGGAGATTAAGTCCCGCATCAAGCAAACCGATATGTCCGTGCCTTCTCGTCGCGGCGATTACTGGTACTACGGCCGCACCGAGGAGGGCAAGAGCTACGGCTACTCCTGCCGCCTCCCGGTAGAGGAGGGGGCCGATCCATGGACTGCCCCGGTTATCCCAGAGGAAGGCACCCCGGAAGGCGAGGAGATTATCCTTGACGCCAACGCGCTGGCGGAAGGCAAGGACTTCTTTGCCCTCGGCGCCGCCTCCATCTCTGATTCCGGCCGCTACCTGGCCTATTCCGTGGACTTCGCCGGCGACGAGCGCTTCGAGCTCTACATCAAGGACTTGGAAAGCGGCGCGCTTCTCGACGACCACCTCAAGGGCATCTTCTACGGCGCCACCTGGGCCGGCGACGGCTATATCTTTTACACGACCGTCGACGAGGCATGGCGCCCTGACGCCATCTGGCGACATAAGGTTGGCACCGCGCAGTCCGAAGACGTGCGGGTATTCAAGGAAGACGACGAGCACTTCAACGTCGGCATCGGCAGCGCTCGCTCCGATAAGTACCTCTTCCTTGGTGTGAGCTCCAAGGTGACCTCTGAGGTGTGGGTCCTCGAAGAAGACAACCCCGAGGGTGAATTCCGCCTGCTGTGGGAGCGCGAATCTGGTGTGGACTACGACGTCGATCACGCCGTCGTTAAGGGCGAGGACTACTGGATCGTCACCCACAACGCCACCGGCCCCAATTTCGAGGTCGGCTATACCAAGGCCAAAGATGGGCTGCCCACCCTACGTGACCTGCCGGCGCTCTTGCCGCACGAGGAAACCACCCGCATCGAGGGCGTGGACACCTACCGCGATCAGATTGTGGTGGGCTACCGCCGCGGCGGCATCGGCCGTGCCGCCATCATGCGCGTGAATGACGGCTTCAGCAAATTCGAGGAGCTCAACTTCGACGAAGAACTCTTCACCGTGTCCGTATCCGGCAACCCCGAGTGGGACGCACCGGTGCTGCGCGTGAGCTACGTGTCTTTCACCCAGCCCTCCCAGCTCTTTGATTACCGCGTGGATACCGGCGAATTTACCCTGCTCAAGGAGCAGGAGGTTCCCGGCGGTTATAACCCGGATGACTACGTGGCCTACCGCATGTGGACCACGGCTGCCGACGGCACCGACATCCCCGTATCCATTGTTCACCGCGCCGACCTCGACCGCACCCAGCCGAATCCGACCCTGCTCTATGGTTACGGTTCTTATGAGGTCAGCGTGGATCCGGCCTTCTCCGTTACCCGCCTGTCTCTTATGGATCGCGGCATGATCTTCGCCGTGGCCCATGTCCGCGGTGGCGGCGAGATGGGCCGCACCTGGTACGACGACGGAAAGATGCTCAAGAAGAAGAACACTTTCACCGATTTCATCGCTGTCGCCGATGACCTCATCGCCCGCGGCGTGACCACCGCGGATCAGATGGTGGCCGAGGGCGGCTCGGCCGGTGGCATGCTCATGGGCGCGGTTGCCAATATGGCGCCGGATCGCTTCACCGCCATCCAGGCCGTCGTACCGTTCGTGGACCCGCTGACCTCTATCCTCATGCCGGAGCTTCCACTCACGGTCCCTGAATGGGAAGAGTGGGGCGACCCGTACCACGATCCTGAGGTTTATGACTACATGAAGTCCTACTCACCGTACGAAAACATCGAGGCCAAGGACTACCCGGACATTCTGGCTATCACCTCGCTCAATGACACTCGCGTACTCTACGTTGAGCCGGCCAAGTGGATCGCCCAGCTGCGAACGACGGCCACCGGTGGCGAGTTCTTGCTCAAGACCGAAATGGCAGCAGGCCATGGCGGCGTGTCTGGCCGCTATGAAAAGTGGCGCCAGAACGCCTTCGAGTATGCGTGGACCATCAACAAGGCCACCGGCTTGGAGAAGTAAAACCTGGATAGGGGGCCAACGCGCGAATCCTGAATTCCTGTGCGATAATTTTCCTTATGAATGGCCACCTTCTGGTATCTATCTCCAGCATCTTTGATGACACACGGAAGCAGGCTAGCCGGCTCCTCTCGATCCTTGATCGGGAGGAGATTCCTGTTTCCCTGCTGATTGCCCCGCATATTGACGGCAACTGGCACCTCGCCAAAGACAAAGACACCAAGAAGTGGCTCCAAGACCAAGCCGATGCCGGCCGCGTTCTTATCCTGAACGGTTTTGATCGATCGGTGCAGGGCCGCCGCGCAGAATTCGCCAACCTCGATTCGCACGAGGCGAAGCTGCGCCTCGCCGGAGCTACCCGCCAGATGGCCAAGATCGGCTTCGAGCCCACCATCTTCGCGCCCCCACGCTGGCGCATGTCGCCCGGTACCTTGCAGGTCTTGCCGCAGTTCAAGTTTGAGGTAGCCGCCTCTACCCGCGGTATTCTCCAGATAAATTCTGGTAAGTTCCACCAGGCCCGCAACCTTTCTTTTGGTGAAGGCTTTGGTTCCGCCAAGTGGTGGCGAAAGAACATTATTCGCGCTGCTGAGCGCTCCGCCCAACGTGGCAATACGGTCCGCCTTTCGGTTTCCGGACGCAACCTGGATGACCGCAAGGTAATCAATGCTTTTGTCAAAGCCGCCGATCGGGCCATCAACGCCGGCGCGACCCCTGCCGACTACGGCGCTTACCTTTCAAAATAGCCCGCGCATTCCCTCGTCAGAGGCTCCGCGGAGCAACAAGCACAGCTTCGCGATTTTCGTCCATATAAACGCCCATTTCCGTCGACGGTTGCGGTGGTTTATATGGACGAAAGTCGTGAAATGACAAAAGGGCCCCGCCGCTAGGGAGTCTTCCTCCGAAGCATGCGGGGCTAGGGCTAATGGGTAATTAGCGCTGCAGGCTAGTGATGAAGTTCTTTACTTCCTTTGGCAGCATGACCCAGATGGGGGCCGGGATGGCCTTCTGGAGGTTGCCGGTCACGGCGAGGAAACCAGGGATGGCGACAAGGCCGGCGATGGCCGCGATGGCGGCGGCGATGCCTGCGCCGACGGAGCTAGTGCTGGAGCTAGAGCCAGAGGCAGGCTTATCCGCCTTTTCAGACGGGTTCTCGGAGGGATTGTCCTCAGGCTTACCTGGCTCATCGGAAGGCTCGTCTGCAGGATCGTCTGGCTGGCTGGCGGAGTCGTCCGCGCCGAGGGTAAAGCCGACCTTGACCGGGTCGTGGTCGGAGGCGCGGAATGGGGAGTCATCGTAGAAGTCCACGATGTTGTAGTTGCGGCGGGAGTATTCGAAGGCGACGGGTTCGTCGGCGTTGATGTTCCACACTTGGGCGTCGTCAAGCGTGCCGGTGGCAACCTTATTGGCCAGCACGTGGTCGAGGGTGCCAAGCAGGCCGGAGAACTGGTAGGAAGGGTCAGCCTCGTACTTTTCGGCGGGGACGGTGAAGCCGTCGTTACGGAAGGCATCGAGCGCGGTCTCGTGGGTGTAGGTATTGAAATCACCCAGGGCGAATAGCGGCTTGTCCTTCCAGTCTTCCTGCTTGTGCAGCGCATCGAGGACGGCCTGGGCCTGTGCGTTGCGGACGTTCGGGTTATTGCCCTGGCCGTCGCCGGAGTCGGCGTCGCCCTTGGCTACGGAGCCCTTGGACTTGAAGTGGTTGGCCACGGCAACGAAGGATTCCTCGCCCTCCTTTAACGGCTGGAACTCCTGGGCGAGTGGCTCGCGGGCGGTGCCGGTGAAGCGATCATCCTGGAAGATGCGGGATTCGCCGACGGGCTTGACCACATCCTTGTGGTAGATAAACGCGGTGCGGATGACATCCGGGGAGTCCGGTACGGCGTCCTCGGAAGGAGAGGGGACGAAGGCCCACTTCTCGGAACCGGCGGCCTCGTTGAGCTTTTCCGTCAGGTGCTTGAGGGCCTTATCGCGCTGGGCGAAGTCACCGGTGACGGCGTAGCCATCTTCGATTTCGGAAAGGCCGATGACGTCGGCATCGAGGCCGTTGATGGCGGCGACGATCTTGCGTTCTTGGTCCTCGAGTGCGGATTGGGTATAGGCGCCGCGGGTCTTACCGCGGTTGACGGTGACCTTATTGCCCTCGCGATCGGTGTAGGCGCTGCCGCCGAATTCCTCGCCCAGGGAGGTGAAGTAGTTCAGCACATTGAAGGCGCCGATGGTGTATTCGCCCTTGACGTCATCGATGGCGTGCAGCTCGGCCTCGCGGGAGTTTTCCCAAGAGATGGGCAGGTCTGCGCCCTTGGTGTTGCCGGTGACCGGGGTGGTGGGCTGGAAGCGCCACTGGTCGTGGGAGAAGCCCACGATGACCGGGTGCTGGAAGGTCACGGTATCGGTGGTGCGCAGGGACTTGATGGTCTGGGCATCATCCTGGGCGATGTACGGCAGCGGGGTATTCTGGTCGGTCTTGAGATAGTCGCGGGTGCGGCCATCGTCCAGGGTGACCAGCTTATCGGCGTTGTCCTTGGTCAGCTTCTGGATATCGGAGTTGGGATCTGTGGAGGGGGAGAAGATATCGGAAGGCTGGCGCAGGGCTTCCTTGCCCGGGGCGAGGCCGACCTCGCCGTACTGGTTGAGCGAGTAGTTATTGGTCACGGTGTGCTCGGCTGGCTGGATGAGCATGTGCTCGAAGGGCTCGCGGGCTTCGGTGCCATCGGGAAGTTGGTCTACCTTGAGCGGGGTGACCTTCTCCAGCGGGGTATCGAGCTGCGTGACCGCGGAGGCGGTGAGCTGGGTGGAGCCATAGAATTCGGAGACCTTGCCGGTTACCTCGACGGAATCCTCCAGGGCAGGGTACTGATCGGCTGGTTTGTTACCCATGTAGACAAAGATGGCCTGGGAGGCGTCGGTGGCCTCGGCGCCAGTACCTCCGGTCTGGATGGTGAAGCCATTGAGTCCGCCTTCGGACCACACACCGGTGACGACGCCCTCGGTGGCCACGGTCTGGTCCTTGAGCGGGGATTCGGCGCCGGTGCCCTGGATATCCGCGATGGCGGTGATGCCCTCGGGAGCAGGCTGCTCGGGCTCGGTCGGATTCTCAGGCTGCGGGGCGGGGGCCTCGTTACCGGAGTTGGTTGGGGTGGGTTCGCCGATGGTGAAGTCGGCGGCGTTGTCATCGCTATCGGTGCCCTCGGCGTTACGGGAGGCGGACTTGGCATTGGACAGGCCCGCGGCGGCGGTGCCTTCCTTGAGGGAAGCGGCGCCGTAGCCGATGGCGTCGATGGGGGTACCGGTGGCGTCGGCAAGCTGCACGGAGCCCTTGGAGCCGGACATGTTGAGGTTGCCCTCGGCATCTGGGGCAGGCAGGGCCTCGCCCGCGCCATTGCCAGCCGCGCCCTGCACTAGGAAGTAGCCGTGCGGGGCGATGGTGCCGGAAAGCTCCACCTTGCCGCCGGTATTGCCGGAGGCGGAGAAGTACTCCACGGTGTAGCCGGTCAGGTCAATCGGGGCATCGGTGGGGTTATAGAGCTCGATGAAGTCATGGGTGAAGGCAGCGCCCTTATTGCCGCCGCCCCCGTAGACCTCGGAGATGACTGTGGCGGAGCCATCGGTGGCGGCCGTGGCGGTAGGAACGGCAAGGGCGGCAGAGGACAAGGCGGTGGCAAGTGCCAGCGCGCCGAGGCGGCGAGAAGACATAGATTCAACCTTAAAAAGAGAGCGACAGTGTGCGTCGTCTATTAGTAGAGCACCGCGCCGGGCCAGGCTGGAGCGCACGCCGAAGTTTGCCAGAGCGTCGTTTGGGGTTCACGTAGAGTTTGCTCAACCGGGGTGAAACCCACACTGCGGGGGTGAGTCTAGGTAAAAGGCGGGGGTGCCAACTAAACTAAGCCGCGCAGACCAAAGCCCCATACAGTAAGGCAAATATTTCATGGCTCGTGTAGTTGTCAATGTCATGCCCAAGGCGGAAATTCTGGATCCGCAGGGCCAAGCCGTCGTCCGCGCGCTGGGTCGCATCGGGGTATCCGGTGTCAGCGATGTGCGCCAGGGAAAGCGCTTCGAGCTCGAGGTCGATGACTCCGTCACCGCAGAGGACTTGGAGAAGGTAGCCGCCACGCTGCTGGCCAATACCGTCATCGAGGACTACGAGGTTGTTGGGCTGGAGGTCAAGTAAGTGACCGCCACAATCGGAGTAATCACTTTCCCCGGAACCCTGGATGATGTGGACGCCGCTCGCGCTGCCCGCACCGCCGGCGCAGAGGTCAAAAGCCTCTGGCACGCAGATACCGATCTGCACGGCGTGGATGCGGTAGTAGTGCCGGGCGGTTTTTCTTATGGTGACTACCTGCGCTCGGGCGCCATTTCCGCTCTCGCGCCGGTGATGCAGTCCGTCATTGATCGTGCCAAGCAAGGCATGCCGGTGCTCGGCATCTGCAATGGCTTCCAGATCCTTACCGAGGCGGGCCTGCTGCCAGGCGCGCTGACCCGCAATAAGGGCCTGCACTTCCACTGCACCGATACCTACCTCGAGGTGGCCAATTCCACCACCGCGTGGACTAGCGAGTTTGAGCAGGGGCAGAAGATCTTGGTGCCGGCCAAGCACGGCGAGGGTCGCTTCCAGGCCGGCGATGATGATATCGCCCGCATCGAGGGTGAGGGCCGCGTGGTCTTCCGCTATACCGATAATTACAACGGTTCCGTCAACGGCATTGCCGGTGTGAGCGATGAGTCCGGCCGCATCGTGGGCCTCATGCCGCACCCCGAGCACGCCATTGACACGCTAACCGGCCCATCCACCGATGGACTGGGACTTTTCGTATCCGCCATCAAGGCCGTCGCCCAGGCGCCGGCGGTTTAAGGAGGCCATTTTCATGACCGTTCATAATGACACCGTAGAAAAGGCGCAGTCCACCCCGGACGAGCAGCAGCCCTACGCGGAACTCGGCCTGAAGGATGACGAGTACCAGCGCATCCATGACATCCTGGGCCGCCGCCCCACCGATGCGGAGCTGACCATGTACTCCGTCATGTGGTCGGAGCACTGCTCCTATAAGTCTTCCAAGACGCACCTGCGTTACTTTGGTGAGACCATGACCGAGGAGATGGGGGAGAAGATCCTCGCCGGCATTGGTGAGAACGCCGGCGTGGTGGATATTGGAGACGGCAACGCGGTGACCTTCCGCGTGGAGTCCCACAACCACCCCTCCTACGTGGAGCCTTACCAGGGTGCGGCTACCGGCGTGGGCGGCATCGTCCGCGACATCATGGCTATGGGCGCTCGCCCGATTGCCGTGATGGATCAGCTGCGCTTTGGGCCTGCCGACGCCCCCGATACCAAGCGCGTCCTTCCCGGCGTTGTTTCCGGTATTGGTGGCTACGGCAACTCCCTGGGCCTGCCCAATATTGGCGGCGAGACCGTCTTTGATGAGACCTATGCCGGTAACCCGCTGGTCAACGCCCTGTGCGTGGGCACCCTCAAGGTCGATGACCTGAAGCTCGCCTTTGCCTCTGGCAAGGGCAACAAGGTCATGCTCTTCGGTTCCCGCACCGGTCTGGATGGCATCGGCGGCGTGTCCGTGCTGGCCTCCGATACCTTCGAGGACGGCGCCGAGCGCAAGCTGCCGGCCGTGCAGGTGGGCGACCCCTTCGCGGAGAAGGTCCTCATCGAGTGCTGCCTGGACCTCTACCACGCCGGTGTGGTCGTAGGCATCCAGGACTTGGGCGGCGCGGGCCTGGCCTGCGCCACCTCCGAGCTGGCGGCCTCCGGTGATGGCGGCATGGAGGTCAACCTCGATAACGTGCCGCTGCGCGCGCAGAATATGACCGCGGCCGAGATCCTCGCCTCCGAGTCCCAGGAGCGCATGTGCGCCGTTGTGGCTCCGGAGAACGTGGCGAAGTTCCGCGAAATCTGCGAGCACTGGGACGTCACCTGTGCCGAGATCGGCGAGGTCACTGAGGGTAACCACCTGGTCATCCGCCACCAGGGCGAGGTCGTCGTGGATGCCCCAGCCGGCACCATTGCAGACGAGGCTCCGGAGTATGACCGCCCGTATGCCCGCCCGGAGTGGCAGGACGAGCTGCAGAAGTACCAGGGCACCGACAAGCGTGGCCTGGTTGAGGCCCTGCAGAAGCTCGTGTCCTCCCCGGCGCTGTGCTCGCGCGATTTCATCATGAACCAGTATGACCGCTACGTGCGCGGCAATACCGTCCAGTCCCACCATGCGGACGCCGGCGTCCTGCGCATCGATGAGGAGACCGGCCGCGGCGTGGCCGTTTCTGCCGATGCATCCGGCCGCTACACCAAGCTGGATCCGAATATGGGCGCCCGCCTCGCGCTGGCTGAGGCCTACCGCAACGTCGCCGTCACCGGCGCCAAGCCCGTCGCGATCACCAACTGCCTGAACTACGGCTCCCCGGAGAACCCCGACGTTATGTGGCAGTTCCGCGAGTCTGTGCATGGGCTTGCCGACGCCGCCGTGGAGCTTTCCATCCCCGTCTCCGGCGGCAACGTCTCCTTCTACAACCAGACCGGCGAAGAGCCGATCCTGCCCACCCCAGTGGTGGGCGTGCTGGGTGTTATCGATGACGTACACAAGGCCATCGGCAACGAGCTGGGCACCGTGGGCGAGAAGGAAGTGCTCATCGCCCTGGGTGAAACCAAGGACGAGTTTGGCGGCTCCATCTGGCAGCAGGTCAGCGCCGATACCTCCGATGCTTCCTCCCTCAATGGTCTTCCGCCGCAGGTAGACATGGCCAACGAGAAGCGCCTGGCCGAGTTCTTCCACGGCAATGAGCTGCTCACCGCGGCACACGATATCTCCGAGGGCGGCCTTGCCGTCACCGCTTTTGAGATGGCAAAGCGCGCCGGTGCTACTGCCGACGGCGCCGGCCTGGGCCTCAACCTGGACCTCACCGCGGTCCACGAAGACGAGTTCGTCGCCGCCTTTTCCGAGTCCGCCTCCCGCGTGCTCGTGGCCACCACCGCTGACCGCGCCGATCAAGTGCTTGCCCGCGCCGGCGAGCTCGGCATTCCTGCCGCCATCGTTGGCGAGACCACCGAAACCGGCGCCCTTACCCTCGGCGGCGAGTCCGTCGCCATCTCCCAGCTGGTCTCCGCCTGGTCCGCCACCCTGCCGGACCTCTTCGACCACGCTGTGGGCGCTAACTCCGTGGTGGAGTAAACCGCTCTCCATTCCTCGTCGCTCGAAGGCGCGGATACGCGAAAAGCCCAGCTTCGGCTGGGTTTTTCTTGTTTTGTTCCATTAATCCACCGCTGCAACCGCAGCGTTCGTCGAGCGTTACGTAACGAGGTCCTTGAAGGCCTCTGCCTATGCCCGTACACTTACGGTATCGTAAGTTATCCGTTGCGGGTCAGTGGAAGGGACGTACCGCCGTGGCACAGATTCATGCGAATAGCGCGCCGGGGCCGGGCCTTGTCCAGCGCACTTATTGGATGGCCGATCGAGGGCCAAGGCCGCTAAGCCGTGGCTGGGGACATGCGATTGCAGCATTGCTGTCGGTGATTGCCTCCACCGTGCTCATTACCTATGCGTGGATGACGCTGCAGTGGTGGCAGGGGCTTGGTGTAACTGTTTACGGAGTGGGGCTGGTCGGGCTTTTCGGCGTCTCGGCGCTCTACCACCGCTACCCCTGGGCTAGTGCGCGTGCCGTGCAGTGGTGGCGGCGAGCGGACCACGCGACCATCTCGGTGTTTATTGCCGCGACATATACGCCGCTGTGCCTCATCGTGTTATCGCCGGTACAGGCGGCATGGATGCTAGGCGTTGCCTGGGGTGGGGCCATTTTGGGTGCGGTGCTCAACTTGGTGTGGATTAACCACCCGCGCTGGTTGGACGTGATGGTCTACCTAGCGCTGGGCTGGCTGGTGCTGCCGCTTCTCCCCACGCTGTGGACGCAGGCGGGGGCCGCTGTGGTCTGGCTGCTCTTTGCCGGCGGCGTGGTGTACTCGCTAGGCGCGCTGGTCTATGGCTTTAAGTGGCCAGGGCGCAACGCGCGTTACTACGGCTACCACGAGCACTTCCACACCGCGACCATCGCGGCTGCGGTGGTACACCTCGTGGCGGTGTGGATGGTCGTCGTCTAGGGGTAGGGCGACATTAGCAGGTCTATCTCCTCCACCCAGGAATTGCCGGACTGTCTGTAAACTCCTTTTTAAGTGTAAGGGGGTACACATGCTGACGCCGCTACGGTGGGTATTCACCTAGGAGTCATGAGACTCGAAAACTCAACGTGCTTTTGCCCAGCCGATCACGGCTGCGCCGATAGTAGCCCACATGACGTGGACAAGAAGTAGCACTAGAAGCGCGGCGCTGATGGTATCCATCCAGCCCATTCTCAACGTCAGTGCTGCAGGTTGGGTGGACAAAGTATGAGTGCCAAGACAGCAGGTACCTACGGGAAATGTGCTAGCCCACCACGTGGGGTTATAAGACATGGGGGTGCTTCCTAGGGCCGCTCCCCAGTGCTTGCTGATGGCGTAAATGGCCAGCGGGATGCCAAGTCCGAGCATCGCTACACCGTAGACCATTGCGCGGAAGTGCCATTGTTCACCTGCAAGCAATTGTGCTCCCGCGGTAGATTGGCCTACCAGCCCGAGCGGGATCCAAGCAGTAGCAGCGAAGCTGGTAGGAACTTTCGGAATGGTACGCAGGTAAACGAAGGCGAATGTAGGCACTCCTGTAAGCCATGCCAATGCAAAACTGATTACGCCGATGCTGTGGACTATCGATCCCCACTCGCCGGCGTGCGGTGCCAACTGAGCTGAGGAGGTGGCCGCAACCATGGGGGCGACCAGCGGTAGTCCCCAGGTGAAAGCGGGGGCTGACGGGTGATCGCAGATGAGAAACATGAGAAAACGGATGCACGTCACCGCGCCGAGAACCGTTCCTATTGCCCAGCACAAGGTATGAACCGACCAGGCATCATATATGAGGGAGTAGGCGCTACCCAAAGAAAGTATGCCCATAGATACCATGCCCCAAGCGGGCATGTCAGCGGTGTAAAATCCCGGATTGTGGTGCTTTAGAAACCCAAATACGAGCGATATAGCAAGAATAGTTGCAGCCCCAAGCATGGCTTTCGAGGGGGCCGGGCCTAATAGGGGAGTTACGTGTACGTCGATAAGAGTAGAAGAGATTCCGAGGCCCATAACGGCCCCGGCCCAGCCTGGGCCGAGCGGGGGAAGGTCTATCTCGTTCTGAATTTTTAACATGCGCTTGAGGCTATGCTTTACGGCAGAATTGCGGGAGGGCGTTCATTCTGGTCGGGGTTACAATGAAAATATGTACCCCTCGCGAATCGGTAGTAGTGATGACTTTTTACCAGTTCGGCGCGGATTTGTCCCCGATGCCCAGACAGTCGACGCTGTACTTGCTGTGGCACGGTATGGGGGTATGAATCAGGCCGCCATACACCTGAATGTCTCCCAACAGTCGGTGAGTAATCGCATTGCCAATTTTGAAAGGCATCTAAATCAACGCATTTTTTGGCGTGGAGCTGCGGGTAGTTTTACTACGGAAGTCGGCTCCCAGGTTGTCCGGGTACTCGAGGTGCTAGAGGAGGCCTTGAACGACTGCGCGCGTGGTCTTGAGAGAGCCATCGGTGAAGACGTCACCGAGGAAATTAAATTGGTGGTCTCGCATACAGTCGCCGAGGTAGATTACCCGCGCTGGGCTGCGGCGTTTCAACGTGCTCACCCGAAAACTTTTCTGCGTATGCGCCAGCTCAATAGCCGGGAGGCCCAGCGCCATGTAGTACAGGGATTGGCGGATTTAGCCATTGTGGAAGGTAACTGGGTATCCCATGAACTGCACCAGCGCGTAGCCGGACACGACGAACTCGTTGTTGTCGTCCCTGCAGGGCATTATTGGGCTCGCGCGGATAGCCGAAGTGGATCTGGGGCTCCTACAGTATCCGAACCATTGAAGGGGGTGGCTGCGGTATCTAAAGAGGAGCTGCAGACTACTCCTTTGGTTCTGCGTGAGCAGGGAAGCGGCACGCGGGAGGTAGTAGAGGACATTCTGGGGTCACTCGCTCCTCCTGCAGGAGAATTTGGATCTCTGGGGGCGCAACGCGCTGCTATAGGCGCTTTAGGCGCTCCAGGGGTTATAGCAAGGCGAGCAGTGGAGTCGCAGTTGTCTACCGGCGAGTATGTAGAGGTTCCGGTAGCTGGGATCAAGTTTGACCGGCCCCTACGTGTGGTGTGGAGCTCGCAGAACCGACTCCCAGAGCCGGCTCACCGGTTTCTTCGCTTCCTGGCGGACTATGCGCACGGGGACGAGGTCGAAACTAAGCGTGGCTGATGAAAACTCGTTCATTAATGTTGTGTCTCCACCAGCCGGTACTCCAAGGCGAGTGTTTATTCAGCGTGGGCGAAGAGATCTTCAGCATCGGTGCCGGTCGTAATCGCGGCGGCGAGCAGCATGCGGGCTTGGGGAGCGCGTAAGGTGCCAGAGGAGATAACGCCGGCGTCGGCAAGCGTGGCACCGCCACCGGCCCCGCCGTAAATTCCCTCCACCGGGCCGTGATCCACGCGGGTGGTGAGCACAACCGGAACCTTCTTGGCCGCGGCCTTAGCGGCTTGGGCTAGCTCGTCGCCGATATTGCCGGCGCCCATTCCCTCAATCACGATGCCTTCGGCGCCGCTGTCCAAGGAGCGCTGGATAAGATCGGCCGGCGCGCCGGGGTAGGCGGCGATGATATCGACGCGGGTATTGCCCAGCGGCTTAAACTTCAGGGCCTTCGGGCGCTGAGGCTGCTTCTTGCCATTGTTATTGGCAAAGCCATCGGCTTTGGTGGTGTCGGACTTGAAAGCACCACGGGCCGGGATGACGTGATCCGCGAAGGCGATGAAGGTACCGCGGCCCTGGTTGGCGGCATCGGTGACGGTTGTGATCGCTAGTGCTAGGTTGTCCGGACCATCCGGATCCGGGTCATCAAAGGGGCGCATCGCTCCGGTAAGGGCTACCGGCTTATCGCTGTCCTGGAAGGTATCGACGGCGATGGCGGTCTCTTCCATGGAATCGGTGCCGTGGGTGACCACTACGCCATCGACATCATCGCGCTGTAGTTCCTTATTTACGGCCTCGATGATGGTATCGGTATCGTCCAAGGTCATCGCGGAAGAATCCAGCTTGGCAATGTCTTTGACCTCTAACGTGAGCTTGTCCTGGTCAAAGGTGCCGGAAAGGGGCTCCACCAGCTTGGAGCCGGTAACGGTGGGAACCACCGCACCTGTCTTATCGTGCGTGCTGGCGATAGTGCCGCCGGTAGAAAGGACCACCACGTGGCCCTCGGCGGTGGCGCGTGGACCCTCGCTTTCCGTTGTGGCGGTTTCGGTGGTTTCCTCTGAGGTTGCTAGCGCGGAACTGGTGGCGCTCTGCGGCGCGGAAGACACGGGTGCGGCGGCCGAAGTCTCCTCTTCCGGGCGGTTATCCGGATTTTGGCAGGACGCCAAGAGGAATGCGGAAGTTACTAAGGCAAGGCCGGCACGGGCCGAGCGACGCATTGTTGGGGTGTGCATAATCCCTCGTTTCTGTGTGTGGGAGGCGAAAGCGAGCGGCGGGAATCGTCGGCCGCATATACGTCCATCTAACGCAGAAAGGCGGGGAGCCCGCTGCCACTATGGACTTGCTAACACCGAAACGAGGGGAGAGCGGCTAGTCGATGTGCTGATTCGTCGGCGCCACCACTAGCGGCTTCGGCGAGTATTTGGCGCGCAGCCCGCGCAGGAGAGTGGCGTGCTCGGCTAGGCGCTTGTCTTCCTCGGTATGCGGGTGGAAGGGGCGGGCCACTTGCGGCTGGCCATCGTGGTCCAGGGCGATATAGGCCACGGTGGCATGAATGGCGGTCTGCAGGTTATCGCGGCCGCCGCGAGGGTTGCCAGAGCGGACGTGGATGGACATCTGCATGGAGCGGGTATCGGTGCGCATCATGCGAGCGTCGACCTCGATGAGATCACCGATGGAAATAGGCCTGTAGAAGCGGATGCCACCGGCGTAGACGGCCACGGTGCGCTCGGCGGACCACTCCATGGTGCAAGCTGCACCGGCTTCATCGATCCACTGCATGGCGGTGCCGCCGTGGACCTTGCCGCCCCAGTTGACGTCGGTGGGCTTGGCTAGGAAGCGGTTGACCATGCGCGGGGCGTCGGAAGGCCCATCATAGGTTTGCTTTTCCATCTCTTCCTCGATGGCCTTGCGCAGCTCAATGCGGGACTTGGCAGCCTCTTCCACGCGGCGTTGCTCATCAGTCTCCGGCACGAAGGAAGGCACTGGGGTGGATTTACCGGTCGCTGGGTCCTTAGCCACGAAAATAACCAGGCAATCGCAGGCACGGGTAAAAATGCCTTCGCGCGGGTCGGCAGAAAGCACCTCGTTGACGATGTGCATGGAGGAACGGCCGGTCATGGCGATGCGCGAGCGCACCTCCACGATGTGCCCGGAAGGGATCGGCCGGGTGAAGTGGATATGGCCAACGTATGCGGTCACGCAGTACTGGCCGGACCATTGCACGGCGCAGGCATAGGCGGCCTTATCAATCCATTCCAAGACGCGTCCGCCGCTGATGCCGGGGGCGCCGGCCATGGTGACGTCGGTTGGCGATGCCATAAAGCGCAGCGTCAGCGCCGGCGATTTCTGATTTTCCGCAACGGAAGGCGTAGGTGACATAAACAACAAGATAACAGTAGCTATGATGTAGCTATGAAAAAGCCCGTCGATCCCGCAGCCACCCGCGCGGCCGTCATGGCCATCAAAGACTGGATTGCCGCCCCGGCGGAGCACGATAAGCCTGGTAGGGCCCTGCTTGCCGACGCCGTCCGCCGCACCGCCCGCACCCTCGAAGCCGATGCGCCGGGCCATTCCGTGGAGCTGCGCGTACCCCCATTTGTTGCGGTGCAGTGCATTGAAGGACCCCGCCATACCCGCGGCACCCCACCCAATGTGGTGGAGACCGACCCGGAAACCTGGCTGCGCCTTGCCACCGGATTGGCGGACTGGGAAGAGGCCGTAAACACTGGTCGCGTCGATGCTTCCGGCTCCCGCGCAGGCGAAATTGCGCAGTGGTTGCCGCTTATTCCGTTAGTTTCCATCGGCGCGACAGGCTAATATAAACGCCGTGGTAGAAGTACATACTCCTAGTATCACCAATCTTGACGATCAGAATGAGCAGGAGCCCCGCGAAGAGTGCGGCGTCTATGGCGTTTGGGCTCCCGGGGAGGAAGTCTCCAAGCTGACCTACTTTGGTCTCTTCGCCCTGCAGCACCGTGGCCAGGAGGCTGCCGGCATTGCGGTGGGCGATGATGACCGCATCGTCGTCTTCAAGGACATGGGCCTCGTGGCCAATATCTTTGATGAGTCCACCCTGTCTGCCCTCCAAGGAAACGTGGCGGTGGGCCACACGCGCTATTCCACCGCCGGCGGCAAGGAATGGTCCAATGTCCAGCCGATGTTTTCTACCTCCTCCACCGGGGCAGACATCGCCCTTGGACACAACGGCAACCTGGTCAACTACCTGGAGCTGCGCGAGGAGGCCGTGCAGCGCGGCTTGATTAAGCCGCACGAGGAGTCCGTATCTGACTCCATGTGCTTGTCTATGCTGCTTGCCGACGGCGTAGATGAAGACACCTCCGTCTTCGACTCCGCCCGTGACTTGCTCCCGCGCGTGAAGGGCGCATTTTGCCTGACCTTTACCGATGGTCACACCATGTACGCCGCGCGCGACCCGCACGGCGTGCGCCCGCTGGTCCTCGGCCGCTTGGCCAAGGGCTGGGTGGTGGCCTCCGAGACCTGTGCGCTCGATATCTGCGGCGCTCAGTTCATCCGCGAAATTGAACCCGGCGAGCTCGTCGCCATCGATGAGGCTGGCATCCGATCCGTGAACTTTGCGCCAGCCAAGCGCCACGGCTGTGTCTTCGAGTACGTCTACTTGGCCCGCCCGGATAGCGATATCAAGGGCCGCTCCGTCAACGCCTCCCGCGTGGACATCGGCCGCCGCTTGGCCCGCGAATACCCGGCCGAGGGCGCGGACCTGGTCATCCCGGTTCCCGAATCCGGCAACCCGGCCGCCGTGGGCTATGCCCGCGAATCCGGCATCACCTTCGCCCACGGCTTGGTCAAAAACGCTTATGTGGGCCGCACCTTCATCCAGCCCACCCAGACCCTGCGCCAGCTGGGCATCCGCTTGAAGCTTAACCCGCTGCGTGAAGTCATTAACGGCAAGAAGCTCGTCGTGGTGGATGATTCCATCGTCCGCGGCAATACCCAGCGCGCGCTCATCCGCATGCTGCGCGAGGCCGGCGCCGCCGAGGTGCACGTGCGCATCGCCTCCCCGCCAGTGAAGTGGCCGTGCTTCTACGGCATCGACTTCGCCTCCCCGGGCGAGCTGATCGCCAACGCCAGCCCCTCCGACGATCCGGAAACCGTCTGCGCCACTATCTGTGACACCATCGGCGCCGATTCCCTGGGCTTTGTCTCTATCGAGGAGATGGTGGCCGCCACCGAGCAGCCCCGTTCCGAGCTGTGTACCGCCTGCTTCTCGGGCGAGTACCCACTCGGCCTGCCCGCCGGAAACTCCAATGCAGACGCCGTGCGCACCCTGCTCGGCACCGAATAACAAAGGACACCTGAAACCATGAGTGACAATACTTACGCAGCAGCCGGCGTCAGCATCGAAGAGGGCGACCGTGCCGTGGAACTTTTCGCCCCGCACGCTAAGCGTGCCACCCGCCCTGAGGTTCTGGGCGGTCTTGGCGGCTTTGCCGGCCTGTTCAAGCTCGGCGATTACAAGGAGCCCATCTTGGCCGCCGGTTCCGACGGCGTCGGCACCAAGTTGGCCGTGGCCCAGGCCATGGATAAGCACGACACCATCGGCATCGACCTCGTCGCCATGTGCGTGGACGACCTCGTTGTGTGTGGCGCGGAGCCACTCTTCCTGCAGGACTACATTGCCGTGGGAAAGGTCGTGCCGGAAAAGGTAGCCGAGGTAGTCAAGGGCATCGCCGAGGGCTGCGTGCAGGCCGGCGCCGCGCTGCTGGGCGGCGAGACCGCCGAGCACCCCGGCATGATGGAAGAAAATGAATACGATGTCTCCGCCACCGCGGTCGGCGTCGTTGAGGCCGATGGGGTACTCGGCCCAGACAAGGTCCGTGATGGCGACGTACTCATCGCCATGGGCTCTTCCGGCCTACACTCCAATGGCTACTCCCTGGCCCGCCACGTCCTGCTGGAGCAGGCTGGCATGCCACTCGACGGCCACGTGGAAGAGCTTGGCCGCCCCCTCGGCGAGGAGCTGCTGGAGCCCACCCGCATTTACGCCAAGGACTGCCTGGCTTTGGCTAGCGAGTGCTCCGTATCCACCTTCTGCCATGTCACCGGTGGTGGACTGGCTGGCAACCTCGAGCGCGTCATTCCAGAAGGCCTAGCGGCCGATATTAACCGCGCCACCTGGACCCCGGGCCAGATCTTCAAGCTCATCTCCTCGGTGGGCAAGGTCGAGATGGCAGAAATGGAGAAGACCTTCAACATGGGTGTCGGCATGATTGCCGTAGTCAATCCTGAAGACCGTGACCGTGCCCTGGCAATGCTTACCGCACGCCACATCGATGCGTGGGAGCTGGGCATCGTCCGCTCCGCTTCCGGCGAGGAGCCGCGCGTGGTCATGCACGGCGAGCACCAAAACTTCTAGCAGGGCCTGCCGCCCTGCCAGGGGAGGGTATGAGGAAGGGCCCTAGGAGATTTCCTAGGGCCCTTGAGCTATCCGGCGGCGAGCGGAAGATTAGCGTTCGTCGCGGTCGGCATCATCCCATTCGTCGACGTAGTCGGCGTATGGGTCATCCTCTTCATAATCGCGGGAGTCACCCTCTTGCTGTGCGGCGAGTTCCCGTTGCAGGGACTCGATATCCATCTCGGGTGAGTTGTACTTGAGCTGGCGTGCAACTTTGGTCTGCTTTGCCTTTGCGCGTCCGCGTCCCATGTGCATGACCCCCTTGGGTTAGTAGGGCGCGCCAGGGATTCTTGGGCGCCCCATCGACTTGTCTATTGAGTATCTTCCTGTAAGACACAATAGCCTGTGTGACGAAAAAATTCCGCACCGCCCCCTAGCTAGTGGGAGATTTACCGCCCGCGCAGCCGGTTTACTGCCTCGCGCCCAGCCTTGGGGCCCTCATCCTCGGGGATGGAGGAAGGATCGATAGACGCCGCGGTATCGACCACTTCTAGGGCGCCGACGTCCAGCGCAGAGCGCTTCACTAGGCCTAGGGCGATGGGGCCGAAATCGCAGTCATCCACAATCGTGCCGATGCGGCCTACCTTACGTCCATTGAAAGTAATGTCATCGCCCACATTTGGACGTTGCGGCGCGGAGCCGTCGAGGTGCAGCTGCACCAATAGGCGAGGGGAGCGGCCCAGATTTTCTACGCGCGCCACCGTTTCCTGGCCGCGGTAGCAGCCCTTATTGAGGTGAACGTGGGCCGGATTGGCGGCGCTGCGGCTGATCCACTGCGGCACCTCGTGGGGGATGGACTTATTATCCAGATCCGCCGCCAGCTCCGGCTCGCGGGCGCGGACGCGTTCGGCGGTAAACGCCATGAGCCCCGCTAGCCGGGCACCGGATTCCTCCAAGTGTTTCGTTGCCTCGACCAAGGATTCGCGCGGAATACCCAGGTCAACGCGCTTGATTCCCGGCCACTGGACCTGACGGGAAAACTCCACCATGGGTGGCAGTGAAACATCGGCCTCACCCAGGAGGGTAAGGATGGCGAGATCGGCTTCCTCAACGGTGACCTCGGACCAAAAGACCATCATGGTGAGGAACTTAAAGAGGGAGTCGAATTGCGCCGCGGGGACGTCGATAAGAAAGGCATTGTCGGTCCGCACGATATCCATGTGGTGGAGGATGTGGCCTTGGATGTCCAGGTTGAGGGCGCCGGCGGTGAAACCCACGGGGGCGTCGTCAAGCTTCTGTGAAAGCAGATTATTCAGAAACTCGGCGGCGTCTTTGCCGCTCACGCGAATGACGCGGCGCTGGGAGCGGTCAATGACCACGGTGCCGCCATCGGCGGCCCTTTGCTCGCCCAGCGGATTGCCATAGTGCCAGGCCACGCCCTGGGCATCGAGTACGGTCGCGTCCTGGTGCTCCGCGGCACCGGCGCGCTGCAGAAGAGGCGAAGAATAACTCACAACTACCGATGGTAGGGCATAATCAAAAGTATGAAGTTTTCGCCGCGAAAAGAGCCGGTCATCTACGTTGTGGAGCCCTTTGGAGGGTCGGTACGCAGGCACATGCCCGCGCTGCCTCTTGTCTACGCCGATGATGCCGCGGTCACCCGCGGCGATGGCATCTTTGAATCCCTGCTCGTGCGCGGAGGCAAAGCCGCTAACCTGCAGCGCCACGCGCAGCGCTTCTGCGATTCAGCCCGCACGATGAACCTGCCGGAGCCGCCCATAGACAAGTGGGAAGAAGCCACCCGGCTCGCCATCGCGGACTTCTGCGGGGGCGAGCAAGGCGATGCTAAATGCACGTGGACCTATACCCGCGGGCGCGCCTCTACGGGGCGGCCGAGCGCGTGGGTTGTTGTGCAGCCGATTGAGGACAAGGTGCTAGAGCAGCGCGCCCACGGCGTCGCCGTCATGACGAGCCCCCGCCTGTGGCACGTGGCGGAGGAATTGCCCGCCAAGACGCTCAATTACGCGGCCACCATGGCGATGCTGCGCATGGCGCGGGAGAAGGGCTTTGAGGATCTCATCCTCACCGATCCGGACACCGGAGAAATTCTTGAAGGCGCCACCTCTACCGTGGTGGCCGTCAAAGGCGAGAAACTGCGCACCGCCGCCGGCCGCGGCATCCTGCCCGGCACCACGCAAGCGGCGCTCTTCGCCCACGCCAAAGAGAAAGGCTATCGCTGCAAGGCCAAGCCGCTGAGCGTAGAGTATCTGGAAAAAGCGGACTCGGTGTGGTTGGTGTCCTCGGTGCGCGTTGCCGCGCGCGTTACAAGGCTCAATGACAAAAAATTAAAGGCCCCGGACAACGTGGACGTCATCCGAGACCTTATTGATGCAGCTCTTGGGGCTTAGCCGGCGATGCGGGTGAGCTCCGCGGACATGTAGGGGCGCATCTCGCCATCCACCATGCGCTCGTCTACCCAGCCCAGATTGTTATTGGGCATGAGGCCGTACATGCGCTTGCCTGGGCCCAAGTTCTTCGGACCGGTTTCCGTGACCATGGTGGAGGCGGATTCCAGCTGCCATGCGCGGTCATTGAAGGGTTCGCCGTAGAAGATTTCCACGATGCCGGTAGAAGAGGTGTAGGTGACCTCGATTTCATCCTTTTCCGAGATACGCCAGAAGCCAGTCTCGCGCACAGACGGGCCTTCCGGCTTGCCTTCGGTATCGATCTTCCAGGTACGGGAGCTAAAGGTCAGGTAATTTTCGCCATCGTGGGCGATGACCAGCTGCTGGCCAAAGGTGTACTCCTGACCCTTCGTATCGTGGGCCTGGCCCTCGCCCTGCCAGACTCCAACAAGGGGGAGTAGTCCCAGCAGGCCGTCGTGCAGCGACGGGCCCTGGCGCAGGTTCGCGGTATCGTCCGGTACCGGGGTATCGCCCAGCTCGAGAGCGGGGATATTGCGGCTAGCGGCGTCCTTCCACTGCTCGGCAGCCTGGTTCACGGCATCGTTGCCATTGAGTTTTCCAGGATCATTTTCCGGGTGGGAAGCCGCGGTGGTTTCGATGTTTTCAGGGGTGGTTTCATTACTATTTTCGCTCATGGGCGTCCAGCCTAGTCGTGCACCCGCCTTTTTAACTACTAGACTTGGGCCTCGTGCATGCATTGATGATCTCGAATCCCAACTCGACCTCACAAACCAACGCCCTCTTCCGCCAAATCGTTCCCTGCCTACAAGCGGTAGAGGGCCTGCACCTCAAAGTGAAATTTACGCATTACCCTGGCCATGCAGAAGAGATGGTCAAGGGAATGACCAGGGACGACTACGACGTCATCATTGCTGTGGGCGGAGACGGAACCGTCAACGAGGTGGTCAACGGGCTACTCGGCCCGGCTGATGGGCAGCGCCCCGATCCTCACTCCATTCCGGCGCTGGCCGTAATTCCTACCGGCTCCGCCAATGTCTTTGTGCGCGCCTTAGGCTTTCCCAATACCCCGGTGGAGGCTACCCATGTGCTGGCGCGCATGCTCGACCGGGATCTGCGCCGCACCATCTACCTAGGAACGTGGAACGAGCGGTGGTTTGCCGTCAATGCTGGCTTCGGTTTGGACGCAGACGTGTTGGCGCGAGTGGATCGTGCCCGCGAGCAAGGTTTTGCCGCCACCCCGCTGCGCTACCTCAACGTCGCCATTCGGGCCTGGAGCCGCGCGCGGAAGAACCCACCGCATATTGCGGTGACAGCCGAGTCCAGTGATGGCGAGCGGCTGCACAAGAATGATGTGCCGCTGATGTTTACCTCAAATACCAACCCGTGGACATTCTTGGGCCCGCTGCCGGTGGTGACAAATCCGCGCAACTCCTTTGATGAGGGATTGGCTCTGTTTGGGCTGGAGGAGTTTAGCGGGCTCGGCGGCGTCGTCGGCCTGCTGCACCTCTTCGGTGCCGATAAGCGCGGATGGCTCAATACGCTCACCAAAGAAAAGACGGTGGCCTTCGACGACGCCATGCGGGTTGAGCTAGTCTGCCGCGAACCGCAGCGCTTCCAAGCCGATGGAGAATCGGAGGGGCGCTTTGATGCGGTTACCTTGGCCTCCGTGAAGGATGCCATCGAGGTATTCGCCCCGCAGGATAGGAGAGAGGTCCATCAGCGCACGATGAAGGAAGTGCTGCGGGACTTTATTCGCCTGCGCTAGTCTGCGGCGCGGGGCCGACTCGGTGCTTGGTATCGGCGGCCTTCTTTTCCGCCTCTTCCACGGCTTTTTGCTCCGAGCCTTCAATCTCTAGCGGGGAGAGCTGGGCCAGCTGCACCTTAATATTGCGGCGCTGTACCTCGAAGGAAATGGTGCCGCCCTGCATCTTTACCGCGGTCGCTTGGGCCGGAAGCGGCAGCTGCCGGGTATCGAAGTTGAGGGAAAAGGCCTTTTGCAGGCGCTCATCGTCCGTGTCATAGACCTGCATGCGAAACTCCGGACCAACCAGGCGGAGGGTGACCTTGGCGGTGGACTTGTGGGCGTCGCCAGGCAGGGTGCCCGTTAGCTCTGCTTCTGCAGAGGTGCCACCGGAGGGGGAAATATCGTCTGGGTTAGCAATCGAGAGATCGGTAATCCCCAACAAGCGGCCCAGCGCCACACCATCCAAAGAAATGCCGCGCGAGTAGGTGGAAACGGGCGCGCCCTCAATATCTCCATTCATTACCTGCTCTGGGGTGACGGTGATATCGCGCAGCACGGTCGAAGCATTGACCATGCCCAGCTTGGGCACCTCCACATCCAGCGCCTTGACCTCGAGATAAGGGATTTCCTTCGAGGCCGCCGCCCACACGTAGGGGGTGCCGCCGATGAAAACATCCGGCGTATTATCCAGCCGCGAATTGGCTTTCACGGCTTGCGCCACCTTGTGTTCCGTGTGCATAGCCACGCAGGCATCCGCCACCCAGGCCGCAAGGAGCACACACACCACGAGGAGGACGTGCACGATGCGCCGGTCAATCTTTAGAACACTCACCCTTTCATTCTTACCCTACGTATTCTGGGCCCTATGACTAGCAATGCCTTTAAGATTACGGAAGAAAACCTGCCGGACGCCCCGGAGCTGGCTCGCCGCGTAGAAGCGCTGGCTGAGCAGGCTGAACGCCAGGATGGGATGGCGCCGCTGTCGGAGCAATACCTCAACGGTCTTAGTGATTCCCGTTTGAAGCACCGCCACCTGGTGGCCTGGGTAGGGGAGGAACCGTGCGGCGTAGCCGGTTTGGAAGGGTCCACCGCCGAGCTATTCATTGCTCCCGACTTCCGCGGGCAGGGCTATGGTGCCGCGCTTTACGACGCCGCCGCTAAGACCCCCAACCTCCACGCCTGGGCCCACGGGAACCTGCCGGCGGCACAGGCGCTCGCGCACTCCCGCGACCTACAGGTCACCCGCAAGCTGGTGGTCATGGGTATCGGGGGAGAAGAGCTCGCAGCGGCCGCCCGCCCCGAAGGCTTGCCATTGACCGCCTTGAATTACACCGAGGCGGTGAATAAGTGGGGCAAGGACTTTGTGGAAGAGCAGTGGCTCAAGGTCAATAACGAGGCCTTTTCCTGGCATCCCGAACAAGGTGGCTGGGATCTCGATCGCCTGCATCGCGGCATGGAGGCAGACTGGTTCGACCCCGCAGACCTGCTTTTCCTGTGGGATACGGCAGATGAGCCGGCACTGGCCGGCTTCCACTGGACCAAGTGGCATGCGGAGGAAACTCCGGGCTTCGGTGAGGTCTACGTGGTGGGCTTGGCTGAAGACTACCGCGGTAAGAAGTTGGGCGGTCCGCTGCTACAGATTGGCCTGCGCCGCATGGTGGAAAAGGGGGCTCAGCGGGTAATTCTTTATGTAGAAGCGGATAATGATCCGGCACTGAAGGCGTACGAGCGCCTAGGCTTTGAGGTTGATGAAGAACACGTCGTATGGGGCGTGTGTGACTAACGTCATGGGTTGAGCTGTGTTTGTTCACCCAGTGTTTACCTCTTGGCACCCTTTTGGTCAGATCCTGCGGATAGCTTTACACCCTGTGAGTTAACCGCACCTGTGCGCCTGCATCTCGCCTCAGAAGGCGGAGCGGGATGCAGGAAATATCTCTCTAGGAGATGCGGTTTCCTCGGACAATCAATCTCTGATCTGCACCGGAAAGGGTTTTCCCGTGATTCGCAACTTCAAGCGCACTGCCGCAATCTTCGGCATCGTAGCCGCAACCTCCACCGCTCTCGTAGCTTGCTCTGAGGAGTCTGGCTCCTCCTCCGACTCCGCTGGCGGCGAGGACGTCTCCGGCGAGCTCGTCGGCGACGGCGCATCCTCCCAGCAGAACGCAATGTCCTACTTCCAGACTGCGTTCTCCGAGGATCACCCAGACGCTTCCCTGTCCTACAACGCTTCCGGTTCCGGCGCCGGCGTTGAGGCCTTCACCAATGGCCAGGCTGACTTCGCTGGTTCTGACTCCGCTCTGAAGGAAGACGAGGGTGAGGTCGAGGCTGCCGCTAAGCGTTGCGATGGCAACGAGGCATGGCACCTGCCAACCACCATCGGTCCGGTTGCCATCGCCTACAACCTGGGTGACACCGAGATCAACCTCTCCACCGAGACCCTGGGCAAGATCTTCAAGGGCGAAATCAAGAAGTGGAACGACAAGGCCATCGCTGCTGACAACGAGGGCACCGACCTGCCGGACAAGGACATCACCGTCATCTTCCGTTCCGACGAGTCCGGTACCTCCGCAAACTTCCAGAAGTTCCTGAAGGCCGCTACCGGTGACTGGGACTCCGAGGGCAAGCAGTTCCCGGACACTGTTGGTGAGGGTGCTAACGGCTCCTCCGGCGTTGCTGACCAGGTTGCAAGCATCGATGGTGCTATCACCTACGTCGAGGCTGGCTTCGCAGACCAGAAGGAAGGCGAGGGCGTCAAGAAGGCCAAGATTGACTTCGGCCACGGCCCGGTTGAGCTGTCCACCGAGTCCGTCAACAAGGCTCTGGAGAACCTGGAGTTCAAGGAGACCGAGTCCGAGCACAACATGGTTGTTGACTCCGATGCACTGTTCTCCTCCGACAACGAGGGTGCATACCCGCTCATCCTGACCACCTACAACATCGTGTGCTCCAAGGGCTACGACGAGGAGACCTCCAAGCTGGTCAAGTCCTTCTTCACCTCCGTCCTGGACCACCAGGATGACCAGCTGGCTGAGCAGGGCTTCATCCCAGTTGAGGGCGCACACCTGGACAAGCTGAAGGCTGCTGTTGACGCTCTGCAGTAAGCGCTAAAGCTGCAATAGCTTAATACCTCCCCGCCCCCACTGCCGCACACGATTCGCGCTTTGGGGGCACAGGTATGTAACGATATTTTCCATTTTTAACGCTGAAAAGGATTAACAGTCTCATGGCAGACAATAATCTCACCACGGCTCCAGAGCAGGTGGACGCGAACGTCACCTCTGCCGAGCGAGTCTCCAACAGCGGACACGACGAGGTAGTTACCACCAGCTCCAATAGCGGCGTTAAGCGCCCAGGCGACCGTGTCTTTGAATTCCTGTCCACTGCTTCGGCAACCCTCATCACCGTTATGATTGCCGCCATTGCCGCCTTCCTGCTGTGGCGTGCGGTTCCCGCCCTAGGCGTTAACGACGGCGGCATCATGGGCTTCTTCACCTATGGCGGACGATGGGAGACCACCGATACCTCCGCGATGAAGTTCGGTATCCCGACCATGTTCGGTACCACCGTTCTCATCTCCGTCTTCGCCCTCCTGCTGGCTATGCCGGTGGCCCTAGCCATCGCCATCTTCCTGTCCAACTACGCGCCTGCCCGCTTGGTTAAGCCGCTCGGCTTCCTCGTGGACATGCTCGCTGCAGTTCCGTCCATCGTCTACGGCCTGTGGGGTTGGCAGGTTCTTGGCCCGGCACTGTCCGGCTTCTACTCCTGGATGGAATCCTGGGCGGGTGGATTCTTCCTGTTCCACGTCTTCGATAACTCGCCGTCCTTTGCAACCGGCCGCAACCTGTTTACCGGTGGCATCGTGCTTGCCGTGATGATTCTGCCGATCATCGCTGCTACCGCGCGCGAGGTCTTCGTGCAGACCCCTCCAGGCCAGGTGGAATCCGCCCTGGCTCTGGGCGCTACCCGCTGGGAAGTTATCCGCATGACCGTTCTGCCATTCGGCATGTCCGGCTACATCGCCGGCTCTATGCTCGGCCTGGGCCGTGCACTGGGTGAGACCATGGCGCTGTACATGGTTGTCTCCCCGCTGATTGACTTCCGCTTCTCGCTTTTCGACGGCGGCACGACCTTCGCCACGGCCATCGCCCTGGCATCTGCCGAGTTCGGTAACGAGATGCGCGCTGGTGCCTACATCGCCGCCGGCCTCATGCTGTTCTTGCTGACCTTCGTGGTCAACGCCATTGCCCGCGCCATCGTGAAGAGTAAGTAAGGAGGGGAGGATCAATGACTACGACTACTAATGCCAAGCCTGCCTCCCAAGGCGGCGCGACCTTCCTGGACATCTCCGGCTCCCGCAAGATGACCAATAACATCGCCACCGCGGTGGTCTGGGGCGCAATGATTCTGGCCATGGTTCCGCTGGTATGGGTTCTGTGGGAACTCATCGCCCGCGGCAGTGGCGTCATCCTCAACCCTGAGTGGTGGACCGCTTCCCAGCGCGGCATCATGAATAGCTCTTCTGGTGGCGGTGCCGCTCACGCCATCGTGGGTACCTTTGTCCAGACCATTCTGGCCTCCATTATCTCTATCCCGATCGGCATCTTTACCGCCATCTACTTGGTGGAGTACTCCAAGGGCGGCTGGCTCGGCCGCATCACCACCTTCATGGTGGACATCCTGTCCGGTGTGCCTTCCATCGTTGCGGCCCTGTTCATCTTTGCCATGTGGATCACCCTGTTCGGCTTTGGTCGCTCCGGCTTCGCCGTGGCGCTGTCCCTGGTGCTGCTGATGATTCCAATTGTGGTGCGCAATACCGAAGAGATGCTACGCGTGGTCCCCATGGATCTGCGTGAGGCGTCCTACGCACTCGGCGTTCCGAAGTGGAAGACCATCGCCCGCATCGTTCTGCCTACCGCACTGTCCGGCATCGTCACCGGCATCATGCTGGCGATTGCTCGCGTGATGGGTGAGTCCTCGCCGGTGCTGGTCTTGGTTGGTTCCTCCTCCGTCATCAACTGGGATGCCTTCAAGGGTTCTCAGTCCTCGCTCCCGCTGATGATGCTGGATATGTATAAGGCCGGCGCACAGCCCGCCGTACTGGACAAGCTCTGGGGAGCAGCGTTGACGCTGGTTATCCTCATCGCCGTCCTCAACATTGCGGCCCGCATCGTTTCCGCGAAGTTCTCGGTTAAGAAGTAAACGCCGTACCACTTGATTCCGCCATACACTTGCTAGAGGAGAAACTCCCAAATGTCTAAGCTCGCGCTCAATGACGTGAACATTTTTTACGGCGACTTCCACGCCGTTCAGAACGTGAATATGCAGATTCCGGCCCAGGCCGTGACCGCATTCATCGGCCCTTCCGGCTGTGGTAAGTCCACCGTGCTGCGCACCATCAACCGTATGCACGAGGTTATCCCTGGCGCCTCCGTGAAGGGTGAAATCCTGTTGGATGGCACCAATATCTACGGACCGAAGGTTGACCCGGTATCCGTACGCAACACCATCGGCATGGTCTTCCAGAAGGCAAACCCATTTCCCACGATGTCCATCGAGGACAATGTGGTGGCAGGCCTGAAGCTGTCCGGTGAAAAGAACAAGAAGAAGCTCAAGGAAGTTGCGGAGAAGTCCCTGCGCGGCGCCAACCTGTGGGATGAGGTTAAGGATCGCTTGGACAAGCCAGGCGGTGGCCTCTCCGGTGGTCAGCAGCAGCGTCTGTGCATCGCCCGCGCTATCGCCGTGGAGCCAGAGGTATTGCTCATGGACGAGCCTTGTTCCGCACTGGATCCGATTTCCACCCTCGCCGTGGAGGACCTCATCCATGAGCTGAAGGAAAACTTCACCATCGTTATTGTGACCCACAACATGCAGCAGGCAGCCCGCGTGTCCGATAAGACCGGCTTCTTCTCCCTAGAAGCAACCGGTAAGCCGGGCCACCTGGTGGAGTTCGACGACACCACCAAGATCTTCGAGAATCCTTCTCAGAAGGAGACCGAGGATTACATCTCTGGCCGCTTTGGCTAAAGAGTAAGAGAGATTGTCCGAGAGAAAGGGGGCCGGTTTGAACCGGCCCCCTTTTTGGCTCTTAAATCCGTCTAACGGCGAAACTGACGCTCGAGTTCTGCCATCCGCGCTTCAAATTCGGCGTCCTTTTTGTCCTCCTCTAGCTTCTTGGCGTAGACATTGGGCAAGAGACCCGTGGTCAGATAGATGATGTGGCCGGCCACGGAGACGCAGTGGTCCGCATAGCGCTCGTAGTAGCGCGTAATTTGTGAGGTCTCAACGGCTTCGCGCACGCTGCCTTCCCATTCGCGCTGAGTCAGGATGCGCAGAATATGGGAGTTGATATCATCCACTGCATCATCGTCGGCACGGAGGTTGACGGACAAATCCGCATCAGGGGTGACGAGGATATCGTGCAGCACCGACCCCATTTCTTCAGTGAGGCGGTACATCTCCTCGAAGTAGCCGATGTAATTCGCCGGTACCACGGCGTCAGGGTGGCGGCGGCGCGCGGAGTCCGCGATGTGCTGGGAAAGCCGGCCCATGCGGTAGAGATCCTCCACGATATAAATCGAGGAGACTACCTGACGGAGGTCCTGCGCCATGGGGTTTTCCAGCGCCAAAAGTGTTACAGCACGCTCAGAGCACCTAACGCGAATTTCGTCTAGCTCCTCAGTCATGGTGAGGGCATCTTCCGCGGAGTCCAAGGCGCCTTGCAGTAGTGCCTGCGAAGCCTTATCCAAGATGGTGCGCACGGTATCGCACATCACGATGAGGTCATGGGAGAAGTTATCTAAGTGTTCCCTGTAGGCGGCACGCATGCCAAAGATAATAGCGAAAACTTTTCGCTTTTGCGCAACTTAAGAAGGGGTTAAATGCACGATTCCTGTATGTATTTAGCTGCTCTTAAATTGCTGTCAGGCTATCCGCCGGAATTCATAATGTCCGCAGCAACGGGAACGCAATCATCCTCGGGATCGTCGAGCCAACCATCCGGCAATGCCACCTTGGATGGCGAGCCCTGACGGCCGCGGGCTCCGTCGGCGTCGGCAGCTAGAGCATCGGACTCTGCCCAAGGTGCAAGGAGCTCACGCAAGGCATCGAGGGAATTGACCTTGGCTAAGCCCGCGCGGACCTGGCCACCAACCGGGAAACCACGCAGGTACCAACCGATGTGCTTGCGGATATCGCGGGAAGCATTGTCCTCGCCATCGTGCTCCGCCAGTAGCTCCGCGTGGCGGAGGATTACCTGGGTCACCTCGCCCAGGGTAGGCTCTGCCGGAATGGACTCGCCGCGCAGTGCGGCGCCGAGCTCGGCAAAGAGCCACGGGCGGCCGAGGCAGCCGCGGCCTACCTGCACGCCGTCGCAGCCGGTTTGTTCCATCATGCGGCGGGCATCCTCGGCACGGAAGATATCGCCATTGCCCAGCACTGGTACGCCGGTATCTGCCAGATGCTCTTTGAGGCGCGCGATTTCGTCCCATCGTGCTTCACCGGAGTAGCGCTGAGCGGCGGTACGGCCGTGCAGGGTAACGGCGGCGGCACCGGACTCGACGGCGATGCGCCCGGCGTCGAGATGCGTATGGTGCTCGTCATCGATGCCCACACGCATCTTTACCGTGACCGGGATATTGGTGCCCTCTGTGGCCTTGACCGCAGCCGAGACGATATTGCCAAAGAGGCGTCGCTTATAAGGCAGCGCGGAACCGCCGCCGCGGCGGGTCACCTTGGGAACCGGGCAACCAAAGTTCATATCGATGTGGTCCGCGAGGTTTTCGTCGACGATCATCTTCGCGGCTTTATAGGTATATTCCGGATCTACCGTATAGATCTGTAAGGAACGAGGATCTTCCTGCGGCGCAAAGGTGGTCATGTGCAGCGTCTTTTCATTGCGCTCTACCAGTGCACGGGCGGTGACCATCTCGCAGACGTAAAGGCCCGACACCGTGCCGGTGCGCGCCAACTCCTGCTCGCGGCACAACGTGCGGAAGGCAACGTTGGTTACCCCCGCCATCGGGGCGAGGATGACGGGGGAGGAGAGATCGTAGTGTCCAATGCGCAAATTCACGCCCCAATTGTGCTAGTTAACGGGGGAAAATAGCAACCGGGTCCACAGTGGCGCCGTTCCCTATTTCTGTTTTATGGGGTAGGGGTCACACAAAAGTGGTGGAAATCTTGCAAAGATTCGCTAATGTGGGCTGTGTAACTAATTAGAACGGCCGTTATTTTGGCTGGCCCCTTAATGAAGGAGGATTACCCTTGTCCGAGAGAATCGCGTACGCCCCATTTGAGAAGCTCGTGGTTTCTGCAGAAGAGGCTGCTCAGCACGTTAACCACGGTGACCGCGTGGGCATTTCCGGCTTCACCGGTGCTGGCTACCCCAAGGGCCTGCCCACCGCCATTGCAGAGAAGGCCAAGGCTCTACATGAAAAGGGCGAGGAATTTAAGATCGACGTCTTCTCCGGCGCTTCCACCGCCCCGGACTGCGATGGCGTTCTGGCGGAAGCTGAGGCGATTCGCTTCCGCTCTCCTTATAACTCCGATCCCACGCTGCGTAAGCAGTTCAATGATGGCACCGCGCTTTACCAGGATATCCACCTGTCTCACTCGGGCCAGCAGGTAGAAGAGGGCTTCTACGGTGACTTCCAGGTGGCCATTATTGAGGCCGTGCGCATTACCGAAGAAGGCCACGTGGTGCCGTCCTCCGCGGTGGGCAATAACCTCGAGTTCATCGAGGCCGCCGATAAGATCATCATCGAGATCAATGAGTGGCAGTCCATCAACCTCGAGGGCATGCACGATATCTACCGCATTGAAAAGCTGCCTAATCGCCAGCCCATCCCTATCACTAAGCCGGGCGACCGCATCGGTACCACCTACATGGAGGTGCCGGAGGACAAGGTTGTTGCAGTGGTTAAGACCGATGCCCCGGACCGCAACGCACCATTCAAGGAACCGGACGAGGTTTCCGAGAAAATCGCCGCCAACTTCATCGAGTTCCTCGAGGGGGAGGTCGCCGCTGGTCGCCTTGAGTATGACAAGTTCATCATGCAATCCGGCGTGGGCAACGTCCCCAACGCCGTGATGGCCGGCCTTTTGGATTCCAAGTTTGAGAATATTCAGGCCTATACCGAGGTCATTCAGGATGGCATGCTCGATCTCATCGATGCGGGCAAGATGACCATGGCTTCCGCTACCTCCTTCGCGCTGTCCCCGGACTACGCGGAGAAGATGAATGCGGAAGCAGAGCGCTACCGCGAGCACATTATTCTGCGCCCACAGCAGGTCTCTAACCATCCAGAGGTCATCCGTCGCGTCGGCCTGATTTCTTCCAATGGCATGATTGAGGCCGATATCTACGGCAACATCAACTCCACCAACGTATCCGGCTCCCGCATCATGAACGGCACCGGCGGCTCGGGTGACTTCACCCGCAACGCCTATATCTCCACCTTCGTTTCCCCGTCCGTGGCAAAGGACGGCGCAATTTCCGCGCTGGTTCCGTTCGTGTCCCACACGGATCACACCGAGCACGACACCATGGTCATCATTACCGAGTACGGTGTAGCTGACCTTCGTGGTCTGGCGCCGAAGGAACGCGTGGAGAAGGTCATCTCCGTGGCACACCCGGATTACCGTCCGTTGCTCGAGGAGTACTTCAACCGTGCTAAGGAAAACAAGTTCCAGCACACCCCGCACGACCTGAAGACCGCCTTTGACTTCCAGGTCCGCTTCATGGAGAAGGGCGATATGCGCGGCTAATGTGGCCGCGCTCCGGCAGGCGCTCAGCGGCGAGCTGGGCGCCTTTCGCTTGCCGACGCCCCCCTAATTAGGACTTTGCAAATACCGCAAGCTAAACTGGAGCGACGTTGGGCCTTTAGCTCAGTTGGTAGAGCTACGGACTTTTAATCCGCAGGTCGTGGGTTCGATCCCCACAGGGCCCACAACTGGAGCCACCTTTTTAGGTGGCTCCTTTTAGTTTTTCACCATCTTCTTAATGGCGCGCATGGCCTCTTCTAGCTTCTCGGTGGCTACCTCACCGTCCTCGGCGGCGGCACCGGCCACACAGTGCTCAATATGGTCTTCTAGGAGCGCTAGTGAGACATTCTCCAGTGCCGACTTCACTGCCGAAATCTGGGTGATGATGTCGATGCAGTATTGGTCTTCTTCGACCATGCGGTGGATGCCGCGCGTCTGCCCCTCAATGCGCTTGAGTCTGGCGAGGTAGCGATCCTTGCTCTTAGAATCCGCGTTATATCCGTGCACGTGCGGCTCGTGGCAGGAGCACGTTTGATGCTGGTCAGACATGGTTCCTAATCTTTCTGGGGGAGCGATTTTGTAACTAGGTGAGGTCTCCAGTATATTTCTAGAAGTCGCCTTAGCGCGACGGGCCCCCATCGTCTAGCGGCCTAGGACACTGCCCTTTCACGGCAGCGGCACGGGTTCGAATCCCGTTGGGGGTACCAACACGAAAGTGTTGGTCCGAATTAAATATTCGATTGGCCTTGTGGCGCAGTTGGTTAGCGCGCCGCCCTGTCACGGCGGAGGTCGCGGGTTCAAGTCCCGTCAAGGTCGCAGAATGAGCAGCAATCGCTTCGCCGGTTGCTGCTTTTGGTTTTGCTAGGCTGGCGCCATGGAGCCATACGTCGGAATCGCTGTCTTTGAACTCGCCTCCCAAAGCTCGGAGCATTCTAACTTCTTCCGTGAGGACTTCTTTCTCGTCTATGCGGACTCGGATGAGGAGGCGCACCGAAAGGTCGAGGCACGGGCCCATGAGCAAGAATATGAGGGTCTGTGGCTGCGCCACATTGTCGACGTCGCACCCGCCCTCTACGGCCATGTGGATCGAGATTGTGACCTCTATTCGCGGCACTTTTCCGCGCTGGAAGACTACGAGCGCTTCGAGATGAACTTGGGTGGAAAGGATCCACTTTCGCCACCTAAATAGCGTTCTGACGTGCTGATTTGGTGAGTCTTGGGAGTCTTCTGTAAAGTATCTATCCGTGCCCAAGAGCACACACATAATTAAAAATGGCCCTGTGGCGCAGTTGGTTAGCGCGCCGCCCTGTCACGGCGGAGGTCGCGGGTTCAAGTCCCGTCAGGGTCGCGGAAACCTTCGGGTTTCTGGCCAGATAGCTCAGTCGGTAGAGCACACGCCTGAAAAGTGTGGGGTCGCCAGTTCGATCCTGGCTCTGGCCACAATAATGGCTCCTCGTAAGAGGGGCCATTTTTGCTTTAGTATGGGCACATGGAACACGCTATTGCACACCAGCCCGATAAGTCCCGCTACGTCCTTACCGTGGACGGTGTTGAGGCGGGCTCGTGCCACTATGTAGACGCAGACACGACCCGCGAGTTCAACCACACGGTCATCAAGGATGCTTTCCGTGGTCAAGGATTGTCCGCGCCGCTGATTAAGGCCGCGCTTGACGACGTCCGGGGCGTCGGCAAGCAAGTCATTGCTTCCTGCTCCGCCGTGGCGCGCTTTATAGAAAAGAATCCCGAATACCGCGACCTGCTGCGCCCAGAGGGCATATAAAAGCGGCCCACAGTTGCCTGTGAGCCGCTGGGAGAGGATTTAGATGTAGTAGTCGGGGTCAACCAGTTTGATGCGCTCATTCGGGTTGCGCGGACGGTTCTTGGCCGGAATGCCCACCGCGATATGCTCCGCGGGAACGTCCTTCGTCACCACGGCATTGGCGCCAATAGCCGATCCTTCACCGATTGTAATCGGACCGAGCACCTTGGCGCCCGCACCGATGGTGACATTGTCTTCGACGGTGGGGTGGCGCTTGGTCTGGGTAAGGACCTGGCCGCCGAGGGTGACGCCGTGGTAGAGCATGACGCCATCGCCAATCTCTGCGGTTTCACCAATAACGATGCCCATGCCATGGTCAATAAAGAACCGGCGGCCGATAGTGGCGCCAGGGTGGATCTCCACGCCGGTAAAGAAGCGGTTAATCTGCGCCAAGATGCGCGCGGGCCCGCGCAGCCCGCGCTTCCACATCCAGTGCGAAATGCGGTGAGACCACACCGCGTGGAGACCGGAGTACACTACTGCATTTTCGACGTCGCCACGTGCGGCCGGATCGTGATCTCTTGCATTTGCTAAGTCTTCACGGATGTAGCTCATAATGTTCATGCCCACATAGTACTGGCATAAAAAAGGCACCCGCCAAGGTTGGCGGGTGCTTTTATTCAAGCGAAGCAATTTAAGCTTCGCGGATGTCCTCGAAAAGGATGGTGGAGACATAGCGCTCACCAAAGTCCGGCAGGACAACCACGATGGTCTTGCCCTCGAACTCTGGGCGCTCCGCCAGCTTCAGAGCTGCGGAAACGTTGGCGCCGGCGGAGATGCCAACCAGCAGGCCTTCCTGGGTAGCCAGGTCGCGGGATGCCTTGATGGACTCCTCGGTGGTGGCGGTAAAGACTTCGTCGAGAAGCTCGCGGTCAAGTACCTCAGGAACGAAGTTAGCGCCGATGCCCTGAATCTTGTGCGGGCCAGCGTGGCCTTCAGACAGGACAGGGGAGTCGGACGGCTCAACCGCAGCCAAGTGCAGGTCTGGGTTCTTGGACTTCAGGAAGCGGCCCACACCGGTAACGGTGCCGCCGGTGCCTACGCCAGCAACGAAGGCGTCAACCTTACCCTCGGCGTCTTCCCAAATCTCTGGGCCGGTGGTTTCCTCGTGAATCTTCGGGTTTGCCTCGTTAGCGAACTGTGCGGCAAGGATGGCGTTATCGTTCTCGGCGACGATTTCATTCGCCTTGTCGACGGCGCCCTGCATGCCAGCCGCACCAGGGGTCAGCACGATTTCTGCGCCGTAAGCGCGCAGTAGCACCTTGCGCTCATTGGACATGGTCTCCGGCATGGTCAGGATGACCTTGTAGCCCAAGGTGGCGCCAGCCAGCGCCAGGGCGATGCCGGTGTTGCCGGAGGTGGCCTCCACGATGGTGCCGCCCGGCTTGAGCTGACCGGACTTTTCAGCGGCCTCAACGATGGCCTTGCCGATGCGGTCCTTCACGGAGTTAGCCGGGTTAAAAGACTCCACCTTGGCAAGCACGGTAGCGCCCTTGCCTTCGGTAAGACGGTTCAGGCGGACCAGTGGGGTGCCGCCGATGGTTTCCATAATGTTGTTGTAGACAGCCATTTTGTGGACTCCTTTGGGAATCAGTTTTGGGTTCAAATCGCGTACAACGCAAGCGTACACTACACAAGTAGACCAGTCAGTATATAAATTCTAGACTGAGTATTCGGACATTTCATGTGGGATTGCAACGCCGGATAAGCCGAGGGCGATTTCGAATTACCCCCACATGCTGTCTATACTTCCACTCAGTTGCCCGCTGGTCCCCAAATTCCCGGGGGAGGACGGGTACACCTGCTTGGTTACCCCCGACGAGGAAAGAGTCTCATGGAGTCGCATCGCCTCAAAGATGATGAAGAATCCGTACGCGCGGCCCTGTCGTCCCTGAAGACCGCTACAGGTATTCCGGTGACGATGTACGCCACGCTGCTGCCCGATAATCGCCTGCAGATCACACAGTGGGTGGGGCTACGCACCCCAGCGCTGCAGAATCTGATCATTGACTCTGGCGTCGGTGTAGGTGGGCGAGTGGTCAGCACTCGCCGCGCGGTAGGTGTATCCGATTACACTCGTGCCACCACCATTTCGCACGAGAACGACCGCGTGATCCAAGACGAAGGCCTGCACTCTATCGTGGCCGTGCCCGTTACGGTGCAGCGCGAAATTCGCGGCGTCCTCTACGTAGGCGTGCACTCCCCAGTTCGTTTGGGCGATAAGGTCATTGAAGAAGTGACGATGACCGCGCGCACCCTCGAGCAAGACCTGGCCGTTAATTCCGCCATGCGACGTGCCGATGGGTCCAAGGGTGGAGCGGCTCGGGGCCACGTCATGAACGGTGCCGAGTGGGAACAGGTCCGCTCCACCCACTCCAAGCTGCGCATGTTGGCCAACCGCGTAGAAGACGAAGACCTGCGCAAGGAGCTAGAGACGCTGTGTGACCAGATGGTCTCGCCGGTGCGCGTGAAGCAATCCACCAAGCTCTCCGCCCGCGAGCTCGACGTGCTCTCTTGTGTGGCCCTAGGCCATACCAACGTAGAAGCAGCTGAGGAGATGGGGATCGGCGCAGAAACTGTGAAGTCTTATCTGCGCTCGGTAATGCGCAAACTCGGTGCGCATACCCGCTACGAGGCGGTCAATGCCGCACGCCGTATCGGCGCGTTGCCTTAAGAACCGGTAGCGTAGGCAGTTGTGAAAGATCAGTTTATTGTTTCCGGCGGTGCCCGCCTGGAGGGCACCGTTAAAGTAGATGGCGCGAAAAATAGCGTCTTGAAGCTCATGGCCGCATCCTTGCTGGCGGAGGGCACTACGACGCTGACCAACTGCCCAGAAATTCTGGACGTCCCCCTCATGAAGAAGGTTCTCGAGGGGCTCGGCTGCGAGGTAGTCATCGAGGGGGCTGAGGTCCGGATTACTACCCCTGCACAGCCGCAATCCAACGCGGATTTTGACGCGGTCCGCCAATTCCGCGCATCCGTCTGCGTGCTTGGGCCTTTGACCTCCCGCTGTGGCCACGCGAAGGTAGCGTTGCCAGGTGGTGACGCGATTGGTTCCCGCCCGCTCGATATGCATCAAACCGGCCTAGAAAAGCTCGGCGCCACCACCCGTATTGAACACGGTGCCGTCGTGGCAGAGGCTACGCACCTGCGAGGTGCGAATATCCGCCTGGACTTCCCGTCTGTAGGCGCAACCGAAAATATTCTTACCGCTGCGGTCCTCGCCGAGGGGGAAACCGTTCTCCATAACGCGGCTCGCGAGCCGGAAATCGTCGACCTGTGCACCATGCTTAAGTCCATGGGTGCCGATATCGAGGGCGAGGGAAGCTCGGTGGTGACCATCCGCGGCGTCGATAAGCTGCAGCCCACCCAGCATGAGGTTATTGGTGACCGAATTGTGGCAGGTACCTGGGCGTATGCCGCCGCGATGACCCAGGGTGATATCACTGTGGGTGGAATTTCCCCGCGCCACCTGCACCTGCCGCTGGAAAAGCTGAAGTCCGCCGGCGCGGAACTAGAGACCTATGAGAATGGTTTCCGCGTGCGCATGGACCAGCGGCCACAGGCTGTGGACTACCAGACCCTCCCATTTCCGGGATTTCCCACCGACCTGCAGCCGATGGCTATTGGCATCTCTGCCATTGCGGACGGAACGACCGTCATTACGGAGAATGTCTTTGAATCCCGTTTCCGGTTTGTGGATGAAATGCTGCGCTTGGGTGCCGACGCCCAGGTTGACGGCCACCATGTAGTAGTCCGCGGTAAAGAACGACTCTCTTCTACTCACGTGTGGAGTTCCGATATTCGTGCGGGTGCCGGTCTTGTACTTTCTGCACTATGTGCGGATGAGACCACTACGGTCCACGATGTTTTCCACATCGACCGCGGATATCCCAACTTTGTAGAAAATCTGCAGCGCCTCGGTGCCACAATTGAAAGAACTCAAGAAGAAGAGCTCTTTTAACGACATCCCCAGCACACCTTTTTCCGTTGTGTGCTGGGGATTTGGCATTGTTGAAGCGGGTGGACTACATTAATCCAAGTCGCCGCGAGGTAGCCGGGAGGTTACTTCTTTGCGAATTTTGTACGGGCTTGGTTCGATGAT
>NZ_JASPGT010000011.1:0-68669 GCF_030228885.1 Corynebacterium sp. MSK195 | reverse complement strand
AACGCCGGCACGCAGCGGCCATCAGGAAATGAGAAACTGGGTCGTCTCGGCTCTCCGCCCAACTTTGCAACAGCACCTTATCGGATTTATTTTTGATGAAAATCATTAGCACAAACAAAAGTGACCTTAACTAGCCGCTCTAGTTAAGGTCACTTTTCTTGCATCACCATTTTACGACTTAATTACGCTCAAACCGTAAACGGACGTCCGTAGTCAATGTACTCATTACTCTTTTCCTGGAATGGAGCTAAAAGGTAGCGGCTTTTCCATGGGCAAGGAACTCTCCACAGATAGTAATCATTACCTACATATCCGTCTTCCCGTAGCACTCCTTCTGTCTCAGGTTGGGGGCGTACAACTCCATTAAACTTTTCGGGGATAAGGGCTCTACGACCTACTGGATCTGTCCACTGGAAATCATGTTCCCATCCTTCGTCAAAATCACATCCATCGAAATAAACTAATACCTCACTCGGGGAACTGAGAGAATGGGGAGGGTTCTCTATCGGAATTTTCTCGTACCAAATGTCATGGTCTACTTTTTTGCCTTTATCAATCCACTCGAGAATCTCTTGCTCATCAAAACTGGCACCTGCAAAAACCTGGATTGCTCCATCAGGATCGGATAGAAAGAAGCGTTTGACGTAGGCGAGATAAATATTAGATATATGCATTGGCCATAGTCCTATTCTTTAACCTTTGCCAGGGATCTTGCGTTTAGCATGAGCTGGACCCTAACACCGCTCCTGACACTGTCCTCGATTCAGAAAGAACAGATACACCACTTCCATGGGCTTGACCGGATCCTCTTCGAAATCCAACAGTTGGCCTTCTTGGATATCCCCAGTCATTCCTGGTGAGATAGCTGCAAGAGCGGCGAGGATACTTTTTAACTCTACCTCTGAAATTGGTGCGTGGTAGCACGAGTTGTTTGAAACAACTCGACAATAACTAATGCAATTTAGTCGAGTCTATAAGACGATACCTGCAAGTAAACACTATAAAACAAAGTTGTTTCAAGTTGTTTTGGAATTGACCAAGTGAATGGAGTGCTATACCGCATGAAGAAAAAGCCCACAGCCAAAGGTGGCTGCGGGCTTGGGGAAGCTCAATGCTTCTAGTGTGTCTGGGGTTATGGGTCTACTGCTTGATAGCAGAGACCTCGAGCTCAATCTTGATCTCCTCGGAGACCAGCACGCCGCCGGTCTTCAGCGGAGCGTTGAAGTCGATGCCGAAGTCCCTGCGGTTGATCTTGGTGGTTGCCTCGAAGCCCAAGCGGGTATTGCCAAAGGGGTCCTCAGCGGTAGCAACGTCTTCAACGTCGAGGTCGACGGACTTGGTGGTGTCCTTAATGGTGAGGTCACCAGTGACGGTGCCGTTGCCATTCTCGTCAACGTTGAGGTTGGTGGCCTTGAAGGTGATCTCCGGGTACTGCTCTACTGCGAAGAAGTCCTCGTTCTTTACGTGTGCATCGCGGTCATCGTTGCCGGTGGAAATGGATGCGGTACGGATGGTGGCCTGAGCGTTGGACTCAGCGATGTTCTCGGCCACGGTGATGGTGCCTTCGAAGTCTGCGAAGTTACCGCGAACCTTGGTGACCATCGCGTGCTTGGCGACGAATCCGATAACGGTGTGGGCTGGGTCTAGTGCGTAGGTACCTGCTGCGAGGGACATGATGAATACTCCTAAAGCTGTTGTTAGCGTTACACCCCACAGTGTACGTACCACTTCTAAATAGTCAACATGTGAAGTAAATAATTCTTGAATGTGCAGGGCAAAGAAGTGTGAATGCGGAAAATCTTAAAAAAGAAAGCCGAATCGAGGGGCGTGTCCTCGATTCGGCCGTGCGGGCTGTGCCTAGGGCTGCCCGACGAGACCAATGTCTGCGATGGTTGCCTTGTCGGACTTGGGCAGCTCGGTGAGCATGAAGAGGATCGCATCGAATTGCTCGGTGGTTTCCTCCAGCTCGATATCTTCCTTGCCGCTTTCGAACTTGCCCCTGGCCAGTTGGTGCAGGGAGCCAGCTTGTGGGTTCTCCGGATTGAAGCTGTCCTGGTTTACGCCATAGACGGCGTACCTCGCCCCAGTGGAGTTGGACTGCACCACCGGCAGGACCGCTAGGTGCGTTGGCGTATCCAAGGTGACGAGGACGCCGGTGTCCTCCTCGGCGGTGGACCACGTGGTGGCCGTTTTGCCGTCGATAAGCGCTGCGTTGTCCTTGTTATCAGGGACGGTAACCGCAGAGGAAGGCTGGAGACGCACCGGCGGGGTATCCGGAATGTCCGTGCTGCCGTGGATGGTCTCGCTGACCGGGTTGGATGCCTCCACATTGCTGAGCAAGGACATGATCCAGGTGGTGAGCGCGGCCATTGCTACGACGAAGATCGTGGCAAAGATGCCGATGACGATGACGCCGGAACCGGAATAACCGCGGCCGCCAAAGCCGGGTTCTTGCGCCGGGTCATCCTCTTGATCCGGTTCTACCTGCGCCTTCACCGGCAGGGCTTCAGGTGTTTCTTCTGGTTCATCCGGTGCGAAGTCGTGCAGGCGCTGGGCGATGCCGGCCAAGGTTAGCGCCTGTGCCTCTTGCAGCTCCTCCATCTTTTCCTCGCGGCTGTCCTCATCAGCACTATCGAGTCCGTAGTGCGCATCTTCGACGCGCTGGGCGGCCTCGTCCGCGGGGAGGTTGGCGTCCTCAGAAATATCGCGCAGCTTCTTCGGCGAAGGTTCCGTGGACTCCACCAGCAGCTCGAGGGCGGAGCTTAAAGCCTCGCGGTCGGTGGCTGCGGAGGTGCCGTCCAGTACGGCGGGGAAGGCAACCTTGACCACACCATCGGTAGAGACGCGGAAACGGTCACGGTGCTCCACGCCGAGGGTGAGGCCGGCGTCGTGGGCAGCGGCGGCATCAGCAAAAAGCGGCGCAGTAGCTCGTGCCACGGAATGGGGATCGAGGTTATCGGCCTCCGCTACCTGCTTGAGGGAGGTGCCCTCAAACCAATCCGCTACCACCAGGCAGCCAGTGCGGTAGGACAGAATTTGGATATTATCCGCCACGGTATCGAGCTCCAGCTCGGCAAGGCGGCGGGTATTGCGCGAAATCTCTGCGGAGCGGCGGGCGGCAACTCCGGGAGTCGATGGCGCAATCGGCGCCAGGCTATTGGTATCGACGAACGTCAAGGCGACCAGTCGGCCGGTGGACTGTTCGCGCGCCTGCCAGAATTGCGCACCAGTGACCGCACCGTGATCCTGTAGCAGGCGGAAGCGACCGTCCGAT
The DNA here is from genome assembly GCF_030228885.1 of Corynebacterium sp. MSK195. Taxonomy (NCBI): domain Bacteria; kingdom Bacillati; phylum Actinomycetota; class Actinomycetes; order Mycobacteriales; family Corynebacteriaceae; genus Corynebacterium; species Corynebacterium sp. MSK195. The sequence goes on along the minus strand of NZ_JASPGT010000011.1, from coordinate 65,395 downwards.
ACCGGGGCGCCTGGGACCAGGCGTGGGCCGCGGACGATGCCCGCGGACATCGGCGGCGGCACCAGGGTGGCATTGAAAGCATCCTGGGTAAATACCGGCCGGATTTCCGGTACGTCGGGCTCCTCCAGCTCGATGGCCTTGGAGGAATCGACCTTGATGAAGCGGGACATGCCCGGAATGCGCTGCAGGGCGCGGGCCAAGTTCTGTACCTCCGGCAAGGAGGACTTGGACAGCACCAGGCCGGTGGCGATGAGGAATATGACACCGAGCACCGCGACCTTGATCAGCGAGACGATGGACGGCAAATTCTCCGGAAGGAGGAGATTCACGACCCAGTACAGCACCCAGGAGACGACCAAGCCCACTAGGCCGGCACCGGAAGCCCACAGCACGGTTTGGGTGACGGCTTTGCCGCCGAGGCTGCCGAGCTTGCGCTTGAGCAGGAAGCCGCCAATGACCGCACCGGAGACGAAGCCAAAGCCATTGGCCGTACCGAGCAGAATCACCACGCGGTCCGGGTTGGACGTCATCAATGGTGCCAAGAGCGTGAGGACGATCTTGGTCAGCGTGATGCCGGCGATGATGAAGGTAGGCGTCCAGGCTTCCTCGCGGGCATAGAACACGCGCAGGTGCAGGAGCACCAAGGCATACGGGATGAGTGTGAAGGCGGAGAAGCTGATGGTCAGGCCGAGTTGCTCGGCGCTGTCGGCGCCGTAGGCGCCGTACTGGAAGAGGGCGCGGGCGATAGGTACACCGAAGCCGGTCATGAAGATGACGATGGGGATAAGCGCGATGAAGGTCAGCTTGGAGCCCAGGGTGAGATCGCGGACCACGGCATCAACATCGCCGTCGGCGGCGTTGCGGGACAGGCGCGGCATAATCGCCGTCAGGAGCGTGACACCGATAACGCCATAAGGCACCTGCAGCATGAGCCAAGCATTCTGATAGACCAGCGGGGCGCCGGCATCCGCATAGGCGGCCACGCGGGAGGTGACCACGTAGCCCAGCTGGGAGATGGCCACATAAGTAATGATGGCCAAAGCCATGCCGCCGAATTGCTTGATGCGCGCATCCAAGCCCCACTTGGGGCGCAGGTTAATGCCGGCCTTTTTCAGATACGGCAATAGGATGAGGCACTGCACCATCACCGCTGTGGTGGTGCCCAAACCCAAGAGCATGACGTGGGGATCGGCGACCGGCGTGGGATCATGCGGGTCTAGTTGGCCGGGCAGGAAGCGATAAGCCAGCAGCACGCCAATGGAGATGAAGTTATTGATCACCGGAGCCCAAGCGCCCGGACCAAAGATATTCTTGGTATTGAGGACGGCCTGGAAGAGGGCGAAGAGGCCGTAGAAAAGAATCTGCGGCAGCAGCAAGAAGGCCAAGGAAGTTGCCTGCACGGCATTGGCCTTGGAATCTTCCGGCAGCATCATTCTAGTTAAGAAGGGTGCGAGCACCACGGAGGCGATGGTGACTATGCCCAGGATGGAAAAGGCCAGGGTAAATAGCCGCCGGACAAAGGTCTCGCCGCGGTCCGTGTCTTCTTTTTCGGCGCGCACGAGGACGGGCACAACCAGAGAGGTCAGCACCGCACCCAAAACGATCTCGGTGACGAGGTTGGGGATCTGGTTGGCGCTACTAAATGCGGTGCCCACCGTGGCGCCGAGCGTGGCGCCGATGAGCATCTGGCGCAAGAAGCCAGTGATGCGGGATAGTAGCGTCGCGATGGCCATCGTGCCTGTTGCGCGGATGACATCCTGATTGGATGATTCGTTGTCCGCGTTGCGTCCAGTGAGCGCGGACTTATCCTCCTCAGGAGGAACGGCGGTGTCCTTCACCGCTGGGGTGGGGCGCTTTTCTGGTACCGGAGCGGGAGGAGAGGCCTGGACGATGCGGCCGCGGGCACCCGCCGGGGCGGGGTGCTCTGCCGGCACGGCGGCATCCTTCGGGTCAACTGCACCCGCAGGTGACTTCTCCACGTGTTCGGCCTCGCGGCCAGTCTTATCAGTCATAGAGGATACAACTTCAACTTACTTTTTAAGCCTTTGTGATTTTTTGCGCCGATGGCGGCCTAGCCGGAAGAGCGTGGCTAAGACCAGCGCAAGGGCGCCGGCTATGCCGACGCCATACACGCTTACGATACCGGCACGCGTTTGCACAGCGATATTGATGGGCTCGGAGATGGTTTGCTTTTCTGGGGTAGCAAGCCACAGGCCAATGTCCGTGCGATCGGCGTCCTTAGGCATATCGGCGGTCATGGATACAGTAATAGAGCCCTTGGCCGGAATACGGACACTCTTGGGTGTGTTGAGGCGCGCGCCATCGGGGGCGTCGTATTGCAGCTTGGCCTCCACCGGGAGTGGCAGGCCATTTTCTGCCACGATGAGCAGCGGCGATGACTCGGATACGCGGGTATAGACATTGCCCGGTGGGATAAGCGCCACAGAAGAACGCAGGTCCCGCAGCGTATCGGAATGTACATCCATCGTATGAGTGAACCGGCGCTGCGCCTCTGCATTGCTTCCCAAGCTATCGCGGTTGGTCAGCGAGAGGGCGGCGAGCAGATCTCGGCGCAAAGGCAGGACGAATTCATAGCGAGTGAGCGCGATATCGGGATCATCGACCATGATATTCATCAGCTCGTCGGTGTAGCGGGCCTGCTGCTCCACGCGGACGATATCGGATTCGGCAAAGGCGGCGGGATCGCTAAAGGGGCTGCCGGGCAGTGAACCGGGCTCCGCGGTCTCCTGCTTCAGGCTGCCGACGGTGCGCGGATGGGACTTACCGGAAGCGATGAGTGCCTCGGCAGAGTCGAGTGCGTACTCGGCCGCGCTGGGATCCAAGTAATTGGGCAAGCGTGCCACGGTGTCATCGCTCGCGGCCAAGCTCAGTGCGGCGCCGCCGGTGATGGCACGAGAAAGATCGGAGTCGAGCGAGTAATCGTAGCGCAGCTCTGGGTTGGAATAGCCCACCGTCTGTGGTTTGGAGCCGGTTTGGGCGAGGAGGGCGCCCAGGGAGGCGTCGAAAGTCACGGCGCGGCCGGGCCACGAAGTATTATCCGCCACCAATGCGGGCAGGGGCAGCTGCTGATCCACATAGCCGGAGCCGACCGCGAGCACGGTGGTGGCCGGCTTGGCACCGAGAATTCGCTCGATGGTGTGATTGCCGCGTTGCAGTCCTTCGTAGGTAAGGAAGGGATTATTCGCTTTGGCCACGGAGGAAGCATTGGCGTTCGCCCACGGCATAGACATAAAGCAATCGAGCTCGCGCAGGCGCTTGAGCCAGCGGGCGGCATCCTCTTTCCCTGAGCCGGGTTCGAGGTGCACATCGTCCTCGTTAGTGAACCACGAATCGCGCAGGCGCTTAGGGCGCTCGGCTTGAGCTGGGCGGGCAGAGCCCACCTTATAGCCCTCCGCCATGCGGTTGACCGTATCCAAGAGGGCGGGATCGATGGCTACGCAGCCTGCCCCGCGCAGGTCGTGGTCGGCGTACGTGCTGACCAAGCGATCGAGCCGGCCGCCCTCAGCCAGTTCATCTGCTAACTCATCAGAGGAGAGGATAAGCTCCTCTCCCCCAGCGCCGCCTGGTATCGAGTCGATATCGGCGCTGATGGGATAAACCACGCTGAGATCGTGGGGTTTGGAGTCCGAGGGGGCATCGCCAAGCGCCTGCTCCTTCCCCTCCACCTGGCCTACCAGGCGCTCTTCTGCAAAGCTGACTGCTTCACCGCCGACGGTGCCGGTGAGGGTAAAAAGCAGTGGATAGGCTCCGGGCTCCTCAATCGCCAAGGTCTGCTCGCCGTGCAAGGAGGTGGGAACCTGGAAGGTAACCTCGCGGGATTCGCCCGGCTGCAGGGGCGCGGTGGCGGTGCTGGGACCGTAATACGGGAATTCGCCGGTGGCCAGCTGTGTGCGGGCCTGCGCGGTATCCTCCACGGCATCGCCGCGGCGGCTCGTGAGCTGGAGATCCTCCATGGCTTCATCGGTAGGATTGTGCAGCCGGAAGGTCAGTTTCAGGTCCTTGCCCACGGTAAAGGGCTCGGCCGCAAGGAGATCAAGAGTGGCCCGCTCCGGCCCACGCGCGCCCAACCATGCCTGGATATCCTGCTGCTTTTCGGCGGCCGAGTCCATCTGCGCGGCGGCCTCTGGTAGCGGCAGGCACACGCCCCACCCCGCTACCGCCATGCAGCCGCCCACGACGGCCCAAGACTTTAGGCGCTGACGCATTACCGTGGGGTCACTTTCCCCGCCGCAGCTTCCTTTCGTGCGAGATCGGGAAGGAGATCATGCGCGATGCGCGCCAGCTTGCGCTCATCGGCGTAGGCCAAGTGCTCGATGAGTTCAGAGACGGGGATCCACGAGACCTCAGTGACCTCTGGATCCTCATCGTTCATAATGCCGTCTACAAAACGCAGCAAGTGGTGGTGCACGGTCTTATGGATGCGCACCCCATCAGAGACGAACCAGTAATCAATCATGCCGAGGTCCGCAAAAACCTCACCAGAAATGCCGGTTTCTTCCCATACCTCGCGTTCAGCGGTGACCTCCTTGGCCTCGCCATTTTCCACGTGGCCCTTGGGCATGGACCACAGCAGGCGCCCGCGGCGGTCGAGGCGGCCGATGAGCGCCACATAGAGCCGGGAAAGGTCGACGTTGCCATTGGCATCGACGCACTCCGCCAAGCCGGAGACAACGAGGCCGCCCGCGGAGGTTTCATCGCGGGTTTCCATGGCCGTGGATTGGCCATTGCCACCGCGGTAGGGCTTGCGCTGCTGAGTGGTGCGGCGCGCGCGATTATCCGGCCGGCGGCGCCGCCTGCGCCGGGACCGGTTGCGGTTGCGGCCGCCTCCCTTGGAGGGGCCCTGTTCTTGGTTAGTCATCCCTGCCAATCGTAGTAGACTCTCACCCGTGAATTTTCAGGACACTCAGCTAATCGGCGTTCTTGCCCGCGCGGAATCCACCGTCTCCTCCCTCAGTAGCCTGCTGGGCGGACTGGTGGAGAAATTTGCCGCGCGCGGTTACTCGCTTTACCTCGTGGGCGGCTCTGTGCGCGATGCGCTTTTGGGTCGCTTGGGAAATGACCTGGACTTTACTACCCCGGCCCGTCCTGAGGTGGTCAAGGAGATTCTCGATGAGTGGGCCGAAACCGTGTGGGATACCGGCATAGACTTCGGTACCGTCTCCGCGGCCTACAAGGGCCAGCAGATTGAGATCACTACCTTCCGCTCCGATTCTTATGATGGCCAGTCCCGCAATCCTGAGGTGGTTTACGGCGACACTTTGGAAGGCGATCTAGTGCGGCGCGACTTCAAGGTCAATGCGATGGCCATTGAGCTGCTTGCCGACGCCTCCTTTAAGTTCCACGATCCCCTCCACGGCCTCCAAGACGTGGCTGACCGGGTGCTCGATACCCCGGATAAGCCGGAGATCTCCTTCCACGATGATCCGCTCCGCATACTGCGTGCGGCTCGTTTCGCCTCCCAGTTGGAATTCCGCGTGGCCGATCGTGTTGTGGAGGCCATGCGGGATATGGCTGGCGAGATCCAGCGCATCACCGTCGAGCGCGTGCAGGTGGAGCTGGATAAGCTCATCTGCGGCACGGCCCCGTGGGATGGCATTGATCTTCTGGTATCTACGGGAATCGCGGATTATATCTTCCCGGAGATCCCCGCGCTACGCATGACCGCGGACGAACACGCGCAGCACAAGGACGTCTATGCGCACTCGCTCAAGGTGCTGAGCCAGGCCATGGATCAAGAGGAAGATGGGCCTGATCTTGTCCTGCGCTGGGCGGCGCTGCTGCACGATATTGGCAAGCCGGATACCTTTGATAACACCGATGGCAAGGTCTCCTTCCACCACCACGAGGTGGTGGGCGCCAAGCTCGCCCGCAAGCGCCTGCGCAAGTTGAAGTACCCGAAGGCCACCACGGAGTCCATCGGCCAGCTGGTTTACCTACACATGCGCTTCCACGGGTTTGGGGAAAATCAGTGGACTGATTCCGCCGTGCGCCGCTATGTCACTGACGCCGGCGATCTCCTTCCCCGATTGCATAAGCTGGTGCGCGCCGATTGCACCACCCGCAATGCCAAGAAGGCCCGTCGCCTCCAGCGCACCTACGATCAGCTCGAGGAGCGTATCGAAGAGATCGGCCGCAAGGAAGACCTGGCCCGCGTGCGTCCAGACCTCGACGGCAACGAGATCATGGAAATCCTCGGCCTTAAGCCCGGCCCTGAGGTGGGCCAGGCGTGGTCCTATCTTAAGGAACTGCGCCTAGAGCATGGTCCCCTCGAGCGCGAGGAAGCGATTGCGAAGTTGCGCGAGTGGTGGGATTCTAAACAGTGATGTTTGCCGATAGATTATTCAACGCCCTCGAGCGCAATGACCCCGCCCCCGGCCAGCTGCTCATCTCCGCTCCGGGCATGCTTTCGCCGGAATTCGCCCGTTCCGTCATTCTCGTCATTGAGCACAATGACATGATGACCTTCGGCGTGGATCTGACCAAGCGCTCCGAGGTGGCGATTTTCAATGTGCTGCCGGAATGGCTTCCCGTCGTGGCCAAGCCGCAGGCGCTGTATATTGGTGGCCCGCTCAATCAGCAATCCGTCGTAGGGCTCGCGCAGACCAACCAGGGCGTCGATCCGGACAAGCATGACCGACTCACCCGCCTCGCCCCGCGCCTCGCGCATGTGGACCTGCGTGCCGACCCAGAAGAGATAGAGCCCTTAGTCTCGGGCATGCGCATGTTTGCCGGCTACGCCGAGTGGGGCCCAGGCCAGCTCGAGGAGGAAATCGAGGCCGGCGAATGGTTCGTCTCCCCTGCCCTCGCCCAAGACGTTATTACGCCGGGCCCGGTCGACCTCTGGTCCGATGTTATGAAGCGTCAACCCATGCCATTGCCCTTGTACTCCACCTATCCTGTTAACGTGGAAGACAATTAATTCCTATCGCTCTGCAGGCAGTGGGCTACACTAGCCCGCATGCGTGAGGATATTGCACAAGGTGTGCGGGATACCTGGGCCGCCGCCATCGGCCTCATTCCCCTTGGCCTAGCCTTCGGCCTGCTCATGGTCCAATCCGGCTTCAGTTGGTGGTGGACGCCTATTTTCTCCACCGTCATCTACGCCGGCTCGATGGAGTTCCTCGCCATTTCCATGGTCACCGGCGGCGCCACCGCCGTGGCTTCCCTAGTCACCGGTTTCATGGTGAACTTCCGGCATATTTTCTATGGTCTCACTTTTCCTCGCCACCGCATTCACTCGCGCCTGGGCAGGGCTTATTCCACCTACGCGCTTACCGACGAAACCTATGCCATCGTCTCCTCCCTCCCCACCGATGATCGTCCGACCGGGGCCCGGATCCTCACCATCCAAATTTTTTGTCAGGCCCTGTGGGTAGGTAGTGGCATTGTCGGTGCTCTCGCCGGCCAGGTGATTCCCTCTACCGTGCAGGGCATGGAATTCGCCCTAGTGGCGCTCTTCGTCGTGCTGGCGATGGATTCCTTCCGCAATAATCAGGACTTCTCTTTGCCTTTGAGCGCGGCGATGGTAGGAATCCTCGCAGCCGCCTTCGCTCCTGGACAACTCCTCATGGTGGCTCTCAGCGTCTACTTCATCCTGCTCATTATTCGGTATCTATCCCCACGCGTCGATGCCGCTTTCAGCTTGCGTAGGCGAGGCGACCTTAAGGGATTCCGGGAGGAGTGCTAATGCCTGCTGGAGTCACCCTTGCTTCCATCGCGACCGTCCTAGTTCCCGTCGGCCTCATTACCGTTGTACTTCGCCAACTTCCTTTCTCCTTTGTGAAATGGATGAAGGATAGTCAGTTCTTTTCCTTGCTCGGCATGATGATGCCTGTGGGTGTGATGACCATCTTGGTGGTCTATACCGTCCACGGGCAGGCTGGCGCCCCCGGTGGTATTTGGGCGGCTTTACTCGGCGTGCTCGTTACCTTTTTACTCCACCTGTGGAAGCGCGAGTCAGCGCTGTCCATCTTCGGCGGGACCGCCTTCTACATGCTCCTCGTCAACGTAGTCTTTTAGCCCTTGCGATTCTTATAGGCCGAACTTGGCGGCGGCTTCGGACCACAGGGCGTCGAACCGAGACTGGTCCACGTACTGTGCGCTAATATCCGGAAAATCATCATAGGTATCCGGGTGAGGGACAACCTCTTGCGGTTGATCTACGTTTCCCGTGGAACTAGTTGGTGTTGCTACCCCGACGATGGCATCCGAGGGATCCAGCGCAATCATGCGCACCATGCGGCAGCTGCGGGCATCGCGCTCTTCCATTTCCGCCATGTGAATTGCTGAGCCCACTCCGGGCACATTCAGTTCGGTTCGTACGTAAAGGTAATTCGTCATGGCACTTAAGTGTAGTTACGTGTCGGGGTGCTGCGCGTAGCGGGCCGCTAGCCATGAGCACATCATCAGCTGAACCTGGTGGTAAATCATCAACGGGAGGATTAGTAGCCCAAGGGATGCGCCGCCAGAAGCAAAGATGACCGAGGCCATGGGTAGCCCCGTGGCTAATGACTTTTTCGATCCGCAGAACTCGATTGCGATGGTATCGGCGCGGTTGAATCCCATCTTTTGGCTTGCCTTTCTGGTGAGCCACAGCATGAAAGCGACGAAGATCGCGGCGAAGACAACTAGGAACGCCAGGTCCCACAGAGAAATAGAGGACCAAATTCCGTCCACAACGCCCTTGGAAAAAGCGGAATACACCACCATCGCAATTGAGCCGCGGTCCACGACCTTAGTGGCCTTGCTTTGCGCAACCTTCCCCACCCAGCGCCGAGTAAGCTGACCTAAAACAAATGGCGCCAACAATAGAAGGGCGATTTCGCCGAATACTGACGTATCGATGTGAACTCCTCCCCCAGTTCCCATGAGGAACATGACGAGCAATGGAGTGATGATTACTCCCACCAAGTTTGAGGCAGAAGCCGATACGATTGCGCCCGCCACGTTTCCTTTCGCGATTGAGGTGAAGGCAACCGAAGATTGCACCGTGGATGGAACCAGCGTGAGGAATAAGATGCCCAGGTACATGTCGTGCGATATGACAGCGGTGAGTGGGCGCAGAGCTATGCCTATAAGCGGGTAAACCACAAAGGTGAAAGCGAGAATTGTGAGGTGTAGCCGCCAATGCTTGAGTCCGTTGAGGGCTTCTTGAGTGGAAAGCCTCGCGCCATACAAGAAGAAGAGTAGCGCGATGGCCACGTTTGTTAATTGGCCGAATATGTCGGCAAAGCTCCCGCGGGCTGGTGCAATGATCGCAATGATGACCGCCAGGATAATGAGGACGATAAGCGGGTCGGGCTTTTTCAAACGCTGCAGCATGCTAAGAGTTTAAACCCGATTCGTCTTCATATGCTGCAGATACTCGGGCCAAGAATACACAACCCGCGTAGTTTCACGTGAAACCACACGGGAAATGCACTTTAGGCTGTAGTGACGTTAGAGCCGTCTTGTTTAACTTCGTATTCTTCCAATGGATCGCGCCCCGGGCCGGAGATTACGCTTCCATCGCTGAGATTGTAGGAGGTGTTGTGTGCCGTGCAGGTTGCCGTCATGCCATCGATCTCGGTGATTGGATTGCGCTGGTGGGGGCAGGTTTGGGAGTAGGCTTTAAACTCGCCAGCCTTGGGCTGGGTGAAGATCACGCCATCGACAATCTTAGCGCAGCCAATCGGAATCTCGGTCGCGGCAATTTCTGCGGACGGAGAGGAGCCACAGGCCGCGGCGTAGGCGCCTGCAAATGTGGTGGCGGTTCCAAGCAAGAACATTCGACGGGAGCACTTAATCATGCCTCTACTCTAGCTTGTCGGTCTTACGTATTGTGCCGTTCCCGTTTGTCCGGTTGAAATTATAGTTTCACGTGAAACTCTGCACTTAGTCAGCTAGGAGCCCCTCCCACGTCTCCGGAGAGCCATCGGAGGTAGCGATAAGTTCATAGGTTCCGGACTCGATTCCTAAATCATCAACGATGCTGTGGGCAGATTGCTGTTCGTGTGCTTCTGCTACGGGCGTCGTTACTTTGTGGTCTTGTTCAGTGTAAGCGCCGATCGCAAAAGTTGAAGCGGCGATGGCCGCCAGGGCGGTACTTTTCTTCATGCACTATATTCTGCCCTTCAAAAGGCTGGTTGCGTTCTTGCCTTCCAGGGCTCCATGGCAGTTTTACGTAACCTCTATCCTCTCTCGCAGGAATCGCAAAGATGCGGTATATCAACTATAGAAGTAGTCAAGTATGGGTTAATTCCAGATTATAGTTTAGATTTAAATATCGACAGTTACTAAAAAGTGATAAGCATCAGTCCTTCATAATAAGGTCACTGTGACTAACACGAAGTGCTCGGAGATAGTTCGACACGAATACCATAGCTACAAAAATTCCCCTTCTGGACGGAAGATGAATCTTTCTCCAGAAGGGGTTGGTTGCGCAGCAGTGCGTGGCTACCTGTCGGATTCGCGAGCGGCGTGACGGAGCGCGTCGACATCAACCTGGGGGGCGGATGCTGCGGGGGCCTCTTCCCCACCGCAACCGTCGGAACCACAATTACAGGATTCTCCGCAACCCTCCTCATCAGCGTGTGCTTGTTCGTAGAGGAACGCGGCACGTGAGCCGAGGTTAGAACCGATGGAGAGGGCTAGAACAGCGGCCACAAAAGTAAGAATCGGGATGAGCCACATCCAGCCTTGAGCACGAAGCGCGACGATGCCGCCAAAAACTAGACAGACACCGCTAAGGATCCAGAATGGTCCGGCGACGCGATGGGCATTGTCCCATGCTTCACGAGACTTGCGAATTTCCTGTAGGCGCAAGCCGATATAGCTATTTCCAGGTAGGCGCTTGGTTGAGGCCAAGGCTCCCACGACGATAAGAAAGACGGCGAGGATTAAAAAGATGATTCCCACAGCGATCATGTACTTAGTTTAACCTTGTAGCGCCAAGATAAAAATCGTGGCTGGGGTAAGTATTCTGAATATGCCTCCGGTCGGGTAGTATGCATTTAAGGTCAATCGATAGATATTGAATCGACCGTTGCCTCTGTACCGCGCTGTTTCACCTTGAAATTGTTTACCAAGGGGCGAAACACCCGATTTGATTGTAAGTACATGAATCTCAAGAAACTCTCGGAATCTTTATTGTTCCGCATCATCGTCGCCATCATCCTTGGCGTGGTGGTGAGCCAATTCGCGCCAGAATGGTTTGGCCGCGTATTCGCCACCTTCAATGGACTCTTTAGTAACTTCCTCAATTTCTTTATTCCGGTCCTCATCTTCGCGCTTATCGCCCCGTCGATTGCTGCTCTGGGGCGGGGAGCCGGAAAATGGTTGGGTGTTACTGCAGGCATTGCCTACGGCTCAACGATTGTTGCGGGTCTTCTTGCCTACGTACTTGCGCACTGGCTCTACCCCACCATGCTCAGTGGTCAGGATCTGATTACAGATGTCTCCGATATCGATGAGGGCGCACTCACCCCGTACTTCGAGGTGGAAATGGCGCCGCCTTTTGAGGTCATGACGGCCCTGCTGTTGTCATTCTGCATCGGTGTAGCGATGACTACAGTGAAGTCCGATACCTTGTATGCGGTCACAAGGGAATTGGAGAGCGTAGTAGTCAAGGTCATTTGGGGCTTTGTAGTGCCAATTCTGCCCTTCTATATCTTCGGCATGTTTTTGGGCTTGGGCATGAATGGCAATTTGGGCTCAGTGCTCTCGGCCTTCGCCAAGGTCCTCGTTCTGGCAGTTGTCATGACTCTGGTTTACCTGGTGCTCCAGTACATTATCGCTGGTGCAATTACCGGCAAGAATCCTTTCAAAGCACTGCGCAATATGTTGCCGGCATATTTCACCGCACTGGGAACCTCCTCTTCTGCCGCCACCATCCCGGTGTCTATGGAGTCCACCTTGAAGAATGGCATTTCGAAGCCGGTGGCAAGCTTCGTTATCCCGCTGTGCGCGACCATTCATCTCTCTGGTTCTATGATTAAGCTGACGCTCTATGCCTTTGCGATTGTATACATGGCGAATCTGGATATTAGTACGAGCACCGGGCTTGGTTTCATCTTCCTGTTGGGGATCATGATGATTGCCGCACCAGGTGTGCCTGGCGGTGCGGTCATGGTCGCAGCTGGACTACTGGCGGACATGATGGGCTTTGACGATGGCATGGTGGCACTGATGATCGCGGCCTATATTGCAATCGATTCGGTTGGCACTGCCGCCAACGTTACTGGCGACGGCGCCATTGCGATGATCGTGGACAAGTTCGCAGGCGACAAAAAGGGCCCTACTGAAGAGGAACCTGCAGAAGCAACCGCTTAGAGGCTTTCTTAACTCGGACCCCTTCTCAGCTGCCGATAGCTGAGAAGGGGTCCTTCGCGTCTTCAGGACTACTTTTGAGTCGCTGCCTTCATACGAGCTACATACGCGGCGAGTTCTTTATGCAATGCTTTCTCATCGGAGATGCGGCCTGGAGTTCCTTCCACTGGCCTGCCTTTCGCGTCTGTTTCACGTGAAACGTGGCGATCAATTATCTTGGTGATTGCGGAGCCTGTAATGGCGCCCGCTGCCCCAGCGGTCACGGCATCGCGCACGTGTTGCGGCTCGGAAATGCCGAATCCTAACAGTACTGGAGGCCCGTCGAATCTATTGATGTTGGCGACGACATCTTCGAGCCCAATAGTCTCAGATTCCTTTTCGGCACCCGTGACTCCATCTCGTGATACTGCGTAGATATAGCCGCGTGAGCTTTGAGCGACGCCCTCGAGGGTGTGCGCAGTCGCGCGGGCCGGGGCGATAAATATTGGATCAATACCGGCTTTTTCTGCTGCGGCGATGAAGGGAGCGCCTTCGCGCACGGGGACGTCGGGAAGCAAGATGCTGTCCGCGCCCGCTTCTGCAAACTCGGCGTAGAAGCGGTCGAAACCCCGAGTGAAGGCCACATTGCCGTAGATGAGCATGCCGATGGGAAGCTCGGGAAACTCCGCGCGGATTGTTCGCACCTGTTCTAAGGCGGAATCTACGGTGGCGCCGCCGTCGAGCGCGCGAAGGTGGGAGGCCTGAATGGTGGGGCCGTCGGCCACTGGGTCAGAAAATGGAACTCCTAGCTCCAATGCATCGGCTCCGGCCGCGACGACGGTTCGCATGATGGCCAGCGTGTGCTCCGGTGTGGGATCGCCCAACATGAGGAATGGGACGAAAGCGCCCTCTCCCCTGTTGTGTAGTGAGTGGAATAGGTCTTCGTATCGGGTGCTCATTAGTTCTTCTCCTGGAGCTTAAACTCTGGGTGGTTCTCAAGGGTGTGGCGGACGTAGTCGATGTCCTTATCGCCGCGGCCGGAAAGGGAGACCAAGATGGTGATGTCCTCGTCCTTACGCTTCAAGGCGTAGGCCAACGCGTGAGAGGATTCGAGGGCCGGAATGATGCCTTCCTTAGTGGAAAGAAGCTGGAATGCTTTGAGTGCTTCGGCGTCAGTTATGCCGACATAGTGCGCGCGGCCACTGGCGTGTAAGTGCGCGTGCTGTGGTCCTACGCTTGGGTAGTCGAGTCCGGCGGAAATCGAATAGGATTCTTCCACTTGGCCGTCCGCGTTGCGCATGAGGTAGCTGCGCGCGCCGTGGAGGATGCCAACCGTACCGTTGTTGATGGTGGCACCGTGCTTGCCGGAGTGTAGGCCTTCGCCGCCAGGTTCGGCGCCGACGAGTTCGACTTCCTCTTCTTCAATAAAATCTGCGAACATACCGATTGCATTAGAACCGCCGCCGACGCAAGCCACTACTACATCCGGTAGCCCACCGGTGCGCTCAAGCATCTGGGCCTTAGCCTCTTCAGAGATGACCTTGTGAAACTCTCGGACGATGGTTGGGAATGGATGGGGTCCGGCCGCGGTACCGAGGAGATAGTGGGATTCATGGAAAGTGGCGGTCCAATCACGGAGGGCTTCATTCACCGCGTCCTTAAGAGTTCCGGATCCGGTGTCGACGGCGACGACCTTCGCGCCCATCAGTTCCATACGGAATACATTTGGCTGCTGTCGGGCCACATCTTTCGCGCCCATGTAGACCACACACTCGAGATCCAGTAGCGCGCAAGCAAGTGCAGTAGCGGTGCCGTGCTGGCCCGCTCCGGTCTCCGCGATAATGCGTGTCTTCCCCATCCGCTTTGCTAGCAGTGCCTGTCCGAGAACTTGGTTCGTCTTGTGTGCTCCACCGTGTACGAGGTCCTCACGCTTGAGGAAGATGCGCGCCTTGCCCCCGAGGTTCCTCGCCTCTGTAATTGGTGTGGGACGGCCGAGATAGTCACGCAATAGCGTGCTTAGCTCTTTGCGAAAGGCCGGGTCGTTTTGTGCTTCGACAAAAGCCTTCTCAAGTTGGTCGAGTGCTGGGATGAGGGATTCGGGGACGAACTGTCCGCCGAATTCGCCGAAGTATGCCGGTAGTAGCGTTTCACGTGAAACTGTCATCGTATTTTTCCTTCTATGGGTGTGTGTAGTTCTGGATGGTGTCAAAAGCTTGGGCGATTAACGAGGAGTCCTTGCCTCCAGGTGTATATTCCAGACCCGAATTGAGGTCGAGTCCCATCGTGCCGATTGACAGTGCCTCTTCGAGGTTGTCTAGCCGGAGTCCTCCGGCGAGGAGGGATTTTTCCTTCACTTCAGGGGGAATCGTCTGCCATTCAAAAGTGGTTCCTGTCCCGCCACTGCCGGAGTCGAGGACGAGGGCCTCTACTTCTGGTACTAGGTCCGGCGTCAAGGAAGCGAAGTCAGGGTTATTCATGTCGATGGCCCGCCAAAGGTGAAGACCGTTAGCGCCGCCGCGAACACCGTGAAGGAATTCCAGCTCTGCTTCCCTACTGCCTTGGAATGGGGCGTGAAGCTGAAGAACTTTGAGGCCGGGGATCTTGGCTAGGCTTCCTAGGGTCTCCATATCCGTAGAGCGCGTCACGGCTACGTACTCCAACTCTGGTTCCGCGTAGATAATGCTTTGTGCGGTTTCACGTGAAACACTGCGGGGCGAATCCGGCGCGAAGATGAGTCCCCCGTATCGGGCTCCAGCAGCACGGGCTGCTTGTGCGGAGGAGGCGGTGGTAAGGCCGCATACTTTATTGGCACCATAGACGAGGTCACGCGCCGCTCGATCGATGTCCTCCTGGGAGGTGAGCTGTGAGCCTACAAGGAAGGCATGTGCGTGGGCTCCTAACCGGCGGACGGTGGCATTATCGCGGATTCCAGATTCGGAAACGATCACCTTTCCGTCTGGAACATGGCGGGCTAGGCGTTCGGTGCGGCCCAGGTCGATGCTGAGATCGT
The DNA here is from genome assembly GCF_030228885.1 of Corynebacterium sp. MSK195. Taxonomy (NCBI): domain Bacteria; kingdom Bacillati; phylum Actinomycetota; class Actinomycetes; order Mycobacteriales; family Corynebacteriaceae; genus Corynebacterium; species Corynebacterium sp. MSK195. The sequence continues at coordinate 50,079 of NZ_JASPGT010000011.1, read as the reverse complement.
GGAGGTTGCGGTTGTTAATGCCGATGATATCGACGCCAAATTTCACTGCGCGATCCACTTCGTCCTCGGTGATGGCTTCAGTCAAGACGTCTAGGCAGAGTTCGTCCGCCAGTGCTTTGAGCTCACCGTAGGTGTCATCGTCCACGATAGACATCATGAGCAAGATGGCATCGGCGCCGTAATAGCGCGCGGCATATACCTGGATGGGATCGACAATAAAGTCCTTGCACAGCACCGGCACATGGGTGGATAGCGCGACGGTCTGCAAGTGGTCGTAGTCGCCGCCAAAACGATCGGGCTCGCACAACACCGAGATGGCGGAGGCATAGCGAGAGTAGATCCGGGCAATATCGCCCGGGCGATAGTCCTCGCGAATTTTGCCAAGGGACGGCGAGGCAGACTTGCACTCCATGATGAAGCGGTTGGTGCCACGGAGGGCGTCGGCAAGCGAACGCTCCGAGCGTGGCACGCTAGCCAGGTCCACGTGGGACAGGCGCTCCCGGAGTGCAGGCAGGTGAGTGCGGCGCTGGGTGACGATCTCCTCGAGCACCGTGGGTAAAGTATTCTCTGACATTAACTCTCCTCCCCTATTGCATAGTTGGCGCTCTCGTGAAGGGTGAGCCACTGTTCAACAGTGCCGCTGCCGATCAGTTCCTTGGCGTGAGTGACTCCCGCTGCGATAGTCTCCGTGGTCCCGTTGAGGTAAAATATCGCGCCGGCGGTGGCGGCAATGGCGTCACAATGGGCGGGCTCGCCACGGCCGGCAAAAACCGCACGGAGGGCTTGGGCATTCGCGGCGCCGTCGCCGCCTGCAAGGTCCGTCAGCTCGCGGCGCTTGATGCCGAGGTCTTCCGGAGTGAGCTCGTAAGAGGCAATCTCGCCGTCCTTGAGCTCCCAGACCTGTGTCGTGCCGTGGGTAGCGATCTCATCCGTTCCAGCACCATGGACGACCAAGGCGCGCTCTCGGCCGAGCTCTCGAAAGACTTCCGCGATGAGTTGGCCTTGGGCTGGGTTTGCGATGCCCATGATTTGCAGTGACGGGCGTCCTGGGGACAGGAGGGGACCTAGTGTATTGAAGATGGTGGGGATACCTAGCGCCTTGCGCACCGGTTGTACGTGGGCGACCGCTGGGTTGTAGGCCGGGGCGAATAGGAACGTGAAGTTGGAAGCTTTAAATTGGCGCACTGCTCGGGCAGCGTCTAGGTCCAGTGGGATATTCAGGGCTTCGAGGACATCGGCCGATCCGGACTTAGAAGAGACCGAGCGGTTGCCATGCTTGATCATCCTCACTCCCCCGGCGGCGGCAATGAGGGAGGCGCCCGTAGTGATATTGATAGTATTCGCGCCATCGCCACCAGTGCCGGCCGAATCCATGAGTCCTTTTCCAGTGATGGGGAATGGATAGCCCACTTTCAAGAAAGCTTTGGCCGCGCCGGCAATGTCTGCGAAGGTCTCGCCGCGGGTGCGAATATGGGTAAGCAGCGCCGCGATATGAATATCGTCGTAGTCGCCCACAGCCAAGGGGGTAAATACCTCCATGGCTTCTTCCATGGTGGGCTGAGAGTTATTCAGGAAGGCTTGCAAGGTACGCAGGGGTGCGTGATTCATTTTTAGTGCTCCATATCCATAGTGGTGTGCATACATAGTTGACTAATGCAACGATCAAGCATGAGGGGTCCGCGGGGAGTGAGGATGGACTCAGGGTGGAACTGCACGCCGAGGGCCCTACCGTCGTCCGTTTCGGCCGCCATGGCTACCTCTCCGATGTCCGTGGACGTACGCGCGAGACAACGCATCCCCCGAGGGAGGTCCGTACATCCAAGCGAGTGATAGCGCGCCACCGGAACTTGCGTACCAAGGTGACCCGGTTGGTCCGGCTCAGTATCGGTGGCAAGGCCCTGAAAGACGGGGTGCATAACGCCGGCCTCGGTCAGGGTCATCGGGATGGACTTCCCGTGCACGGGGCCGCACGGTTCGACCGAACCGCCGTGGTGCTCGAGTAGTGCTTGGAAGCCGAGGCATACGCCAAGGATCGGGGTGGTGCCTAGGGTGGCGTCGATAAGTTTCATCATGCAGCCGGCGTCCCGTGGATGACCGGGGCCCGGGGAAAGCACAATAATGTCGGGTTGTGCGCGCAGCACGTCGTGCACCGCTACGGTATTGCGAAACACGGTGGTATCGAACCCAGCAAGGGCATCGACGAGGTTGTAGACAAAAGAATCGTGGTTATCTAGCAGGACAATATGCGGCGAGCTCATCGCTGTACCTCCAACTCGGCTCCGTGTGCAATGGCGATGGCATGGAGTACGGCGTAGGCCTTATGCACCGTTTCATCGGCCTCGGCTTGCGGCACGGAATCCTTGACCACTCCGGCGCCGGCTTGCACCACTGCGGTTCCGTCCTGGACGTAGGCCGAGCGGATGACGATGCAGTTATCCATGGCTCCATCGCCGCGCAGGTACCCCACCGCCCCGCCATAGGATCCGCGGCGCTTCCCCTCCGTGCGGCGCAACAGTTCGGTGGCGCGAAGTTTGGGTGCTCCCGTAAGCGTCCCCATATTCATGCACGCACGGTAGGCATCGAGCGCATCGAAGTCCGGGTGGAGCGTCGCCGTGACACGGGAGACCAAGTGCATGACCCGCGAGTAGCGGTCAACGTGCAGGAGTTCTGCTACCTGCCGGCTGCGGGGCACGGCCACGCGAGCGAGGTCATTGCGTGCAAGATCGACCAGCATCGTGTGTTCCGCAACCTCTTTTTGGTCTGTACGCATGTCCAGCTCGTTGCGGATATCCAGTTCATGGTTGATGCTGCCATCCGGGTTGAGCCCGCGCGGCCGAGTTCCGGCGATGGGATAGAGCTGGACCTGCCTATCTTCCGGCGTGAATTTGAGGTTCGATTCTGGCGAGGCGCCAAAGAGCTCATAGTCGGCACCGCGGACGTAGAACATATAGGGCGAGGGGTTGGTCTCGCGCAGCGCCCGGTAAGCAGCCAGGGCGTTGGGGCAGTCCACGGTGAAGGCGCGCGCGGGCACTACTTGGTAGATATCGCCGGCGTGAATATTGCTTTTAAGCTTGTCGACGTCCGCCCGAAACCCTGTATCATCCACATCCGCCACCGCCCGGATCTTTTCCTTTTGGGGCGCCGCGGGACGAGCGGCGGCCGGCAGTGAGGCAAGAGAATCCAACTCTTCCCGCAGGCGCTTGTCGTCGATATCCCAGCCTTCTAGGTGTGCAGTCCCTTGCAGGTGGTCCACTGCGAGGACCGTTTGGGCTACCAAGAATTCATAGTCCGGGTAAGTGTTGGCCCCCGGTTTAACCTCGGGCAGTTCCTCGAAAGTAGCGAGGTAGTCATAGGCGAATCCGCCCCCAAGGAACGGCAATAGTGGAGAGGAATAGTTGGCTTCTAATTGCAGGAACCGCAAAATATCGGCGGTAGATTCGGCAAGAAGCCGCTCCCGCTCGTCGGGGTGTGTGGACAGCGAGAACTCGAAAGCCGCGGTGGTAGTTTCACGTGAAACTAAGCGATGGTGGAACCGCTCCTCCAGGGAAGGAAGAAGCGACTCCCCTGCCTCCGTGAGAGCGCGTACCTCGACCCTCTGGCCGTGGCATGTTACTTTCAGGGCGGCCCTGAGGACCGCGAGGCAATTGAGATTCTTCTTTGTCTCAATGTCCGCGCTTTCGAGAAGTAGGGAGTCGTGCGGTTGTGCGAGGGCGTCAAAGATTGCGGCTGCATCACTGCCGTAGGAGATGTCGCGAGTGGCGGTGTATGGCATTGCAGTGCCCTTTCGATGGGTGTGGGGAACGGGGAAACGGATAGGAAGCTTCCGCGAGCAGAGGCACTAAAACGCCAAAAGGCCCGCAGAATGCGAGCCTAAAAATGGGATGTGGAATAAGGCCCGCGGGTTACGCGCGCCACCACCAAGCAGTAGTCATCTTCTTCATAACGGTCACACTAACCTACATTTCTATAGCCTGTCAGGTAATCGATAAAAATATTCACCCTCTCCCCCTAAGCGCTTGTGCTTGGCGCAGAACCAATAAAGCCAGCTAACGAATCGCGGTACTGTGGGGTGCATTCACGCAATGGAGAAAGGTGATGAATATGAGCATCGACCAGAAGGAACTACTAGCGAAGGTCCCCACTCAGCTTTTGATAGGCGGACAGTGGCGCGACGCGTCTTCCGGTGAGACCTTTGACGTAGAAAATCCGGCGACGGGCGCGACCATCGCCACGCTGTCGTCGGCGAATTCTGATGATGCGGTGGCTGCCCTCGACGCTGCCTGTGTGGCCCAAGATGAGTGGGTGCGCACCACCCCGCGCGAGCGCGCTGATATTCTACGCCGCGCCTTTGAATTGGTACACGAGCGCGCCGATGAGTTCGCCACCCTGATGACTCTTGAGATGGGAAAGCCCTTTGCCGAGTCGCAAGGTGAGGTTACCTATGGTGCGGAATACTTGCGGTGGTTTAGTGAGGAAGCCACGCGCGATTATGGCCGCTACTCCCCTGTCCCGGAAGGCACCTTGCGCATGATTACCCGCCGCAAGCCCGTGGGCCCGTGCCTATTGATTACTCCATGGAACTTCCCCCTCGCCATGGCCACCCGAAAGGTTGCTCCGGCCGTTGCAGCGGGCTGCACCATGGTCCTGAAGCCGGCCAAGCTGACGCCGCTCACCACGCAGTACTTCGCACAAACCATGCTCGATGCCGGCCTGCCACAGGGCGTGCTCAATGTGGTCTCCGGCAGCTCCGCTTCGGCCATTTCGGAGCCCTTGCTTGCCGACGCCCGCTTGCGCAAGCTCTCCTTCACCGGTTCTACCCCAGTGGGCAAAACCCTCCTTAAGGGTGCCGCGGATAATGTCTTGCGCACCTCTATGGAGCTTGGCGGTAATGCACCGTTCATTGTTTTCGAGGATGCGGATATTGACCAAGCGGTTGCGGGAGCCATGGGCGCGAAGATGCGCAATATCGGCGAGGCCTGCACCGCGGCCAATCGCTTCTTGGTGCACGAGTCCGTGGCAGAGCAGTTTACACAGAAGCTGGCAACAGAGTTTGAGAAACTCGTCGTTGGCAATGGCATGGACGAAGGCGTGACGTGTGGTCCGCTGATTGAGGCTAAGGCGCTCGACAATGTTGCAGCCCTGGTTGAGGATGCGGTGGACAAGGGTGCGACCGTTGTCACCGGTGGCACCCGCGGCGAGGGCGCGGGCCACTTCTATGCGCCCACTATCCTGAGCAATGTTTCACGTGAAACTCGCGTGGCTCAGGAAGAAATTTTTGGACCGGTCGCGCCCATCCTAACCTTCAAGGATGAATCGGAAGCGCTAGAGATTGCGAACGATACGGAGTACGGACTTGCCTCCTATGTATATACGGAGGATTCCGATCGCCTCTGGCGCGTTGCCGACGGCCTCGAGTTTGGGCTGATGGGATTCAATGCCGGTGTCATCTCCAATGCCGCTGCCCCATTCGGTGGCGTCAAGCACTCTGGTTTAGGGCGCGAAGGCGGCGCCGAAGGTATTGAAGAATATACCTCGGTGCAGTACTTGGGTATCCGTGATCCTTATGCCGGCGCCTAGGATTCAAGAACTTTTCTTAAGCGCGAATAAGTCAACGCTACCTACCCAGTGCGTAGCATTTTCCAGTTCAAAGTGTAGCGATTGTCGGTAGCCGCCCGTGTACGGGCGGCGTCGGTAAGGGCCTGGAAAGCTTTTCAATTAACCTTTGCAGCCTGCGGGGCGTATAGTTCCTCTCCGTAAAATTTAATTTCTATTTCCTTCATCTGCGATGCGTGGCCTTATGGCCAGCGCGTGGAGAGGGAATTTTCTTTTTGTTATTTGGAGTGAGTATATGACGTCTACAGAATCTGCAGCGGCTAAGCCGCCGCTGATTACGCCTACGTTTGTCCTCGCGTGGGTGGCTAATTTTTGTCAGTTCTTGGTCTTCTACCTGTCCGTAACCACCATGGCCCTCTACGCGGTAGAGAGTTTCGGGGCATCGGATACCGTGGGTGGTTTCGCCTCCAGTGCCTTTGTTCTGGGCGCGACGTGCATGCGCGTGTTCTCCGGCTGGATCGTGGACCGCGTGGGCCACAAGAAGGCGGCCTTGACTTCACTGGTCTTCGTCACAGTTGTAGCTGTGGCGTACTTTTTTGCGTATAATGTTGCGGTCTTGATTATCGTGCGAATGGTGCACGGCGCGGGCTATGCCTTGACCTCTACCGCACTCATGGCGGTAGCGCAGTCCGTTATCCCGCACGAGCGCCGTGCGGAAGGCACCGGATACTTCGCCTTGGGCACTACCCTGGCAACCGCGTTCGGTCCAGCTATCGGCCTGTTCTTGGCCAATAACATCGGCTACACTACGCTATTTGCAGTCGCCCTTGGCGCAAATATCGTTTCCCTGATCCTGGCCTTGGTGCTGCGCTATCCGGCCGAGGTTTCCTCCGAAAAGCCGGCCTTTAGGCTGCGCAATGCCGTACACCCCAACGTGGTTCCCATCGGTCTATTCATGCTCCTAGTCGGCATCGCCTACTCCGGCGTGGTTACCTACCTCAACGCCTATGCACGCAAGGAAGACCTGGCCACCGGCGCAGGGCTGTTCTTCATTGGCTATGCGGTCACGATGCTCATCATGCGCTTCGTCTTGGGGCGCATCCAGGACCATAAGGGTGATAATGCCGTGATGTACCTCGGCTTGGCCGCCTTTGTCGTGGCGCTGCTGCTTATGGGCTTCCCCACCAATGACGTCATGCTGGTGGTCGCGGGCGCCTGCACCGGTTTGGGCTTCGGCACCCTCAGCCCCGCCTGCCAAGCCATCTCCGTGCGCTCGGTGCCTGCCGCGCAAATGGGCGCGGGCATCTCCACCATGTTCCTGCTCATGGACCTCGGCATTGGCCTGGCTCCATTCGGCCTGGGCCCCATCGTTGCGGCAACGGGCTTCGACACGATGTATCTCATTCTCGCGGGCCTCGTGGTCATCGCCGCTATCTACTACTTCTTTGTGCACGGCCGTTTCCCTAAGGCGAAGGGGCACCATCTGAGCTTTGAAAAGGGCGAGTAGCACAGTTACACTCCCCTACTTCGCACTTAGCATGTAAAGCACGCCAGCACTCAGTGCTGGCGTGTTTTTGTTATGCGCGCACTCCGGGCGAGAAGACTGTGCTGGACTCTTGGCAAGCTAAACGTCGTGACGTGGCCTGCGGTTCCGGAAGTAGAGTATGCGTCTAGACTCGCTGTGCAGGGATGTGTCGACTAACGGTCCCGGTCCCTACTGTGGGCCTCTGCGGCTTCCCATAGCGCCGAGTACAAGCCACGGGTGCCTGGCCTGCAGGCCTAGGGCGGGGCAATGACGAGCCCGATATGAGGACGCGGGACGGGCGGATATCTTTCGAGCACTGCCGAAATTGATGGGAACGCTTAAGAGGTTGGGGCGGTGGGCAGCGAAGCTTATGCGCACCTTGATGGCGGACTATAAGTGCTTGTGTAACTAGGTGCGAAGCGAGTTCTGTTGGCGAGTGGGCAGGCAGCCAGCATCGATAACGCGCCGGGCCAGGGCGCGGTCGCCCATCTTGGCGGCAAAGGCCATGCGCATGGTGATGCCGTGGCTGGGCGGGGTATCCAGCTCAATGACATCGCCGGGGCGAATGCGGCCGGGGGAAATGATGCGCAGGTAGGTGCCGCAGTCGCCACGCGCGGTCCAGCGCTTGAGCCAGCCGCGCTCCCCTAGCCAGCCGGCGAAGGTGGCACACGGTTGGCGGGGCACGGATACCTCAAGCACGGCAGTACCGATGCACACGCGCTGATTGATGAGCAGAGCAGACAGATCGATGCCCTGCGTGGTGAGATTTTCGCCAAAGCTCCCGGAGGTCAGCGGGCGGGAAAGTTCAGATTGCCAGTAATCCAGTTCCTCGCGGGAGTAAGCGTAGACGGCCTTATCGTTGCCGCCGTGATGTTGGGTGTCACCGATTATATCGCCGCGCACGCCAGATCCATCGCCGTAATGGGGTCCGGGTGCCGCCAGATCGATAAAGTCCTGCGGCTGCTTGTCGATGCCCGAGAACTCATGCCGCCCGCTCGGGTCCGGCCGGCGGACGGCGACATTGGTAGAGATGACCTGCATGCCTGCCACCCTAGCTGAGCGTGAGCGCCTCCGCGGTGAGAATATCGCGGTAGAACAGCTGCGGGGCGAGGGAGACGGCCTCGGCGAGCTGTGGGAGGGCGTCGTCAAGCGTGGCGGCGAAAGCAGGGTCCGCCAGCTTGCCATTGGCCACGCCGCGCGCCGTGATGGCAAAGACATAGGAAATAAACGGCATCCAGGCGGAATCGCCGAGCTCCGAATTGCCATCGCCAAAGGCGTCCAGCGCGAGCAGGGTATGCAGGACGGACTTATCGACGCCCAGCTGTTGCAGCGTCACCCGCAGCTGCATTGCGGTGCTACGCAGGTTAGAAATGGTGCCCAGGCGGGTGAGCGCAAGGTCATTGGCAAAGCACTCGCGCAGTGCGGCGATGCGGTGGGCATCATCGCAGAGCTGGTCGCTGTCCATTGCTGGCGTAGGTGCCTCGCCCGTTGCACTCATCAGCAGCATGGGGCGGGTGACATCGTCGACGCCGGTGGACGGCACGCGCGCGAGGGAGGCGGAGCCGTGGGCTTCGACGTAGTCATGGGCGGCGTCGGCAAGCGCGGCCAAGAGTGAGGAAGGCTCGGTGGCCGGCTCCTCGCGGCGGAAGGTGCGGGAGACCAAGCCGGTGCGGACAAAGGCGCGCATGCGCTGCCCTGGCTCAAAGTCTGCGGCCATAAGGGCGTCCATGCTGGCGCGCGGATCCGCCTCAATCTCCTTGATGATTCCCTCGAAGGTTTCCTTGGCCTTGGGCGCGAGGCGGCGCATGGCCGCGTAGGTAGGCCACATACCTTCGGTGTTTTCGGTTTCGCCGTCCTGGAAGATGATGAGGGCGCTAGCCGGCGGGTACTGTGGCGCGGCTAAGTCGCTGGCCGGCTCATCCTCGCGGAAGTCCACGATGAGGTGGCCGGCGTTCAGCAGCTCCTCGGGCAGCTCGAAGCCTTCCTCCGTGGGTTCCAGCGGTTGCGGCTCGCCCGCAGGATTGCCCAGCGGCCACGCCCAAGCCAGCAGCTCTACCTCCTCCTCATGCGTCTGCTCGGGGACGAGGATGCCGTCCTCAATGGTTGCGCGGGCGACCAACGGCGCCTTGCGCACGGTGGCGATGGCGGCATAAATGAGGTCGCTGGCCGCGGTGGCCTCATATTCCATGACGCGACGCTCAAAGCTGCGCTTTTGGTGCGCTGCGCGCTCCTTTTCCGGCAGTCCTTCGAGGTATTCCTCATAGGACAACGTGGACCACAGGAGGTAGAGCTCCAGCGAGGTCTTCTTCGTCAGCGCCGACTTCAGCGCGCGGTTAGGCACGGACAGGCTGGTGGCGGCCTCCGTAGAGCCATTGGCGGTGACAAGGTCCCTAATCTTCTGGTTTTTATCAATAACCACGAACTTTGCCAGCGGCAGGGGCTCCGGTGAGTGGATGGTAAAAAGTGCATCGGCATCGAGCTGGTCCGCGAGGATGACCTGCTTATCCAGGTAATCTACGGGCTCCGCCGCGGTACGTTTGACGCGGGTGCGAATCGTCGCCGGCTCCGCCTGGAAGGTCAGCTCATAGCCGGCTTCACTGCCGACGGTCTCCTCGCGCACGCTTTCGTCTCCGCCAAAGACGCGCTGGCCCTTTTCCATCTGGATAGCCTTGCCCGGCGCAGAAGCCAAGGCATAGCTAAACGGCGAAAGGTTGCCCAGGGCGTCGATAAAGCGGAAGTTGGTGCCGCGCGGGCCCTCGTTCTTGGCACGCATGTGCAGCGACTCCGCAAAGTTGAGGTACTGGATATCCACCAGTTCCTCGTCCTTGTACAGGGTGAAGCGGTAGCGGCCTACCCAGGGATCCTCGAAGGCGTCTGCGGGGAGCACCTCGTGGATGCCCTCCGGTAGTTCATCCTCCAGCACGGCCTCCTCTTCCCCCCCAATGGGGACATAGGTCAGCTCCATGCTGAGATCCGTATTGGCGATGATCCGCGGGGACTGGGTATAGACCAGTTCGCCATCTAGGCCATGGGCATTGGGTAGCGTCTTTACGGCCATGTCCCAAGCAAAATCAGGGCTGCCGGAGACCTTGATGGTTGCGGATTCTTGGCGCGGGACCTCCACGGTGAAAGACTGGCTGACCTCTACCGGGGCGATAGTCCAGCCCTCCCATGCACCGTGGGGACGGGCCTCGCCGACCTTGGCCTTGGCGAGCTCCGTGCCAGCGGGAGCGATGAAGGTATAAGAGCCCTTGGCTACCGCTGTGGTGGTATCGACTGGCCGATGGGTGGAATCCAACAACAGGCCGCCATTGGCCACGCCGGCGAATTCCACTGTGTGCTCCTCAAAGGAGACGCTGAGGTGGCTAAAGGCCCGTGGCATGCTGATCCACAAGCCGGGCTCCTCGCCCTCCACGTAGTAGAACTTGCGGGTGTCCTCGCTGCCATTGAGCAGCTGTGCGGTCACGGTCCACTGGGGATCTTCTGGCTCATAACCTGCGGTTACGGCCGGTAGGTACAGCTCCAATGTGTCGGTAGCTGGGGAGAGGCGCAGGTGCGGGATCCCCTGAAATACCGCTGCGTCTGCAAAAGATGATAGCTGGCTGCGAAACTTCTCCTGGCTCATTTACCCCAGCCTAGAACATTTTCATGCAGATCTGCATTTTGGCTGCGAGCGGCGGAAATGATGCGAAAACCGGGGGCGATTACGGCGGGGATTTTGGGTGTGCGTGCCATGCGGAACGCGGAAAGCGTAGCGAACTACCCCGCGCCGGGATGCGGCTATTACACTGTGTGATTATGACTACCCAGAGCGATTCCACTTCGTACCGCTATACCCCGGAGCTGGCGAACCAGATCGAGAAGACCTGGCAGCAGTACTGGAAAGACAATGGCACCTTTAATGCCCCGAACCCGGTAGGCGAGCTCGCCACCGATGCGGGCGAGTTGCCTAAGGAAAAGCTCAATGTGCAGGATATGTTCCCCTACCCTTCCGGTGCGGGCCTGCACGTGGGACACCCACTGGGATATATCGCCACCGATACTTATGCCCGCTATAACCGCATGCTGGGCAAGAACGTGTTGCACACCTTGGGCTATGATGCCTTCGGCCTGCCGGCCGAGCAGTACGCCATCCAGACCGGTACCCACCCGCGCACCACCACCGAGGCGAATATTGAAAACATGCGCCGCCAGCTGGGCATGTTGGGCCTGGGCCACGATCCGCGCCGCTCCGTGGAATCAACCGATCCGGAGTTCTTCAAGTGGACGCAGTGGATCTTCCTGCAGATTTATAACTCTTGGTTCGATGAGGAGCAGCAGAAGGCGCGCCCCATTGCAGAGCTCATCAAGGAGCTGGAGGCCAATAAGCGCACCACTAAGGATGGCCGCTACTACGAGGACCTCACCGAAGAGGAAAAGGCCGCGGCCATCGATGAATTCCGCCTGGTCTACCTGTCGAATTCCACGGTGAATTGGTGCCCGGGCTTGGGTACCGTGCTGGCAAACGAGGAGGTCACCGCTGAGGGCAAGTCCGAGCGCGGCAATTTCCCGGTCTTCCGCAAGAACCTTTCGCAGTGGATGATGCGCATTACCGCCTACTCCGATCGCTTGCTGGATGATCTGGAGCTATTGGATTGGCCGGACAAGGTCAAGTCCATGCAACGCAATTGGATCGGTCGTTCCCGCGGCGCAGAGGTCTCCTTCCCTGCCGAGGGCTACGAGATCGAGGTCTTTACCACCCGCCCGGATACCCTCTTCGGTGCCGAGTACGTGGTGCTGGCGCCGGAGCACGAGCTTGTCGACGCCCTCCTCTCCCCCATCCCTTATGACGATGACGTGGATGAGCGTTGGACCTATGGCCACGATGATCCGAAGGAGGCCGTGGAGTCCTACCGCACCGATATTGCCGCCAAGTCCGACCTGGAGCGCCAGGAGAACAAGGAAAAGACCGGCGTCTTCCTGGGTACTTATGCCACCAACCCGGTTTCTGGCAAGAAGGTCCCGATCTTCATCGCGGACTATGTCCTGACCGGCTACGGCACCGGCGCCATCATGGCAGTTCCGGCGCACGACACCCGTGACTACGAGTTTGCCCAGGCCTTCGGCCTACCTATTACGGAGGTTGTCTCTGGCGGAAACGTGGAGGAAGAAGCCTGGACCGAGGACGGCGCGCTGGTTAATTCCTCCAACGACAAAGGCCTGGATCTTAACGGCCTGAATAAGGCCGAGGCCATTGCCGCGGCCATTGAATGGCTGGAAAAGGACGGCTCTGGCCGCGAAAAGGTGCAGTACAAGCTGCGCGATTGGCTCTTCGCCCGCCAGCGTTACTGGGGCGAGCCCTTCCCCATCGTCTACGACAAGGACGGCTTTGCCCACGCCCTGCCGGAATCCATGCTGCCGGTAGAGCTACCAGAGGTGGAAGACTATAAGCCAGTTTCCTTTGATCCCGAGGACAAGGATTCCGAGCCACAACCACCGCTGGCAAAGGTGCGCGATTGGGTCGAGGTAGAGCTGGACCTGGGCGACGGTCCACAGACCTATTTCCGCGATACCAACGTTATGCCGCAGTGGGCTGGTTCTTCCTGGTACCAGCTGCGCTATATCGATCCTCGCAATGATGAGGCATTCTGCGATATCGAAAACGAGCGCTACTGGACTGGCCCGCGTCCGGACCAGCATGGCCCGCAGGACCCGGGCGGCGTGGACCTCTACGTCGGCGGCGTAGAGCACGCCGTGCTGCACCTGCTCTACTCTCGCTTCTGGCATAAGGTGCTCTTTGACCTGGGCTTTGTTAGCTCCCAAGAGCCTTACCGTCGCCTGTACAACCAGGGTTATATCCAGGCCTATGCCTACACGGATGCCCGCGGCGTGTACGTGCCGGCCGCTGAAGTAGAGGAAAAGGACGGCAAGTTCTACTACAACGGCGAAGAGGTCAATCAGGAGTACGGCAAGATGGGCAAGTCCCTCAAGAATGCCGTGGCTCCGGACGATATCTGCCGCGACTTCGGTGCCGATACCCTGCGCGTTTATGAGATGTCCATGGGTCCGCTGGATACGTCTCGCCCGTGGGCTACCAAGGACGTCGTAGGCTCCCAGCGCTTCTTGCAGCGCCTGTGGCGCCTAGCCGTCAATGAGGACACCGGCGAGCTGGCCACTACCGACGCCGCCTTGAGCGAGGATGACCTCAAGCAGCTCCACCGCACCATCGCAGGCGTGCGCGATGATTACGAGAATCTGCGGCTTAATACCGTGGTGGCCAAGCTCATCGAGTACGTCAACTACCTGACTAAGACCTACCGCACCGAGGCCCCGCGCGCCGCCGTGGAGCCGATCGCACAGTTGGTCTCCCCCATTGCCCCGCATATTGCGGAGGAATTGTGGCAGCGCTTCGGCCATGACGAGACCATCACCTACCAGCCCTTCCCCACTTTTGAGGAAAAGTACCTGGTCGATGATGAGATCGAGGTGCCGGTTCAGATCAATGGCAAGGTCAAGGCTCGCATCAACGTTGCCGCTGATGCGGACCAGGACGCGGTCTTTGACGTTGCCCTCGCCGACGCGAAGATTGCTGATCTGACCAGCGGAAAGAACGTAGTGAAGAAGATCTACGTTCCGGGCCGCATGGTCAACCTCGTGGTCAAGTAGTTACTCGTCCCAAAATTCCGTGGCGCACAGCGCAATGCCGTGCGTCCGGATCCCCTGGCCTACCTCCAGCTTCTCGTTCACAATGAGCGGGAGGCCGTCGAGGTCGCATACCCAAAACTCCCCCATGCCCAGCTCATTGCTGTGCTTGGCGACGCCCCCGATAGTCCCCGCCACTTCCACCTGCGGGTTGAGCATGCTGGGCTTGAAGTTTCGGTGGAAGCGCTCGGTAGCAGGCGAAGTCAAGGAAAACTCTTCCGGCTCCCCTACCTCGTACTTCAATGCCACAACCGCTGGCCGCACCTGTCCCTGGAGCTTTTCTCCTCCGACTGGGTTGCCTGCCGGCAGGGCGAAGGGCGCATCCGCCAACGCCGCGAACTGTAAATCCCCCGTTTCCACTATGCCGATATAAGGCGTTGCGCGATATATCGTGCCCGGTGCCTCTTCCCCACCCCGGTAGGAAGGAACTGCGGCCCACTCCCCTTCGTACTCCATAGCGGTGACCGCCATGTCGGACGGGTCGGCGTGGAATAGCACTCGATCAAACCCGGGCGCCTCCCACATGTCGTGGTCGTTAGGCAGCTCCGCAATGAGTTCTTCCATATCCGCGAAGTCGAAACCGCACGTGCTAAATAGCTTATCCATGCTTGCCATTCTAAACGCTGTGGTCTGCTCTGCCGGAGCGGTCATTGCTTTCGCACTCGCATCTTTGCCGCGAGTATTTACTTCACTATTTAATTTTTAAGGCAAGAACATATCTTCTCAAACAATGGTGCGTTTCAGCGAATAGGTATTCAAAAGGAAAATTAAAGTGATTTTGGTAGCAAAGGTATGGGTTGGTGAAATTGTTGCTCTCGTAGACTCACATCTCTGTGCAGTAGTGGGAGTTGGTGTATCAACTCTCGACAAGCCAATGAGTTGCTAGATCAACGATGCAGTATAGACTGTTGATAGAAGGAGAACCAAAGGAGGAATGCGATGCGCGTGGAGCAGAGTGCGGCGTGGGGTGACTTTGTTGCCATGCAAGAAGCGCTCCACGCACGTCTTTCTGGGGAGCTGCAGAGTGGCTCTAGATTGAGCGAGGCAGATTACGCGGTGTTGGCCGTGCTGAATCGTCGGCGCCAGATTTCTACACGCCCGCATGAATTGGCGGCGGAGCTTCGGTGGGAGAAGTCGCGGTTGCATCGGCAGTTAGTGCGCATGGAGTCCCGAAAATTGGTTTCCAGGCGCGAGGCGCCGGAGTTAGGAACCCGTGCAGTTGAAGTCACTGTGACGGAAAGGGGAAGTGCTGCTTTCAGCGCAGCGATCGTGCGACATACTGCCACAGTCGAAGAGATCGTGGTGGGCACCCTTAGTGACGAAGACCTACAAACCTTGGGCAGGATATCCCGCACGTTGCTACGCGGGGTAGTTAAAGAGGGGACGTCGGAAAGCTAGCGCGTCGCGGGGTGACCGTTCCTACAAACGGGTATACAAAAAGCACCCGCCAAGAAGGCGGGTGCCGCGAAAGAGTGTCTAGGAGTAGCCTAGGAAATTTTGAGGACGGTGCGTCCGTGGTGGGTTCCCTCGAGGAGGGACTTGGATTCCCCGACAACATCCGACAGCGGAATCGTATTGGTCAGGGACTCAAGGATGGACCGGTCCAGCTTGCGTGCGAGCAGTTGCCATGCGTTCTGGCGGTAGTGCAGCGGGGCGTCGACAGAGTTAACGCCGGCGAGGTGCACGTTGCGCAGAATGAACGGCAAGACGGTGGTGGGCAGGTCTGGGCCGGCGGCCATACCGGTGGAGGCGACGGTGCCGCCCCATACAGTGCGGGCCAATACGTTAGCCAAGACGTGGGAGCCGGAGGTATCAATCGCACCGGCATAGGTTGCCTTCTGCAGGGGCTTTCCGGACTCGGCGAACTCGGCGCGGTCCACAATGGTGTGGGCGCCTAGCTCGTGGAGGTATTGGGCGTAGTCATCTGGGCGGCCGGTCATGGCGTGGACCTCGTAACCGGCATTGGACAGTAGATTCACGGCGATGGAGCCCACGCCACCGGTGGCGCCGGTGACCAGGACGGGGCCATCGGGAAGCCCGCGCAACGAATTAACGCACAGGGCGGCAGTGTAGCCAGCGGTTCCCACGGCGGCTGCCTGCTCTGCGGTGAAGTCTGCTGGCAGCGCAACGGTTGCCTGGGAATTCACCCGCTGCTTTGGGGTGTAGCCACCGTGGCGGAACTCGCCTAGGCCATCACCGAAGGACGCTACCAGGGTGCCAACCGGGAGTCGTTCCACGTTGGACTCGGCAACGGTGCCGACCACGTCGATGCCCGGAACCAGTGGGCTGGTGCGCATGACGCCGCGGTCGCCAGCGATGGCCATGGCGTCCTTGTAGTTCAGGGAAGAATAAGAAACATCAACCGTAAGGTCGCCCTCGCCGAGGAACTCTCCCTCTTCGAAGGAGGTCGTAACGGATTTATCTTCGTTGCGAGTAACTAGTAGAGTGCTCATGCTCACCATCGTACGTTAAATGTGATGCAGCCATTTAACAGCGAATCTCACGGAGAATTTTCAGGCTCGCTTGTTAGCTTGAACAACATGACGATGACCACGATGCCCGCCCGCGCCTCGCGCCAGATTGGTGCGCGTGGCATGCCTGCTAAGCGCACGCTGTGGCGCAGTGCAGCCGTAGCCTGCGTGGTTGTCATGGTGGCTATTGCAGTAGCTACGGTGGGCAAGCCCTTCATAGATATCCCCGGTGTGGTTGATGCGTCTGCGCACGCACGCCGCAGTCTAGATTTGCAGATGTTTAATGGGTTTAATAACCCTCATCCGTGGTGGGGTCCCTGGACCAATACCTTTGGTAATATCGCGCTGTTTATGCCGCTCGGTGCGTGCTTGGTAGTAATGGGGCACAATTCGCGGCGCATCCGCTTTGGCCGCGGTGGAACCATCCTTCTGGCAATGGCGCTCAGCCTAGGTATTGAAATTACCCAATACGTATTCTCGCTGGGATTTAGCGACGTAGACGACTTGGTCTTCAATACCCTCGGCGCATCCCTGGGTGCGTTCCTGCTAAGCCGGAGCAGTTTTAAGGCGCAGCTGCGAGCTGTGCGCTTTATCGGCTGGACTGCGGCGGCGGGCCTGGGTGCTCTCGCTGCCGTAATCTTGGCTGGGGTGATTGTTTAGCGCCCTAGGGTGACTCGGTGTCCGAAGTTGAACATATCGAGGGAATCACCCTTCTCTAGGCCCTCAAACATCCCTGCGGGATTGGACGGAACCATGCCGCTGACCTGCGATACGCCGTAGTCTTCCAGCAGTACCGGGGCTAAGGGAGTTGATGGGCCTAGGACGACATTGAAGGACTCGCGGGAGAGCTCGAGCAGGCGGGGAGCAGTCTTATTGACAAAGGCAGAGCCGGTAATAAAAACATAATCGCACTCGGGCAGGATGTATTCGGCGGCGGAATCGGGATAGTCGCCCTCATTGAGCGAGCGCTCCAACATATAAAAATCCGCAGCCTGGTTGAGTGCCTTGGGCGCAAAAGGGAAGTGGCCAATGACCGCGACCTTCTTCCCAGCGACGGCGTTGCGGAAGGGATCGAAGATGTGGGGCCAGGGGGCGTCGGCAAGCGTGAAGCCATGTGAATCTGCCACGGAGGGCGTGGCGTAATAGGAATTTAGCGCGGCCATGCCGAAGGAAGCCTCCGAGAAATTCCAGCTCTTGGCCAGCTGTGCGATGGCGCGTAGGGGAACCCCGGAATACTCGGCGCGCATCTGGGCCGGGCGAGAGGTGGCAGACATGGTCATGGCCATGCCGCAGCTAGGACTCTCGGTGTATACCCGGGTCCACCGCGGGCCTTGGGCGGCGCGGGAGACCACTATGTCACGGGGAATGGCATCGATGAGGTCATCGTAGAGATCCCAGGCAGACATGTATAAACCAGCTTTCCCACATTGTGTCGCACTCTCTGCGTGAAGGCAGTGTAGTCGAATCTGCTGGGACTAACCTATAGCTTTAGTCACATATATTCGCCACATCGTGCGCGGTCTGCCTGGCAAAGGGGCTTACCCCGGTAATGGTTGCGGAGCCGGGGCCGGTCCATGTGCCGTAACCCACGAGGAAGAGGCCGTCGACGGTGGGGGAGGTGCCATCAAGGAGCCCGCGGATGGGCCGGAGGGCAGGCCGGAAACCGGTGCACCATATGAGGTGGTCTGCGGCGACTTCTTCAAGCGAAGAAAACATGGGAGTGGCCTGCAAAAGGCCTGAATCCCGCGCGCGTAGGACCGGTGGAACCATCACAATATCGCCTAGGTTGGAATCCGCGCCGGGGTCTGGCTCGCCACGCAGCATGGCGTTGAGGCGGGCGCGATTGCGCTGGAAGAGCACCCGGCCGTCAACATCATCGGGCATCCACCGCGGGGAGCTGCGGGTATACCAGGTGGTCTCCACGCCAGAGAGCAGGAGCTCGGCCGCGATTTGGGCGCCGGAATTGGCCGCACCCACGACCGCGACGGTGGATCCGACAAAGTCCTCTGGGCCTGGGTAGAAAGCTGAATGCCATTGCTGTCCGCCAAAATCGCCGGGGTAGTAGGGGATAAAGGGCGCGGACCACGTGCCCGTGGCCGCCACGACCGTGCGCGCGGTCAAATGCTCTGTACCGGCAAAGACGTGGAAGCATGCGCCATCATGGGTCACCTCATCCACTCTGACCGGCCGGCGAATGGGCAGTTCATAGCGCTGCTCGTAGCGCGCAAAATAGTCGATAACGTGGCTGGCCGGCGGAAAGCCCTCGTGGTGGGGCATGGGCCACCCCGGCAGGTTAGAAGAGGCGGAATTGCTAAAGAGCGTCAGCGAAGGCCAGGCGTGACGCCAGGCCGCACCGGGGCCGGGTTCAGCGTCCAGAATGACAAAATCCAGCCCCTTCTTACGCAGGTAATAGCCCACCGCAAGACCCGCCTGACCGGCGCCAATGACTATGCAGTCCAGCATTAAATGAGCTTCCTTTCCCGCGCCACGGTCACCGCGGCGGTGCGAGTTTCCACGCCCAACTTCTGGAAGATATGGATGAGGTGGGTCTTGACCGTGGCCTCAGAGATGAAGAGCTGCTTGGCCAGCTCCTTATTGGAGGAACCGCTGGAAAGCGCCCGAAGAATTTCTAGCTCGCGGGTGGAGAGCGATTCTTGCGGCCGGCCCACTCGCTGGGCCAGGAGATCTACCACCTCCGGCGCCAAGGTGCGGCGGTGCGCGGCGGTATTGAGCACGGCCTCGTGCAGCGCCTGCTCCGGGGAATCCTTGAGTAGATAGCCCATCGCGCCGGCCTCCACGGCGGCAAGGATATCGGCCTGCGTGTCATAGGTGGTCAGGATGAGCACCGGTGGGCCGCCGGCCTCCACCACGCGCTTGGTGGCCGCGATGCCATCCATGCCGGGCATCTGGATATCGCAGACCACGGCATCTACCTGCGGGGCGTTGTCAGTAAAGAGCTTATCCACATCCGCGCCGGTAGAGCCTTCCATGACTACCTCGACATCGGAGAAGGTATTGAGGATGGCACGCAGGCCGGCGCGGACCACTGGGTGATCATCAATCAGCATGACATTAACCATTGCTTTTCTCCTTCAGCGGGATACGGACGGCCAGGGCGGTGCCCTCGCCGGATTCCAGGTTCATGGTGCCGCCCACAGCTTCCACGCGGCCGCGGAGGCCGGTAAGCCCGAAACCATGATCCCTGCCACTGGGGCGAGGGGAGGCGGATAGTCCGCGTCCATTATCAACGACGTCCAAGGTCACCGCATCCTCGAAAAGGCCGAGCGTAACCACCGCGCGCGAGGCGTGGGCGTGTTTGATGACGTTATTCAGGCCCTCTTGGGCTGCGCGCACGATGACCTCTTTGATGTGTTCGGGCACCTTGCCGCTGCCGGAAACCACCAGCTCAAAGGTGGTCTCTTCCCCCAAGGCTTTCACACGGCTGCGCATCTGGGACAGCAGGGAGGTGAGCTGGGTTTCCAGCCGTTCATCGGGGCCGGCAAGCTCACGGACGAAGCGGCGGGCCTCGGCCAGATTCTCGCTCGCGACATCCTCGATGACCGCCAGCTGCTCTTCTTTGGTGCGGGGATCATCGGTGCCACGGGCCGCGCGGGAGAGCAGCAAGATGGAGCTAAGGCCTTGCGCGACGGTGTCATGGATCTCCCGGGAGAGGCGCTCGCGCTCCTCTAGCCGGCCGGCTTGGTGCTCGCTGGCGGCCAGCTCGGCTTGGGTTTCGCGCAGCTGCTTGGCGATGTCCCTGTGGTGCGCCGCTTCTGCCTGCAGGCGTCGCTGGATGAAAAAGACCGTTGCCGCAAAGGCGGTGCCGATAAGCGGGCCCACGGCCGCAGCGATGGACCAGCCCTCGGGGTGTAGCCAGGCGGGAATGAAGGCGGCCGCCGCCCACAGCACGGCGATGGAAACCAACCCAGGCACGGTGGGCAAAGCACGCAGAAAGACAAAAATGAGCGGGAATTCCAGCCACATGAAATCTTGCGCATGGACCATCAGGCCCAGCCACAGCACGCATAGCCCACCTAGCCATAGCCATGTGGGCAGCCAACGTTGTGCGGAGTAGACCACGGCGAGGGCGATGGCTAAGCCGATCACCCGGGCATCGAGCCGGCCGTCCACATAGGCGCGCGCCACGCCGAATACCAGCAGAAACGCGAACATGGCGTGGAGGCCATAGACCCATAGTTTTTGTCCTTTAAACACAACCACCCAGGATATCCGCGCACGGGTGGACCGTGAATCAACCACTTGGTTGACTCGAGGTTCAGCGAGCTGGCCGATTACTTCTGACCTGCATAAAGCGAATATAGAACTATGTTCCTAGCAATCAGAGAAATCACCACAGCGCGCGGCCGCTTCGCGCTCATCGGCGGCACGGTTGCGCTCATTACCCTTCTGCTCGTGATGCTCTCCGGCCTGACGGAGGGCCTGTCCAAGCAGAATACTTCCGCGTTGGAGTCCCTGGAAGAGGAGTACCCGTATATTTCCTTCTCCACCGAGGAGCCCTCCTTCAGCGAGTCCGAGATGCACGCTGGCGATATCGCCAGCGATGGCATTCCTCTAGGCGCTGCCCAGACCAAGCTGGAGGGGCACGGCGGCGTTGCCGTCCTCAGCCTGCCGGCCGGCACTCAGGTTCCGGGTAGCGATAAGACCATCCCGGAGCAGGGAGTGCTCCTGCCAGAGTCCATCGACGCGGCCGATACCGTCACCCTAGGCGGCGCCGACTTTTCGGTGGAGGGCACCGTCCCAGAGACCATGTACTCCCACTCCGAGGTGGTATGGGCGTCTACCGAAACTTGGCAGCGCATCAGCCACGCTCCACAGGGCGTGATAGGTACGGCAGCGCTATATAAACAAGAGGTTCCAGGCTCCGTGAAGGTGTCCACGTCCTTCTCCGGCTTGGCGGCCTATCAGTCTGAGCGCGGCTCGCTGCTTACCATGCAGGGCTTCTTGTACGGCATCTCCGCACTGGTCACCGTCGCTTTCTTGACCGTGTGGACCATCCAGCGCACCCGCGACCTGTCCATCCTGCGCGCGCTCGGCGCCACCGTGCGCTACCTCTTGCGCGATGCCCTGGCACAGGCCGCCATCATCTTGGCTGCCGGCACCATTGTGGGCGCCGTCGTTGGTTGGGTGCTCGGCGCGCTTGCCTCCGGCACCGTGCCCTTCGATGTTTCCCTGCGCACCATCGCCGTTCCCGCGGTTGGCATCTGGGCCCTCGGCATGGCCGGCGCCCTTATTGCTACCCGCCGCGTAGCTAAAGCCAACCCACTCGATGCCCTTGGAGGAAATGCTTAATATGTCCACCATTCTTGATATCCGCAACGCCACCGTGACCTACCAGGACGGTGAGGCCACGACCACCGCGCTTGCCGACGCCTCCCTCATCGCCGAATCCACTACCCTTACCGCCATCGTGGGTGAGTCAGGGTCCGGCAAGTCCACGCTGCTGTCCGTAGCCGCTGGCCTCATCACCCCAGACTCCGGGTCCGTGCACGTGGACGGTACCCGCTCCATCATTTTTCAGCAGGCCAACCTGCTGTCCTCGCTCAATGTGCGCGACCAATTGGTGATCATGGACCATATTGCTGGCCGCAAGCTGCGCCCACAGCGCGCCGATGAGTTATTGGAGTTTGTAGGCCTGGCCGGGATGGGCAATCGCCGCATGGGCCAGTTGTCCGGTGGCCAGCGCCAGCGGGTCAATATCGCTCGAGCGCTCATGGAGCAGCCGGACCTGCTCTTGGCGGATGAGCCTACCTCTGCGCTTGATTCCCACCTTTCGCAGGAGATCATCCGCCTCTTGCGCGATGTCACCCAGGAGATGAACACCGCCACCGTGCTGGTGACCCACGACCGCTCCCTGCTGAACTTCGCTGACCGCGTGGTTGAGGTCAAGGACGGCCATGTCTCCGAGCAGGAGAAGGTCACTGCGCTCAGCTAGCGCTGCATGAGGAGTAGCCGTGCGATTGCCTGCGGCACGGCCGCGGCAATCTGGGAGGCGGAGCAAAGGCCAAAGCCGTCCGGGGTGTGGGCGGCAATGGCCGCCGCGTGTTGGTGGATGGCCGCGGCGTGCAGGATTTCCATAATGATCGCCTCCGAATCCGCCTCGGCGGCATCCAGTTGCGCGAGCGTGGCTCCGAGGATGCCAGAGAGTACGTCACCAGAACCGGCGGTGGCCGCGTAGGAGTGCCCAGCGTTCATGCCATAAATTTTCTGGCCTGGGGCCGTGACGGTGGTGATCCGCCCCTTGTGCAGGATGAAGCAGTCGAGTGCATCGGAAAGCTCCCGCAGGCGCACCCCGAGGCCTTCCGAAAGATCAAGTTCGCGGCCGAGAGTTGCCGCGTAGAGCCGCTCAAACTCCCCGGCATGCGGGGTCAGGACGGCGCAGGGATGATCGCGCACGAGTTCGCGTAGATCGCCGTCGGTCGAGAGCACGGTCAGCGCATCGGCGTCGATAATGGTGGGCAGCCCGCGTTCTAGCACGGCGCGCAATTCCGCGGCCGCCTCCGGTCCGGTGCCGCGCCCTGGACCTACGACCCAGGCTTGGGCGTGGACCTTTTCTTGGGCACTGGCATGAGGCACTACCTCCGGCAGGCTCGTGACCACGGAGTCATTGCCTACGACGCGAACCATGGACGGCGTGGCGCGCACCGCGCCCGTGGCGGCGAGGATGCCCGCGCCGGGAAAAGCACTGCTGCCAGCACATACTGCGGTCACTCCGCCGGTGTACTTGGTGCTTTTCGCTCCCGGAGTCGGATCCAGGATTGGTCCCGTGCAGCCCACCGGCTTCGGGGCGGTGACCAGGCCTTGTTCTCCCGAAAGCACTGGCTCAGTCGGCCACTGGTAGGGCAGGGGAATAGTGGGTTCATTGGCGATATAGCCCACCGGCTCCGCGGTAGCGGAAAGCTCTTCTGCAAAGGAGCGAGGGGCGCCGGGCAGGAGCAGATCGCAGAGCACCACCGCACCGCATTCCGGGGCAAAGATATGTCCGGCACGGGCCCAGCCAAAGCTAATAGTCACGTCTGCGTCTACGGCATCGGCTGCGGCCATGCCGGTATCGGCGTTAATGCCCGAAGGAATGTCCACCGCTAATACCGGCACCCCACGCTCCTTGGCCTCGGTATAGGCCCTCAGTGGGGCACCGGAAAGGCCGCGTGTGGAGGCGAGGCCGGCGATGGCGTCGATAAGCAGATCGGCGTTTCCTAGACCGTGCGCAATGGTTCCGCCGGCCGCGGCAAATGCCTCTAGCGCGGGTTCGTGGGCGCTATCCGCTGCGAGAATGGCCTCCACTGAGTAGCCCTCTTCTGTCAGGAAAGCACCAGCATAGAGGCCATCGCCGCCGTTGCCGCCTGGCCCGGCAAGGATAGTTACGCGCCGAAAAGAGCCGAGCATGCTCGCGGCAGTGGCCGCCACGCCTCGTGCGGCTAAGCGCATGAGCTCATCGTCAAAGTTCTGCTGGGCTAGAAGGGAACGCTCTGCCGCGCGGACGGCGGCAACGCTATAGGCATGTCGCATGCCCGCCAGGATAGGCCTTTAAGGTGCCGGTTGGCAGGTCGGGCACCAAAATAGGTTGCGCCCTTCCATGATCTTTTCTGCCACCGGGGTGCCGCAGATATAGCAAGGAAGGCCGGCGCGGCGGTAGACGTAGACCTCGCCACCGTGGTCATCTTTGCGCGGTTCGCGGCCCATGGCCTCGGGGGAGTGCTCGGGCCGCACGGTATCGATGCGGCCGTGTTCCACCCCGTATTCCATGAGAACCACCAAGTCCGCCCACGTGGCGTCAAAGGTTTCACGGGAAACGTCCCGGCCCGGCAGGAAAGGGGAGAGGCCGTGGCGAAAGAGGGTCTCCGCCCGGTAGATATTGCCCACGCCGGCATAAAGGTGCTGATCCATCATGAGGGAGCCGATGCTGCGGCGCGATTTATGCACTTTGGCCCAGAGCGCCTCCACGTCGGCATCCGCGCGCAGCGGGTCTTGGCCTACCTTGGCTAGCTGTGCGCGGTACTCCTCTTCAGTGAGCAGGCGGCAAAACTGCGGCCCGCGCAGGTTAGCGGCCTCGGCGCCATTATCAATGCGCACCCGGATCTGTCCGCCGGCTTCCTCGCGGGGCTCGAAGCGCAGCTTGCCAATCAGGCCTAAGTGAATATAGAGGATATGGCGCGGATCCTGGGCGCTAAAGTGCACGAAAAGGTGCTTGCCGTAGGTCTCTGCCAGCTCGATGCGCTCGCCATCGAGAAGCTCCGCCTCCGCCGCGAAGCGGCCCTGCGGACTGGTCACGCGCAGCGGCATGCCGCGAAAATCGGCGTTGAATTTATTAGCTAGGCGGTGGATGACGTGACCTTCAGGCATGGAATCCAGTCTAATCGGGAAGAATTTTCGGCCAAACCGGGCGCTAACCAGCTCACTTATTTGCGGGGTGACAATAGCGTAAACTCGAAATGCGGAATGATTTAACTCAGGGGAAGGCTTTCAAATCATGACGCAAAAAATCGGCTTTGACCGCGAGAAATACATTGAGCTGCAGTCGAAGCACATCCACGCCCGCCGCGAGGAAATCGGCGGCAAACTCTACCTAGAGATGGGTGGCAAGCTTTTTGACGATATGCACGCCTCCCGCGTATTGCCCGGCTTCACCCCGGACAATAAAATCGCGATGCTGGAGCGCATCAAAGAGGACGTTGAGATCCTCATCTGCATCAACGCGAAGGATATCTCCCGTCAGAAGGTGCGCGCGGACCTGGGCATCCTTTATGAAGATGACCTGCTGCGCCTGGTGGACGTATTCCGCAGCCGCGGATTCTTGGTAGAAAACATCGTCATGACCCAGCTGGAGGAAGGCAACTCCCAGGCGGAGGCCTTCATCGACAAGGTCGAGCGCCTCGGTCTCAAGGTGGCGCGCCACCGCGTTATCCCTGGTTACCCCACCAATACGGACCTCATCGTGTCCGAAGAGGGTTTTGGCCGCAATGAGTTTGCGGAAACCTCCCGCGACCTCGTCGTGGTTACCGCGCCGGGCCCCGGCTCCGGCAAGCTGGCCACCGCGCTCTCGCAGGTCTACCACGAACACCAGCGCGGCAATAATGCCGGCTACGCCAAGTTTGAAACCTTCCCTATCTGGAATCTCCCCCTGGAACACCCCGTGAACTTGGCCTATGAGGCGGCCACGGTGGACCTTAATGATTCCAATATTATTGACCACTTCCACCTGTCCGCCCACGGCGAATCCACCGTGAACTACAACCGCGATGTGGAAGCATTCCCGCTGCTGCGCACGCTTTTGGAAAAGCTCACCGGCACCACTCCATACCAGTCCCCGACGGACATGGGCGTGAACATGGCCGGCTTCTGCATTACTGATGACGCCGTGTGCCGCGCCGCCGCCCAACAAGAAATCATCCGCCGTTACTTCAAGGCGCAGGTGGAAGAGGCGCGTGCGGGCTTGGGCACCGAGCAATCCGAGCGCGCCGCCGTCATCATGGCTAAGGCCGGCATCAAGGTAGAAGATCGGCCCGTGGTAGCACCTGCGCGCCAGCGCGCGGAAGAAACCGGCGAGCCTGCCTCTGCTATGCAGCTGCACGACGGCACCATGATCACCGGCCGCACCTCGCCCCTGTTGGGATGCTCGGCGGCGATGCTGCTCAATGCGCTGAAGCACCTGGCGGGCATCGATGACGATATCCACCTGCTGTCGCCCGAGTCCATCGAGCCGATTCAAACGCTCAAGACCAAGCACCTGGGTTCCAAGAATCCACGCCTGCATACCGACGAGGTGTTGATCGCTTTGTCCGTGTCTGCGGCGAAGGATGACAATGCTCGCAAGGCGCTGGAGCAGATCAAGGAACTTGCTGGTTGCGACGTCCACACCACCACCATCCTGGGTTCTGTGGATGAGGGAATCTTCCGCAACCTGGGCGTGCTCGTGACCTCTGATCCCGTCTTCGCCCGCAAGAAGGCGCTGTACCAAAAGCGCTAACTTCCGCATGCTCAAGATTCGGCCCTTTCAGCTTGTGCTGGAGGGGCCGCAGTCTTATAAGGGAGAGCTACAAGATTGGGGATCTGCGCAGCTGCAGGCCTAAGATTGGGGCGTGACTATTGGCAAAGTTCTCCTGTATTACTGCTTTACCCCCATCGAAGATCCCACCGCTATCATGCTGTGGCAGCGCACCCTGTGCGAGTCCCTGGGCCTCAAGGGGCGCATCCTCATTTCTGAGCACGGCATCAACGGCACCGTTGGCGGCGATATGGAAGCCTGCAAGCGCTACGTCCGCCAGACCAAGGAATACCCTGGCTTTAAGCGCATGCAGTTCAAGTGGTCCGAAGGCGGCGCGGATGACTTCCCGCGGCTTTCGGTCAAGGTGCGCGATGAAATCGTGGCCTTTGGCGCGCCGGGCGAGCTGAAGGTGGATGAAAACGGCGTCGTTGGCGGCGGCGTGCACCTCAAGCCAGAAGAGGTAAATAAGCTGGTAGAAGAACGTGGCGAGGAGGTCGTTTTCTTTGACGGCCGCAACGCCATGGAGGCAGAGATTGGCAAGTTTAAAAATGCCGTTGTGCCCGATGTGAAAACCACGCATGACTTCATCGAGGAAATCGAATCCGGCAAGTATGACTGGATGAAGGATAAGCCGGTGGTGTCTTACTGCACCGGTGGCATTCGCTGTGAGATCCTGTCCTCGTTGATGAAGAACCGTGGCTTCAAAGAGGTTTATCAGATCGATGGTGGCATCGTGCGCTACGGCGAAAAGTACGGCAATGATGGCCTGTGGGAAGGCTCCATGTATGTCTTTGACAAGCGCATGCACCACGAGTTTGGGCAAGGACTCCAAGACCCCGGCTTCATCCAACTGGGTCACTGCGTGCACTGCGGTAAGGGCACGAATACCTTCCACAATTGCATCAACGAAGACACCTGCCGCCAGCAGGTACTCATCTGTGATGACTGCATCCAGCACGTAGAAACCCAGCACTGCGGCCGGCCGGATTGCGCCGAAGTAGCAGCGCAGCTAGCCAAGCAGGAGAGCTAGTCGCGCGCCGTTTCCTTGCGGAAGCAGTCCCACCACCAGTGCTGCCACGCTACGGTATACGGGCTGCTCGGCGGATGGATGACGCCGGTGGGGGCGTGTAGCTTACTGACCGGGCTAATACCGTGGAGCGAGTTGAGGAACCACAGGGGGCACTCGGCGGCGAGCTCGGGGGTGATGGGGCGCGTTTCGGTTCGCATGCCTAGATCCGCAGCGCGCCGGGCAACTTGGCGCAGCGTAATGCTGGGCAGCGACTGACCGGTGGGGAGGATAAGCGTCTCCCCATCCCAGGCGACGAGCGCGCCGGTGGTGGTCTCCACCATGGCACCGGAGGAATCCACGATGGCGGTGTCATCGGTGCCGTCTTCCTGATACTCGGTACGGTAGCGTGCCAGCGCTGGGAAATCGGGGCCCTTGACTAAAGGCTGCATGCGCGGGTCGGGGGCTTGCACATAGGTCAGCCGGGTGGTTCGGCGCGCAGGGGGTGCGGGGCGAACATCGAGGCGCAGGTGCCCGCCGGCTAGGGAGATGCGAGGGAAGAGATCGCCGGGGCCCACAAGCTGCAGCATCGCGGGGACGAAGCCAGCGGGCAGTGGGCCGGCCACCGACTCGAAGCGCTGGAGGTGCAGGGGGAGGGCGTTGGAGTGGGCGTCGGCAAGCGTCCGCCAAGAATCCGCAACGTCAAAGGGGCCGGGATGGGTCTGGCTTGGAATGAAGCTGCCCTGGTGCCAGAGGTAGGTGCTCATTGCCACGCCCCCAACACGGATTGGGCCTTGAGGTTGCGCTCCTCCAGCTCGGCGGCCGGATCCGAATCCAGGACGATGGCCCCGCCGGCGCCGATGGTGACCTCACCGGCCGCCCGCACGGCCGTGCGGATGACCACGCTGAGATCGGATTGACCGTCAAACCCCAGGTAGCCCACCACGCCGGAGTACACGCCGCGCGGTCCCGTTTCGAGTTGGTCAATGATTTCGCAGGTGCGCAGCTTCGGCGCGCCCGTCATCGATCCGGGGGGAAAGGTGGAGCGGAGGGCATCGACTGCGGTGGCACTGGCGCGCAGCTGCCCGGTAATGGTGGAGACCAACTGATGGACGGTGGCATAGCTTTCTACCTGCATCAACTTCGGCACGCGCACGGTACCGGGCTCGCATACCCGGGAGAGATCATTGCGCAGTAGGTCAACGATCATGAGGTTTTCGGCCCGTGTCTTCGGGTCCGTGGTCAGCAGTGCGGGATCCTGGTCGGCCGAGATGGTGCCCTTAATCGGCTTGGCCTCTACCTCACGGCCGCGCACGGTGAGGAAGCGCTCGGGCGAGGCGCTGCAGACCTCCACGCCGTCGAAGACGAGGTGTGCGGCATAGGGTGCGGGATTGTGCGAGCGCAGTTGGGGATAGAGCTCGCCTTCGGTCGCGGCCGTGTAGGTATCGGTCAGGCAGACCTCGTAACTCTCGCCGGCGTGCAGGAATTCTTGGGCGCGTTTAATCCGCTCCAGGTAGCCGGGGCTGCGCCAGGAGCCCGCGCTTAGCGACGCCCCACCGTCCTCCCCCGTGGGCCGTGGTTCCTCCGCACCCAATGCGGCTTCCAGGCGTTTTAGCAGTTCCTCGGCGCCGTCACCGGCAAGGCAGCACAGGTGCGCGGTTTCTGCGTGGTGGTCGTAGACGATAAAGGACTGCGGCCGCACAAAGTAGGCATCTGGGTAAGGAGAGCGGTGGCGTAGCTCAATGGGCAGGGTGAGCTGGGCGCATTCGTAACCCAGGTACCCGATTACCCCGCCGGTAAACGGGAGGTCCGGTGCGTCGATGATGCGGGTGGCAAGCTCGCGGTCGAGGAGGGTGAGGATATCGGGGGCGTCGCCAAGCCGGTAGCGCAAAGAGCGACTCAGTGCGCCGGCGGTATCGCCGAGGATGGAATAGCGCCCGCGGGGATCCGCGGAGTCGAGGAAGAAGGCATCGTTGCCCTCGGCGCGCAGGGCGGAGAAGACCCGTGGGCAATCCACCGCGCCGGGGACTTCGCGGTGGAGCAAGCGGAACCCGCCCAGAAAGTTGCGCATAATCTCCCAGCCGTGCTGGGTAAGCACCGACTCCGGGTGAAATTGCACGCCCCAGTGCGGCAAGCCATCGACCTTCAGCGCTTGGATGACGCCATCCTCGCTGCGGGCATGCACGGTAATGCCGGGGGCCTCCTCTATATGCAGGGAGTGGTAGCGCACCACCTCGAAGTCTTGCGGGATTCCGGCAAAGATGCCTTCGCCCGAGTGACTGATGGTAGAGACAAAACCGTGGCGCGGCTGCGGCGCGCGCGACACCTGGGCGCCGGCCAGCAGACCTAGCCCCTGGTGGCCAAGGCATACGCCCAGCACCGGAATCTCGGCCGTGGCTGCGGCGGCGATAATGCCCCGGGCAGCCCCGAAATCCTTCTCGCGTTCCGGCGTGCCCGGGCCAGGAGAAATCACCACGTGCGAAAATTCGCCGGCACGGACGCGCTCGGCCAGCCCGTCCGCTTCACCGGCGGCGACGACGAGTGGTTCGCGTCCTGCTACCTCCGCGATGAGGTGGGCAAGGTTGAAGGTATAAGAATCGTAATTATCAAGCAGGAGGATCATAGGGAGGCGAAAAGTTGCTATGCGGCGGCCGAGTCCATGAGGAACAGCTGGATATCGGTAATAGTCCACAGCATGAAATTGCAGGCCATCACCCAGAAAATGGCCATCCAACTGCGCCACCGCAGATAGCGGTGCAGCTTGCGCACCATGATGATGGCGCAGCCGATCATGCCGAAGAAGGGAATGATCGGGGTGGTCAGGCTAAAGAAGGTGCGCTGCCCGTCAGTGCAGAGCCACGTGGCGGTGCCATTCTCACATAAGGGGCCGCCGGAGAGCCGAGTGACGAGCGCGACTGCGAAACCATAAAGCGCGGAGAGCACAAGAACGCCGATCATGTACCAGACTGCCTGGCGGGTGGAGCGGCGGTTAGCAGCGGCAATCTCTAAAGGGTCCGGCTCATCGGCCAGCTCATCAAAGCTCCGCGGTTCCGGGCGGCGCAGATTGGCATAGTCCGCATCGGAAGTTAGATCGTTTTCGGGATGCTCTGGTCGCAGGCTCATGCCCCAATCCTAACCGCAGGATGGGTGGACCAAGATAGGCACCCGAATATGCGGCAGCAGCTCCGTGGCGGTAGATCCCAAGAACACGCGGGCGATGGGGCCCTGCGGGGTGGAGGCCATGAGCATCAGATCGCCCTTTTTCCACTTGAGCGAATCCACCGCGCCGCCCCAGCCCGCGCCGGAACCAATTTCAGAAGTGACATCCAGCTCGGGGAATTTTTCTTGAATGCAATCGCGGGCGCGGTCCAGCATGGCGAGGGAATCCTCGAGCCACTCCGCCACCAGCTCGAGCGCCATATCGTGCTTATCCTTGGACGGCGTATTGAGCAGTCCCTTTGCCGAAAAGGCCAGCAGGCGCAGCGGCAGGTTCCAGCGGTTCGCGAGCTCCGCTGCGGCGAGCATCTCATGATCTTCGCGCGGGCTGCGTTCAGTAATGGCAAAGTTAAAGCGGGTGACGCCGTGCTTGGACAGTTTTACCTTGCGGGGCACCAAACCCAACGGCTGAGGAGAATAATGCAGCAAGGTATCGGCCGTAGAACCAGCAAAGAAACGGCCCTTCGGTGCGGCCTGGTTGGGCCCCAAAATGATGAGGTCTGCCTCGAACTTCTTGGCCATTTCCGTCAGCAGATGGGGGCGCGAAGGGCCGTCGACCAATAGGGAGGGTTTCTCATCCCAGCAGCTACGCGGCACGCCGGCTTCATCGAGGGCGGCATGGGTAGCGGCCGCGCAGGCCTCCTTTTGTGCTTTAAACCATTTTTTATATTTTCCGCCGAGTTTGTTGAGGGAAGTCGTAGTCCACGGCTGGAACACGGTAGAGATGACGCGTACTTGTATTTCTGCGGTGCGGGAGAGCCACGCGGCACAATCTAGAGCCTCGGTACCGGAGGAAGAAGGGCTCCAAGAAATAAGAATGCGAAGGGGTTTATCGGCCGAGCCCTTGCTCAAGGCCGGCAGATGCCCATCGGAAGAATCAGTTGCCATACGGAGTGAACTAGTGAGAGATTACGGTTTTCGTTTCCCTCAATTATCACGTTAAGGCCAAGAAAAATGAAATCACCGCGGGCAAAACTAGCGCTGTTCGCCGTTCATTGTGGGGCGATAGACATCAGCCAGCTTGGAGATAACGGTGGCTACTTCGTTGGCGGTCTCCAAATCCTTCGGCTCGAGCCACCGCATGATCTCTGCTAGGGCGGAGGCGCGCTGCTGCGAGACTATGGCTAGTTCGGATTCGCCTAGTTGCGTCAGTGCTACCAAGACGCCGCGGCGGTCCTCTTCATCGCGGTGGCGTTCCACGTAGCCGCGGCGCTCTAGCTGATAGAGCGCGTTGGAGGCGGTGGGCATGCGGATAAGTTCTGCCTGCGCGATGGTGGAAACGCGGGACGGTCCGCGCATACGCAGCTGGTTCATGATGGACACCTGGGAGGTGGTCAATGAAGAGCCCTCCGCCGTGCGCTGGAAAATAAGAATGAGCTTATTGAGCGACGGCTGGATGGAACGCGCGACCTCGACGGCATCCTCGTACGTAGACGGGGATTGAGCGGGGCCCTTCTCCTCATGTTGCTGCGTCATAGAAAACGATTGTATAGCCCGTTTTCCCTGCGCGGTAGTTCGGAAGTTAAAAAATTAGTTTCCGGCAATAAAGTCTTCTAGCTCGGCGCGCGCCACGTCATCGGCCTTTTGTACCGGCGGGGATTTCATCAGGTAGGACGAGGCAGCCAGTACCGGGCCCGCCACCCCGCGGTCGAGGGCAATCTTGGCGGCGCGTACGGCATCGATGATGATGCCGGCGGAGTTAGGCGAGTCCCAAACCTCCAGCTTGTACTCCAAGTTCAGCGGTACTTCGCCAAAGGCGGAGCCCTCTAAGCGGACATAGGCCCATTTGCGATCATCGAGCCATTCCACGTAATCGGAAGGCCCGATGTGGACGTTGCGGTCCTCCCGCTTGCCGGCGATGGGCGAGTTGTGCAGGTTAGAGGTTACGGCCTGCGTCTTGGAGATCTTTTTGGATTCGAGGCGCTCGCGCTCGAGCATATTCTTAAAATCCATATTGCCGCCCACATTGAGCTGCATGGTGCGCTCCAAACGCACGCCGCGATCTTCAAAGAGCTTCGCCATCACGCGGTGGGTAATGGTCGCGCCCACCTGGGACTTAATATCATCGCCCACGATGGGCAGCCCGGCGTCTTCGAACTTCTTCGCCCACTCCGGATCAGAGGCAATAAAGACCGGCAAGGCATTGACAAAGGCGCAGCCGGCATCGATCGCCGCCTGGGCGTAGAACTTATCCGCTTCCTCAGAGCCCACCGGCAGGTAGGAGACTACGACGTCGGCGCCGGACTGGCGGAGTATGGCGGGGACGTCGGCAAGCGGGGCTTCCGATTCCGCGATGGATTCTTGGTAGTACCGGCCGAGGCCGTCCAGGGTAGGACCGCGCTGCACGGTAACGCCAAGCTCAGGGACGTCAGTTATGGAAATGGTGCAATTGCGGGAGCTGCGCGTAGCCTCCGCCAGATCCTTGCCCACCTTGTCCGCATCCACGTCGAAAGCGGCAACGAATTCCACATCGCCTACGTGGTATGGGCCAAATTGGGCGTGCATCAAACCGGGAATATCTGCATCGGCCGCGGCGTTGCGATAAAACTCCACGCCTTCAATGAGGGACGTGGCGCAGTTGCCGACGCCCACGATGGCGACCTTTACTTTTTCGGACACGGTCTACTCCTTTAACTCCATGAGTTGTGGCTGTCAGTGACTGCGCAAGAGTAAGCCGAAAATTATGCCCTACGGTGGCATAACACCATGTGGATCGATCAAGAAGAGGTAATTAGGATGATCCGGGTGAATTCCGTTGCCTATAAGCACGTGCTCTCCCATGAATGGGAGCGCGCCCACCACCTGCGCGAATTTCGCGCCGGGCAGCTCAGGCGGGAGGACGTGTGCGATGCTGATTTTTTGCTGCGCGCCGCAGCTGAGCACCACGGGCGCACCATGGATAAGGAATGCCCCGTGTGCGGCGAGCCTTTGCGGCTTACGCGCTGGGTCTATGGCGAGAACCTCGGCCGCCGCGCCGGGAGCGCCCGCAGTGAGAAAGAAATAGCGGAGTTTGTAGCCGAGGGCTTGGAGTTTACGGTGCACGAGGTGGAAGTATGCCGCCGGTGCCGGTGGAACCACTTGTTGCGTTCTGCTACTGCATTTAACGCGTGTTAGTTTCCAGCGCACCGCCTTAGGCAGTAAGCTGCAATTATTTAGTTTGTGATCAGGGATGAATGAGGACACGAATCAGTGACCGAGAAGGAATCTACCGGCAAGTCCACTAAGGTGGCTCGCCCCAGCAAAAAGCAGGCGACAAAGAAGCGCCGCATCTGGCCGTGGGTCGTTTTGGCGTTCCTACTGGTCTTTGTAGCACTGCCCGCAGGACTTTTTGCCTACGCATACTCGCAATACTCCGTTCCGGAGCCCAAGGACCTGGCCAATAACCAGGTCTCTACCATCTACGCGGGTGATAATCAGACCCAGCTCGCCCGCCTGGTGCCGCCGGAAGGCAACCGCACCCACGTGAAGCTGGATGAAATCCCGGAATACGTGCAGGACTCCGTGCTGGCCGCGGAGGACCGTGACTTTTGGGATAACTCCGGCTTCTCCTTCACCGGCCTCGGCCGCGCCGTGGTGGGTAAGGTAACCGGCAACGAAGATGCTGGCGGCGGTTCCACCATTACCCAGCAGTACGTGAAGAACACGCTGGTGGGCAACGAATACTCCTACGTGCGCAAGATTCGCGAGCTCATCTACTCGGTGAAGATGACCAATGAGTGGGATAAGGAGGATATTCTCAACGCCTACCTCAACACCGTGTATTTCGGCCGCAATGCCTACGGCATCCAGGCGGCATCCAACGCCTACTTTGATAAGGACGCCAAGGACCTCACTCCGGAGGAAGGCGCCATGCTCGCCGGCCTCATTCAGTCCCCTTCCGGCCTTGACCCGCGCGTGAACCAGGAGGGCTCCGAGGACCGCTGGAACTACGTTCTTGACGGCCTGGTGGGTATGGGTGACCTTACCCAGGAACAGCGCGATGGCATGGTCTTCCCAGAGACCCGCGACCCAGCTGAGTACTCCGCCTACACCGAAGCCCCAGGCGCTAATGGCCACATCAAGGATCAGGTCATCCGCGAACTGGAAGAGGTAGGCATCACCGAGAACGAGGTGTCTACCGGCGGTCTGCGCATCACCACCACCATCGATATGAATGTGCAGAACAACACCATCCAGGCAGTCGATGATCAGATGGCCCCGCTGCAGGAAGATGCTCGTGCGGCGTCCGTGACCATCGACCCGAAGACCGGTGCGGTCCGCGGATACTTTGGCGGTCACGATTCCAATGGTTGGGACTACGCCAACTCCCCGCTGCAAACCGGTTCTACCTTCAAGATCATGGCCCTTGCAGCCGCGCTCCAGCAGGGCATCGGCCTGGATACCAATTACTCTTCCGCTCCGTACCAGTTGCCGGGCTCCGACGTTGTTAACAACGTAGGCAGCGGTTGCGGCGTGTGCAGCCTGCGCGAGGCTACCAAGCAGTCCCTGAATACTTCTTTCCTCCGCCTGCAGGCGGATCTCAAGCACGGCACGCAGGATACCGCGGACATGGCGCACGCCCTTGGCGTGGCTAAGTCCCTTCCGGGCATTGATAAGACGCTAACGGAAAAGGGCAAGCAACCGTTTGAGGGCATCGTCTTAGGTCAGTACCAGTCCCGCCCACTCGATATGGCTACTGCTATGTCCACCCTGGCAAACCAGGGCGTATGGCATAACCCGCACTTTGTGCAGCGCGTAGAAAACGCTGCCGGCGAAGTGCTGTACGAGCACCCCGAGGACGAGGGCGAGCGCCGCGTTTCGTCCAACGTGGCCAATAACGTCATCGAAGCCATGGAACCGGTAGCCGGATGGTCCAACGGCGCACTTGCTGGAGGCCGTACCTCGGCCGCCAAGACCGGTACCACCCAGATGGGCGATACCGGCAATAACAAGGATGCCTGGATGGTCGGTGCCACCCCGCAGCTGGCTACTGCCGTCTGGGTAGGTACCGCGGATAATACCTCCGCCATCTTTGATCAGTACGGCGGCATCATGTACGGCGCAGGTGCGCCGACCAAGATTTGGAAGGCCGTGCTGGATAACTCCCTGGCTAACTCCGAGTTCCAAAACTTCCCGGCTGCTTATCCGATAGGATTCGGCAATGTGGGCGCCGGAACGGCCGCCCCAGCTTATGACCCGAGCTGGGATAGCGGCGCCGGCGATACGCAGAACTACGAGGCTCCGGCCGAGGAAGCGGCTCCTGAAGAAGAGACCAAGCCGGCTCAGCCGGAGAAGAAGCCGGAGAGCCCGAAGCCGGCCCCGAATCCGCAGCGCGGTAATAACGGCAATGGTGGCAATAGTGGCAACAACAACCAAGCACCGGCCCAGCCAGAGGCGCCGTCTTTGGATGACCTCATCGGCCCCGATAGCGACTTGGCAGACCTCCTAGGGTAGGCGGCAGTGACAGCGAATCCGCACCAGCGCATTCCCGCCTCCTCAGAACCCTTGGCCCGTGGGGTAATTGAATTCCTCGGCGGGCCAAGGGGCCGTTTTGCCGGTGTACGCCGCACCCAGTGGTGGACCCCACTGCGCGCCATTATCGCCGTCGGCTGGGTTTTCCTGGCGTGCGGATTCCTCTCGAAGGCTAATTGCGCCGGCGGCACCCGCGGTGATGACGGGGTCATTAACCTAAATTGGGCGGGCAACCGCCAGTACACCTCTTTTTGCTATAACGACATCATCCCGCTTTACGGCGGCCGTGGCCTCGATGAAGGCGGCTTCCCCTATGCCTATTCTTGGCAAGAAGGTGACCTGACCCGCTATATGGAGTACCCAGTTCTCGCGGGCCTTTTTCAGGGGTTGATGGGCTGGATTGCCCGCAATACGTACTCTCTGGTTGAGTGGGCCGGCATCCCGGAGGCCGGATGGTACTTCGGCCTGACCGCCTTGGTCATGGCGTGCATCTGGGTAGGCGTGCTCTACATGGTCTACCTGCTGGTGGGCAACCGCACTTGGGACACCATCCTCGTCGCCGCCAGCCCCCTTGTCATCATCCACGCCTTCAGCAACTGGGATATTCCCTCCATCGCCTTTGCCGTAGGTGCGCTCCTGGCCGCAGCGCGCAAGCGCCCTGCCGTAGCGGGCGTCCTCATCGGCCTTGGCACCTCATTTAAGCTGTGGCCGCTCTTTCTCTTGGGGGCATTCCTGGTCTTGGCGGTGCGCAATCGTCGCTGGCCGCAATTTTTCTACGCCTTGCTCGCCGCGGCCGTGACCTGGATCGTGGTCAACGCTCCGGTGGCCCTGAAGTACCCGGAGGCATGGCGCGAATTCTTCCGCCTCAACCAAGAGCGCGGTGCGGAGTGGACCACCATTTACTCGGTGCTTAGCCGCAATACTGTGATTAGCTTTAGCCCTGAGTTCCTCAATACCTTCAGCCTGGTGGCGTTTTTGGCTCTCTGTGCGGCGATTGCGGTGCTGGGCCTGCGCAGCGCGCGGACGCCGCGCATGGCCGAGCTGGTTTACCTCATCGTGGCAGCCTTCTTACTGTTCAACAAGGTATGGTCACCCCAGTATTCGCTGTGGCTGGTAGTGCCCGCGGCCCTAGCCCTGCCACGCTGGCGCTTGGTCTTTAGCTGGGCGCTTGTCGACGCCCTCGTGTGGCCCCTACTCATGTGGCACATGCTGGGCACAGACAATAAGGGCATTCCGCACGAGCTGCTTGACGTTGCGATTGTCTCCCGCGACGCCCTCATTATCGCCATGGCTGTCCTCGTTATTCGCCAGATGTGCGGAAAGACCCCGGATAAGGTGCGCGATGCGCACGCCGGCCGCGATCCTTTGGCAGGAGCATTCGCATGATCGTTACCTATATCGGAATGGCATCCATCTTCTTGGGATTCCTCTGCGTGATGGGAGCCTTTTGGCTCTTCCACAATCGTGAGGATCGCCGCGGGCCCATCGTGCTGGGGCTTTTGGCCATTCTTTTCCTCACCATCATTCCGGCGACGGCAGCTGTGTTTTTCGCCGCAACGACCACTGGTTAGATTTCTTTTCGCCGGTCATTTGCGGTACTGTAGTGGGGTTGCTTGACGCAACGTACCCTCCTGCTGCATCCGCAAAGGTGATGCAGCCGAAAACTACTAGACCATAGGAGGTGATGAGGTCCGTGCGTCACTACGAAGTCATGATCATTCTGGATCCTAATCAGGATGAGCGCACCGTAACCCCGTCCCTGGATAAGTTCCTCGAAATCGTCCGCCAGGAAGGCGGCAAGGTTGAGAACCTTGATGTATGGGGCAAGCGTCGTCTTGCATACCCCATCAACAAGAAGGAAGAGGGCATTTATGCCGTCGTCAACCTGGAGTGCGAGCACACTTCGGTTGCCGAGCTCGACCGCCGTCTGAACCTGAACGACACCATCCTGCGTACCAAGGTTCTGCGCACCGACAGCAAGTAACGGATACTGGGATCAAGCACAATCCACGTAACCGATAAGGAGTAAAGACATGGCACAGGGAGATACCAATATCACGGTGGTAGGCAACATCGTTGCTGACCCCGAGCTGCGCTTCACCCCGGCGGGTGCGGCAGTAGCTAACTTCCGCGTCGCCTCCACCCCTCGTCGCTATAACTCGCAGACGAACCAGTGGGAAGACGGCGAAGCTATGTTCCTGACCTGCAACGTATGGCGTCAGGCAGCGGAAAACGTTGCCGAGACCATGTCCAAGGGCATGCGCGTCATCGTTACCGGCCGCTTGAAGCAGCGTTCCTTCCAGACCCGTGAGGGCGATAACCGCACCGTATTCGAGATTGACGTCGACGAAGTCGGTCCGTCTCTGCGCTACGCCACCGCTCAGGTAAACCGCAATCCGCGTGAGGGCGGCAATAACTTTGGCGGCGGCCAGCAGCGCTCGAATAACAATAATCAGGGCGGTTTTGGAGGCGGCCAGCAACAGCAGCCGCAGCAGAACCAGGCTCCTTCTGAGGATCCGTGGAACTCCGCACCACCTGCAGGTGGTTTCGGAGGCGCTGATTCTGAACCTCCGTTCTAAGTCTGTCACCCGCAACTATTCAACTAACTCAATTGAAAGGCAGGGATCATGAAGCTGATCCTCACCGCTGCCGTTGAGAACCTCGGCGCCGCTGGCGAAATTGTTGAGGTTAAGGACGGCTACGGACGTAACTACCTGCTTCCTCGCGGCCTGGCCATCGTGGCTACCCGCGGCGCAGAGAAGCAGATTGAGGGCATCAAGCGCGCCCAGGAAGCTCGCGAGATTCGCGACCTGGATCACGCACGTGAGGTCCGCAACCAGCTCGAGCAGCTGACGGATGTCAAGGTAGAGGTTAAGACCTCCGAATCCGGTAAGCTCTTCGGTTCCGTTCAAGCAGAAGACATTGTCAACGCCGTCTCCAAGGCTGGTGGCCCTAAGCTGGATAAGCGCATCGTTGTGCTTCCTAAGGGCCTGGTCAAGAAGACCGGCAACTACCAGGTCGAGCTGAAGCTGCACGCTGATGTTATCGGCAAGGTGAACTTCTCGGTCGTTGCTGCCTAACTAGGCGCACGACGGTCCAAATAAGACCCAAAGACAACAGCAACGCTTTAGGCCTCAAGTTCCTGCTATGTGAGGTGGCAGGAACTTGGGGCCTTTAGCGCGTTTTAACCGGCCTGTGGATAACTGTGGAATTCTGTGGATAACACTTTGGCGATTTAACTCTATGTTTACGCGGAGGCCTCTTTATTAACCCGCAGGTCAGGCCGCTTATCCACGAAGGGTGTGCGTATTTTCACATCGAGAAAAACATGCTCTGAGCTGGGAGTTTGATTTGTGCAGGTCATGGGCTTTTGGAGTTATCCACAGGCTTATGCAGGGCAAATATGGGCACAGGCTCTCGCGACCTGCGATTTTCACAGCACCCTGTGGATAACTGTGGAAGTTATGCCCAGGGGGTGGTGTCCGGGCACTAGACTACACTGAGATTCCGATACGCTCGGATGCTCAAATAGCCACAAGGGGGAGAAGTCATGACCAACGCCAGCTTTGATGATGAACACCTGCCGCCGGAGCCGCCGCCGGAGGAGGAGCCGGCCCCACGCCGCCGCTATCAGCAGGAAGAGCCAAAGCGCTATGGCGAATTCCGCCAACCCCCCGCGGACCGCGAAGCGGAGCAGGGTGTTCTGGGTGCCATGTTGCTCAGTCCCCATACGGTGATGGAAGTCATTGAGGAGCTGGAGCCGGAGGATTTCTACTATCCGGCGCATACGTTGATTTACCGCGCCATGCTGGATCTATATTCTGAGGGCAAGGACGTCGACGCCGTCATTTTGGCCTCCCAGCTCGACCGCTTTAATAACCTCGAGCGCGTTGGCGGCGCCCCCTATCTCCATACGCTGCTCGCTACAGTGCCCACGGCTGCAAACGCTCGCTACTACGCCGAAATCGTCGCGGAAAAGGCCGTGTTGCGCAAGCTTGTTGATGCCGGCACGCGCGTAGTGCAGCTGGGATTTTCCGGCACCGAAGATGCAGAAATCGAGTCCGTGCTGGACCGTGCGCAGCAGGAAGTTTTCGCCGTCGCCCAGCGCAAGACAGCAGAAGATTACCGAGTCCTGGGGGACCTTATTGACCCCACCATTGATGAGCTCGCTGCCCTGCAGCAAGCCGGCGGCGTGGAGCTAGGCGTGCCTACTGGCTTCATCGACCTCGATAAGTTAACTAATGGCCTTCACGCGGGTCAGATGGTCATCGTTGCTGCTCGCCCTGGTGTGGGTAAATCGACGCTAGCCATGGACTTTATGCGTTCCTGCTCTTTGCAGCACGGTAAGTCTTCTGTGATTTTCTCCCTCGAGATGTCAGCTTCTGAAATCGTCATGCGCCTGCTTTCGGCGGAGTCAGAGGTCAAGCTGGCCGATATGCGTGGTGGCCGAGTTTCCACCGAGGACTGGGCAAAGATCGATGAGACCCTCAACCGAGTGCAAGACGCCCCACTCTTCATTGATGACTCACCGAACCTCACGATGATGGAAATTCGGTCCAAAGCCCGCCGCCTCAAACAGCAGCACGGTCTTGATCTCATCGTCTTGGACTATCTGCAGCTGATGTCCTCGGGTAAAAAGGTCGAGTCCCGCCAGCAAGAGGTCTCCGAGTTCTCCCGTCAGCTGAAGCTCTTGGCCAAGGAGCTGGAGGTTCCTCTTATCGCGATCTCGCAGCTGAACCGTGGACCCGAGGCGCGTACGGATAAAAAGCCGCAGCTTGCGGACCTTCGTGAGTCCGGTTCGCTGGAGCAGGACGCCGATATGGTCATGCTGCTCTACCGCCCCGACTCCCAGGACCGCGATAATGAGCGCGCTGGCGAGGCGGATATTATCCTAGCCAAGCACCGTGGTGGCCCGATCGATACCGTGCAGGTGGCGCACCAGCTGCACTACTCCAAGTTCGTCAATATGGCGCACGGCTAAATTACAGGTCTACCACCGCGTTGGGGTCTCCCAACCGTGGGCCAAGGATGACCAATACCAAGAAAACCGCAGCTGCGGCAAGCGCCAGCCACCGCCATACGGGGAAAAGGCGTTCGCCGCAGAGGCGGGCGAATGCCGCGCCAACGAGAGCGCCCAGGGTATTGAAGAGAAGATCATCGATATCCGTGCGCCCCAGGGCGAAAGCATATTGGCAGACCTCTAGTACGAGGCTGAGGCCAAATCCCCACGCAACTGTCTTCTTAACAGAGCGGCAGAGGCCGAATACCAGCATGCCAAAAGGGATGAAGAATGCGGTATTGCCCGCGTACTCAAATAGCGGGCCAAACCAGCTGCCGCCGGAAAATTCATCGAAAGGAACCCAGCGCAAATCCCGGGCGCGCTGATTTTCCGGTTTCCATAAGTAGCCAATCTGGTAGAAAGGCTTGAGCGTGGTCAATGCGACCATAACGGCCGTCCACGCGGCGAGGGAGAGCCTATTGAGCAAGCGCTATTCCTTTCTGCTCGGGCAGGCTAAAGGCGGCGGCAGCTGCAATGGCAAACGCTGAGGCGAATACGACGAATAGCCAGGCAGTCCCACCCGCAGCAAGCAGTGGTGGAACGATGAGTGGCGCCACAATAGAGGCTAGCCTACCGAAGCCTGCCGCCGCTCCGGTACCACGTCCTCGCAATGAAGTGGGATATAGCTCTGGGCCGATGGCATAGAGGGCTCCCCAAGCGCCGAGGTTGAAGAAGGAGAGCAGACAACCAGCCAGGATGATCAACGCTTCCGTAGCTGCTGCTCCATATAAGCCGGCCGCTGCTGCCGAGCCAAGCAGGAATACCGCGAGGGTTACCCGCCTGCCCCAGAGCTCGATAAGCCAAGCTGCCATCGCGTAGCCAGGCAGCTGGGCAAGGGTGATGATGAGGGTAAAACTAAAGGACTTCACTAGGGAGAAACCGTCGGCTACTAGCAGAGAGGGAATCCAGATGAAGGCACCATAGTAGGAGAGGTTTACACAGAACCAAATGGTCCACAACGCTGCGGTCCGCCTTCGTAGCTGCTGACTCCAAATAGATGCTGCGGGGGAAGGCGTGGGGTCTGGGAGGGCATCGTCCAGCGGCCGATCTTCCGCCGCGGCTTCGAAGCTGGCAACGATAGCTTCGGCCTCATCATGGCGGCCCTTGGATTCAAGAAAGCGCACAGATTCTGGTAGACCGCGGCGAACATAGATTGAATACGCGGCTGGCAGCATGCCAAGGGCCAGGGCCCAGCGCCATCCGGATTCACCCGTGCTCACTACGAAAGTGCCGATGATGGCCGCAAGGATCCATCCCAATGCCCAGAATGCCTCGAGAATGACTACCATCCTTCCGCGGACCCGTCGAGGCGCAAATTCGGATATGAGTGTGGAGGCAACTGGTAGCTCGGCTCCGAGGCCCAGCCCGACTATGAATCGGAAGATGATGAGAACCGTAAGTCCCCCAGCTAGCGCGGAAGCCCCTGTTGCCAAGCCGTAGATAAGCAAGGTGAGAGAAAAGACATTGCGGCGGCCAAATTTATCTGCCAGCAATCCGCCAAAGGTTGCACCGAGCGCCATGCCAAGGAATCCTGCCGAGGCCAACCAGGAGGTCTGGCTAGGACCTAGATCCCAGTGAACGGCAAGGGCGGCCATGATGAAGGAGATTAACCCGACATCCATGGCATCAAGCGCCCATCCAAGGCCAGAACCTAGGAGTAGGCGCTTGTGCTTAGAGGTGACGGGAAGGCGATCGAGACGTTCGGTGCGGCTGAGCATGCGATAATACTATCGCTGAACAGAAAAACCTTTCAGTCGTAGTGAGTTGGTAACTACAAAAACCGAGCTCAGTGCCATCGCGAGGCCGGAAAATAATGGGTTAAGCAGGCCAATCGCTGCGACAGGAATGAGTACGACGTTATAGGCGAAGGCCCAAAAGAGATTGCCCTTAATGATCGCAAGGGTGCGGCGCGAGAGCCGAATAGCATCAGCGGCGCAACGCAGATCGCCATTCATGAGGGTGATATCGGAGGCTTCGATTGCGACGTCGGTACCCGCGCCCATGGCGAGGCCAAGGTCGGCTTGGGCCAGTGCCGCGGCGTCGTTAATGCCATCGCCCACCATCGCCACGGTGTGCCCCGCGGCCTGCAACTCCTTGATGTGGTCTACCTTGTCTTCCGGAAGAACCTCGGCGCTGATGCGGTCGATCCCTACCTCGGCGGCCACGGCTTGAGCGGCCCCGGCATTATCACCGGTCAGCAGGTAAGGGGTAAGCCCCAGCTCTTTCATCTGAGCTACGGCGGCGGCCGAGCTGGGCTTGATGGTATCGCGCACCTCAATGACGCCTGCGGGCTGTCCGTTGACGGTGACGACCACCGGCGTGGCACCAGCGTCCTGTGCGGCGCGGAACGGCGCTTCCAGGTCGCCCAACGGGCCTTGGCGCTTGCCGACGCCCACCCGGACCCCCTCCACAGTTCCTTCCACGCCACCCGGAACCACTGCGAAGTCGGTAGCCGGCTTAACGTCGCGCTCTTTGGCTATGGCGCGAGCGATGGGATGCTCGGAGTTGTGTTCCACGGCTGCGGCTAAGTCGAGGACGTCGCCGTGTACGGCGGTAACGGACATCTCTCCAGCCGTGACCGTGCCGGTTTTATCCATCACAATGGTGTCGATTTGCCGCGTAGACTCCAGGATTTCCGGGCCCTTAATGACAAGCCCGAGCTGTGCCCCGCGGCCGGTGCCGACGAGGATAGCGGTGGGCGTCGCCAAGCCCATGGCGCAAGGGCAGGCCACAATGAGGACGGAGACCGCGGCGATAAAGGCCGGGGCCACCCCGCCGAAGAAGAGATGGGCAAGGAGTGTCAGCGCTGCCACGGCAATGACCGCGGGGACGAAGACCTGCGCGATGCGGTCCACGAGGCGCTGTACTGGTGCCTTGGACGTTTGTGCATCCGTGACCAGCTGGGCCATTTGGGCCAGTACCGTATCCTCGCCCACCTTGGTCGCTCGGACCTCGAGTTTGCCGGAGGCATTAATGGTTGCGCCGGTCACCGTATCGCCGGAGCCGACCTCGACGGGCACGGGCTCGCCGGTGATCATAGAGGCGTCGACCGCCGAGTTACCGGCAACGACGATGCCATCGGTGGCGATCTTTTCGCCCGGGCGTACTACGAAGACATCGCCTACCTGCAACTGGGCAATGGGAATGCGCTGCTCGCCTCCCTCGCGCAGTACCGAAGCCTCCTTAGCTCCTAGGGAGAGCAGCTCCCGCAGCGCCTCGGAGGACTGGCCTTTGGCTCGTTCCTCGAACCACCGGCCGAGTAGGAGGAAGGTAATGACCATGCCCACGGACTCAAAATAGATGTGATCCATCTGCGCCGCGTTCGCATCCAACGTCATGTGCATCTTCATGCCCGGTTCGCCCGCATTGCCGAAAAACAGAGCCCACAGCGACCAAAAGTAGGCCGCTGAGGTTCCCATGGTGATAAGCGTGTCCATGGTGAAAGAACCGTGCTTGAGGTTTGTCCACGTAGCGGTGTGGAAAGGCGCGCCACCAAAGATATAAACGATGGTGGCGATGATGGCGCAGGCCCACTGCCAATTGGAAAATTGCAGTGCCGGCCACATCGAGACCACCATGAGCGGCAGCGATAGGGCACCAGAGATGATGGTGCGGCGCAGCAGCGCCCCGTCACTGCTCTTCTCGGCTTGGGGCTCCTCCGCTTTCGCCCCCGCCATATCGAAGGCGCCGTAACCTGCGCCCTCTACCACCGAAATGAGCTCCTGTGGGCTTACCGTTTGGGAGTCATACTCGATGGC
This sequence comes from Corynebacterium sp. MSK195, assembly GCF_030228885.1. NCBI lineage: Bacteria > Bacillati > Actinomycetota > Actinomycetes > Mycobacteriales > Corynebacteriaceae > Corynebacterium > Corynebacterium sp. MSK195. Next base: position 5,356 of record NZ_JASPGT010000011.1, on the reverse strand, counting down.
CGCGGCCTCGGTAGCGAAATTAACGCTGGCGCTTACTCCCTCGAGCTTGTTTAGCTTGCGCTCGACGCGGGAGGAGCAGGAGGTGCACGTCATTCCCGTTACGCCAAGGTCCAAGTGGGACATGGTGGTTCCTACTTCAGCGTGTAGCCGGCCTCAGCCACGGCGGCCGCTACCTGTTCATCGGTGAAATCGGTGCCAGTAACCGTGACTGCGCCGGTGGCGTGGTCAGCAGTGACCTCGCTAACGCCAGAAATTTCGCCGACCTCTTCTTTTACTGACATTTCGCAATGTCCGCAGGTCATGCCCTCTACGGTGTAGTTCTTGGTGCTCATGATGATCCTTTCTTAGGGTTGGTTTCCGGGACCATTTTATACCCCCTAGGGGTATATGACAAGGATATTTCATGTACGTTGGGGAATAAAGCAATCCGCAAAGGAGTTAGAACAACCATGGCTACTATCGATGTCACCGAAGAAAACTTTGAAGAAACCGTTACCGGCGAGGGCATTACGCTCGTAGACGCCTGGGCCGATTGGTGCGGCCCCTGCAAGCGCTTTGCGCCGGTTTTTGAAAAGGCCTCCGAAGAGCACACGGATGCTACCTTTGCCAAGCTCGATACCGAGGCCAACCAGGGCCTCGCATCTGCGCTGGAGATTCAGTCCATTCCTACGCTGATGATCTTCCGCGATGGCATCTTGGTCTTCCGCGAGGCTGGCGCGCTGCCACCTGCAGCATTGGAAGACCTGCTAAAGCAGGTCAAGGAACTCGATATGGCGGAGGTTCGCCGCCAGGTAGAAGAGCAGAACGCGCAGGGTTAATCCCCGCTAGCTTCCTAGGCGCTTTCTGGTGAGTATCGCTAAACTCGCTAGAAAGCGTCTTTTTATGTCCAAAGGAGAAGATAATGGCTAACCCCTTCAGCAAGGGCTGGAAGTACATGATGAGTTCCTTCGATCAGAAGATTGATGAGAACGCTGATCCGAAGGTGCAGATCCAACAGGCCGTCCAGGCCGCCAAGGAGCAGCACCAGCAGATTTCTGATCACGCTGCAGAAATCATCGGCCATAAGTCCCAGCTGGAGATGCAGATGAACCGCCTGGTGAAGTCCCAGCAGGACTACCAGTCTCAAACCCAGCGTGCATTGGAGCTGGCGGATTCTGCGGAGGACCCGCAAAAGGTCTCCGAGTATAACCAGGCTGCGGAAGTGGTTGCCTCCCAGCTGGTAGCGGTGGAGCAGGAGCTGGAAGACGTTAAGCAGCAGTACGCCGCCGCAGAGCAGGCTGCCGCGCAGGCCAAGAGCCAGCAGCAGCAGTCTGAGGCGCGCTTGAAGGAACAACTAGCGCAAGTTAGCCAGCTGGAGGCCCAGGCGGACCAGGCGGCTATGCAAGAAAAGAACGCCCAGGCTATTGATTCCATGAATCAGCTCAACCCGGACGATTCCGTTCCTACTCTTGATTCTGTGCGCGCCAAGATTGAAAAGCGCTACGCCGATGCCCTTGGCGCGCAAGAATTGCAGCACGCCACCGGCGGCGATCGCATTAATGAGATCCAAGCCGCCGGCAATGACATGAAGGCGACTGCGCGCCTTGATGCCATCCGGGCGGATCTTAAAAAGAAGAAAGAGCTCGAATCCGGCGATTAATTCTGCCGGCGAACATTAATCAGAACCCCACGAATCCCTGAGTGGAATCCATCGCGCAGGTTCACGCGCTGGGTTTCGGTCAGGGTGTATTCGTGCAGGGTCTCGCAGGCAAACTGCAACAGTGGGCGGTCGATCTCCGGGGGAAGCCCGCCGCCTGAAAGTAGATGTGCCTGATCTCGCTGCTCGGTGCTAGCAGCGTTATCGAACCACCACGAGGCGTATTGCTGACCCACATCGAAGGGGGATTGGAAGCCGGCCGAGCTCCATACTTCTTCCGGTAGCGGTACATATTTGGACCGCAGCTTGCGGCGCGGTGCCATCATGGATGGCTTGGGCGCCGGCTTCTCCGCCGGGGAGCCCTCCTCGGCGGGGGAATCCTCTGCCGCATCCGCCTTGGGCGGAGCCGGTTTGGGCGTTGGGGCCGGGGTGGGCTTTTCTGTGGCGCCGAAGGCTGCCTCCACCTCTGAGGGCTCGCCGCATTCATCCGGTTCGGGCATTTCCTCGCCCTCTTTATGCGCATTTTCGCGCACCACTGGAGGAAGCGGGCCTTCTAGGACCTGCAATTCCATAGCGTCTGCGAAGTCCTCGCGAGGGTCCAAGATGGTGGTGGAATCGCAGGCATGGCGCAGTGCGGAGGACATGGAGTCCCAGCCGAATCCATAGAGGTGTACGCGGATGCCGTTATCCACGGCGGCTTGAGCGCCGGGAATCATGTCTGCATCGCCACTGACGAGCACAAAGTCGGTGAATTGTCCCTTCATGGCGGCGATGACCATGTCCGCCACCAGGCGGGTATCAACGGCCTTTTGGGTGCGGCGCTCACCCCATTCGATGAGCTGACCGGTGCGCAGTTGGACCCCTTCGCAGGTGCGCAGGGCGCGCTGGTAGCGGTGCGGGCCGGTATCGGGAATGCCGTCATACCAGTATTGGCGCTGGATTGGGGTTCCCAGTTGGTTCTCGATCATCCCGCCCATGGTGCTGACCACCTCGGGCAGATCGATTTCTAGCTGTGCGCGGGCACCCGTTTCCCACGAGTTATAAAAGCTTGCGAGCAAGTAAGAGGTATCGACAAAGACGAGTGTGCGTTCAAGCATGGCTCCTAAGTTCCGTTCTAATTGTTCTAAATAAAATTCTTTGTGGTTTCCAGTGTGCCCCATTAGTCACAAAACGTCGATAACCTTGGGCAAAATCCCAGCGCAGTGGCGGCAAAAAAGTTTTCTCTTCGGAAGTATTGCAGGGGTGGGGTGTTGCCGATATGGTTGGTTACACAAGTAACTAACCAACGAACCGAGGGGCAATGGACAATTCCACGCAACCACTCTTCCGCCAGATTGCTTCTCTGGTGGAGGACGCCATCGTGGATGGCACCTTGGGCGAAGGGGACAGGGCCCCTTCTACTAATGAGCTTGCTGATTTTCACAACATCAACCCGGCCACTGCCCGCAAGGGCATCAGCCTCCTGGTGGATATCGGGGTGCTGGATAAGCGCCGCGGCATCGGCATGTTTGTGGCGGAAGGGGCCCTGAAAACGATCCGCGAGCGCCGCCGCGCTGATTTCGCGGCGGAATATATGGCACCGCTTGTCGACGAAGCCGTTCGCCTGGGCTATAACCGCGCCCAACTCCACGACCTATTTGATCGCGTTGCAGAAAGCCGAGGAATGTACTCATGATTAAAACACGAGAATTCACTTTTGCTGATGGCCTCACGCACGGCTTGGTTGGCCCCAACGGCATTGGCAAAACCACGCTCCTGCGCAAGATTGCCGGACAAATCCAATCTGGCGGTATTACGGTCTTCGGGGACAAGCCCTTTGACAAGCAATCGGTCCTTGACCGAGTCATTTTGATGGGGATTGATAACCCGCTGCCGGATTCCTGGGGCATCGGAAAGCTGGGCGTCATTGGAAAGGCTCGTTGGCCGCGCTGGGATGAGGAGCGCTTCAATGAGCTGTTGGTTCGCTTCGATGTGCCGGCCAAGGCCTATTCTGCCCTTTCCCGCGGGCAAAAGTCTGCTGTGGGCTTCATCTTCGCCGTTGCTTCTGGCTGTGAAGTCATGCTTCTTGATGAGCCCTATCTTGGCCTCGACACACAGCGCCGCGAGCTTTTCTATCAGGTCCTTCGTGAGGAACACGGCCGTACCATCGTCATCTCCACCCATCACCTCAATGAGGTAGCGGGTCTTCTCGACACCGTCGCTCTTATGGGGGACAGCCCGATTTCAGGCCCCATTGATGACTTCATCGAGGGAATTCTGGAGCTCACCGGACCATCCGAGTCCCTCACCGCAGCGGTCGAAGAGCTTGGCCTTCCTGCACTGAGTAGGCAAACCACACCCTTAGGGGAACGCGTGCTTATCGACGCCCGTTCCGCTTCCACTGATCCCATTTTCCGCATTGCCCAGGCCCACGGCCTGCGTGTCAATGAGGTCTCTTTGGAGCGTGCGGTACTGGCATTGGAGGAGAGGTCATGAAACTAATGTGGTACCTAGGAGATTGGTGGCTCTGGACCTTTTTCCTGTTCGCATTATTGGTCATGCCAGTCATGGCAGAGGGAACGTGGAGCGCGCTCCCCGTAATCGCTTCCTTGGGGCTCGTGCTCTCCCTAAAGCCTGATTTTCAGAAATATCAACTAGTGGGCCTGGGTTCGAGAATCTGGAACGAACATCGTCGCATTCTCGTCGCGCTATTCGCACTAGCGGCAGCTATTGGCGCCCTCACCGTGCAGCTGTGGTGGGCATTGCCTGTCTATGCAGTCGCGGCGGTATGGGTCATGTATCGCAGCGCTACTCCGAAACGCTCCGGGTACACCACCACCGGCACCCAACCCTCAAGCGGATTTGGCTGGTTCCCGCGCACCCTGGCCGGGCAAGCGATATACCACCCACAAGCCAAAGCATGGTGTGGGGCGTGCTTGGCGCAGATGATCGGCTTAGTTCTCCACCAGTATAGGGACGCGGCTTCAGTGCTCGAATTCCTCGGCACCTTCATCTGGGTACTGACTTTTCTGCTACTCGCGGCGGTTTCAGGCAGCTTAAGAAAATCCCTCCGCGAATACACGGTTATGGGAGGAAGTCGTAGAAATTGGGCCCGGCATACTGCAGTGCTCGGGCTGATACCGGTCTTCGCGGCCATCAGTATCAGCGCCGCACTCACGAATGACAGTGAACTCGTTACGGCCATCGCATTGCTTAGCGCCACCTGCGCCCCGGTTTTGGTCACTCTGGAATTTCTGGGAAAGAAGAACTGGCACCTATTCATCCTGTATGCGGTCCTCATAGCCGGAATAGTCGTCATTTACGCCCAAACCCCCATCTCCGTAATTGCCAAGTTCTTCTTGGCGGTGGCCTTCTATGCAGTATGGGCATTGACCCTCCCCAGCTACATTCGCAGAGCAAATGTCCACGGTGGCGGAATCAGCGGCTGGTTGGGCATAACTTAAAGCCCTCAAGATAGTAATTGGCCTGGGGATTTGTGTTTGTTTGAGTGGCTGTGTAACTTAATACGAGTCAGCGCGACCGACAGCGCCCCACAGGAACAAGAAAGTTCCTGGCTGAAGCGGCGATAGGAAAACAGGCCCTGACGAAATAAATTTTTTGCTCACAACGAGCTACATGCGAAGGTATGTGGTTGTTGTGTGGTGATGATGTTTGAGAACTCAATAGTGTGCCAATGTACTTTTTATTTTTTGTGTGCATGGTTGTGTGTTGATTGGTTTG
>NZ_JASPGT010000010.1:0-83093 GCF_030228885.1 Corynebacterium sp. MSK195 | reverse complement strand
AAGTGAAATATTCCTAATATCAGCACGCCAGACCGGCTAACCACGTAACCTCACCAACACATCCTGTCGTTTAAGCCCTCCAGTCCCGCCGATCCCCGCTGGACCCACATGGTTTACGGCGGACACATACGCCGATGTGTAGGGTGGCGCGCATGACTTCAACCAATAAGTATTCCGAATTTATCCGCAACCGCCATTCTCCCCGTGCGTTCCTGCCGGAACCCATGCCGGTAGAAGACATCAAGCAGGTCTTGGAGGATGCTCAATCCGCACCGTCCAACTCCAATACCCAGCCGTGGAACGTGCACGTGGTGGGCGGGGAAAAGCTCAAGCAGCTCAGCGCTGCGCTGATTAAGGAATTCGATACCAACGGCCTTAGCCCAGATTTCACCACAGATTATGGTGAGGGCATCCATCCCCAGCGTTCCCAAGAACTGGCCGCCAAGATGTACGGGCTGCTTGGCATTAAGCGCGAGGATAAAGAAGGCCGCATGGAGTTCGTCCGCGAAAACCTGCGCTTCTTTGGCGCACCCCATGCGGTACTGCTTTTTATCCCGCCGATGGGCGACCGCATCCGCGCCGCCTTGACCAGGGAACCTACACCGAAAACTTCCTGCTTTCCCTAGAGGCACATGGTTATCACGGCATCCCGCAGGGCATGATTTCCTTGATTGCGCCAACCGCACGTGAAGTCCTCGGCGTGGATGAGGACTACAAGCTGGTCACCGCTATCACCTTTGGTACGGCCGATGAATCCAGCCCGGTCTTTAACACGGCTCCCGGCCGCGCGCCACTCTCAGAGACCGTGACGGTGCACGGCATCGAGGGACTAGAGCTCGATTAATACCGCGGCGGTGATTTGTGTGGGCAAAGTTGGCCGAAGGGGGCGTCGGCAAGCATAGAATTGAGTCCATGGATATCACTCTTGCGACCTTTGACCATGCGCCTGAGACCGCACTGCGCGGCGTTCGGTTTAAAAACACGTGGGTGCCTTCGGAAACGTATGCGGACTCCCGCCGCGGCACCCTGACCGGCCAGTACCCGCAGCGCCAGGCCACCACGCGCATCAGCGAGGTTTTTGCCGGAGTGGGCTATGAGGTCCGAGAAGACACGCAACCGGCCGGTGAAGACGTCTTTCGCCTCCTAGAACAGCCCAGCCTGGAGGAACTCGACCAGGTTGAAGGCGTCATTGCCGTCTGCTCCCTGCTGGGCGGGAATGCCCCAATGTCGGTGTTGTGGCCGGGCGTGGCGGAAAGCGGGGAGAATAACGAGCTGGTCTCCCCTATTGACTTGGCTCCTACCCTTGCCGCCATTGCCGGGCTGGATGTCCGGCCTAATGCCCGCCTGTCCTTCGATGGGTTGAACTTGGTTCCGGTGCTGCGCCACGGCGCCTCGGGGCACGCCGCGTTGTTCTTTGACAATGGCGTGCGCATGATAGATGCCGCGCTTATCGACGGCACCGCTACCCCACCCCATGAGCGTGCCCGCCTGCAGGATGAGTGGGAGACATGGAATAAATTCATCACGCTCGGCCCGCTGCAATAGAAAGGTAGTCTGGGGCGCATGAGCGTACCTAACATCACCCTTAATGACGGCAATACCATCCCACAGCTGGGCTTCGGCGTATTCCAGATGGATCCGGATAAGACCGAAGAGCTGGTAGCCGAGGCCCTGCGCGTGGGCTATCGCCATATCGATACCGCCGCTATCTATGGCAATGAGGAAGGCGTAGGCCGGGCAATTGCCAAGTCCGGCATCCCGCGCGAGGAACTTTTTGTCACCACCAAGCTGTGGAATGACCGCCAGACCGATGCCGCCGCAGCTCTTGATGAGTCTTTGGACAAGCTCGGCCTAGAGTATGTGGATCTCTACCTCATCCACTGGCCTACCCCGGCGAAGGGAACCTACGTCGAGGCGTGGCAGCAGCTCATTGAGCTGCAGAAGCAGGGCAAGGCAAAGTCCATCGGCGTCTCCAACTTTGAGCTGGAACACTTGGAGGAGCTGGAACTCAAGACCGACGTCAAGCCGGCGGTCAATCAGGTCGAGCTTCACCCTTACCTGCAGCGGTGGCGCGAGCTGGATGCTTTCCGCGCCCACACCGTAGCTATCGAGGCATGGGGGCCTTTGGGCCAGGGTAAGAGCGATATCTTGGACGCACCCGAGGTCACCGACGCCGCTGCGGCGCACGATGTCAGCCCAGCGCAGGTCATCATCCGCTGGCACCTGCAGAATGGCGTCATCCTCTTCCCTAAGTCCGCCACGCCATCGCGCATCGCGGAGAATTTCGACGTCTTCGACTTTGAGCTCACCGAGGACGAGATGGCTGCCATCACCGCCCTGGATGAGGGCGAAGAGGGGCGCGGCGGTCCGCACCCGAATGACATGAATGACGCCTAAGGCCTAGTGCCCGTCTCGGCCGAGCCGGCCGAACCACACAAATATACGCCGCGGCACCAGCTTTGGTCCGCGGCGTTTATTCTTCGTGGCTTAGGCCTCCGGCAGCTCCGGAGCGATGCCGGTGCGCTCGTATTCCGCCAAGGTGTCAATGCGACGCTGGTGGCGCTCCGCGCGGGACCATTCTTGGTCCAGGAAGGCATCGACGATTTCCAGTGCCTGCTCCTCGGTGTGCATACGACCACCGATGCCGATGAGCTGGGCATTGTTGTGTTCGCGGGCAAGGCGGGCGGTCTCTGCGGACCACGCCAGTGCGCAGCGAGCACCCTTGACCTTATTGGCGGCAATCTGCTCGCCGTTGCCGGAGCCGCCAAGCACGATGCCCAGGGAGCCTGGGTCATTGACGGTGCGTTGTGCCGCTTCGATGCAAAATGCCGGGTAGTCATCCTCGGCATCGTAGGTATGGGCGCCGCAGTCAATGACTTCGTGGCCCTGCTTGGTGAGGTGTTCAGCAATCAGGTTCTTGGTTTCGAAACCTGCGTGGTCTGCTCCTAGATATACGCGCATGGCCCATATCCTACCGGCCCGGCGCGCCTTGAGGAGGCTTAGCGCCCACCCTGTTTCGTATTACATTGTCCTGATAAGCTCGCGGGCAACCATTATCACTATAAAGGAGGAAGGCCATGCCTATAACCAAACCTGTCCTCGCTCTCTACGGCGGGAGCCTTCTCGCCTGCATCATCCTGCTTGGTGTTCAGGTTTCCGGCGCCGGAGGCTTCCTCCTCCCGCTTATCGCGAGCATTCTTGCCACTTTGGCTCACCTAGGCCTGGGTGTGTGGTGGATTGCACAAAAGGTGCGCGGGAACCCGCGGGCCAACGGGGGCGCGATTGCGGCCGGCATTATCGCGCTTCTCGCTGGAGCCTCGTGGGCCTCCTGGGCGCTTGTCGCGTGGGACAACTTTCAGGCCGGCACGGAACTTCCCTCTATCAATATCGCAGGTCTGCCGGCATTCATCTTGACCCCGCTGACCATCGCACTGTGCGTCGGCGCCGCGATTCAGCTGCGCCGACGTGAAAAGACCGCTTAGTCCTCCTCCACCTGCGGCATCTCGGTGCGGGAGCGCTTGAGCTCGAAGAAGTAGGGGTACTGGGCAAGGCGCAGGGAGGCGTCGAAAAGCTCGCCTGCTTCTTCACCGGTAGGGATGCGGGTAATGACTGGGCCGAAGAAGGCGGTATCACCCAGCTTGATAACCGGGGTGCCTACCTCATCACCCACAGAAGAAATGCCGTTGTGGTGGTACTCGCGCAGCTTTTCGTCACATTCCTCGGTATTGGCTACCTCGGCGAACTCTGCTGGGAGGTCCACCTCCGCTAGGGCCTGAGCGATGATGTCATCATAAGCGCCAAAGCCGGTGCGCCCGCCATTACCCTTGGCGTGAACCAGGGTGCCCATCGCAGTGTAGAGCTCGTCTACCTTCTCAGGGCGTTCGGCCTTGACCTTGGCAAAGACGCGGGCTGGGCCCCAGTTAGCCTTCATCATGTCCATGTAGGTGGAGTCTAGATCGCGGCCGTCGTTAAGCACGGACAAGGACATAGGCTCGAACTCCACCTCAATGTCGCGCACCTTTTCCACTTCCTTAATCCAGCGCGAGGTGGCCCAAGCGAAGGGGCAGGATACGTCGAACCAGAACTTTACTGCGTCAGCCATAAATACTCCTCTGATTGAGAAAGTTTGCCCCACCAGCCTAGGTGCACGACTACTGTGGATGCAGAACTATTTTCGACTTAGAAGGAGAATATAGGCCATGACCTCTATAAACCTGACTCGCGAGGAAGCTGCCCAGCGCTCCCGAATGATCGAGGTGGACCACTACGATGTCACTTTAGACCTCAAGTATTCAGACACCCACTTCCTGTCCACCACGAAGGTGAGCTTTGCCTCGCGGGAAATCGGCTCCACCTTTATCGATCTACGCGCCGAGGAAATCCAGGAGGTACGTCTCAACGGCAATCCCCTGCCCACTGAGTCCTATAACCCCACCTATGGCATTCCATTGTCTGGCCTCCAAGTAGCCGATTACACACTGGAAGTCACCGCCACGATCCCGTACTCCCGCACCGGTGAGGGCCTGCACCGCTTTGTAGACCCTGCCGATGACAAGGTCTACCTTTATACCCAGTTCGAAACCGCCGATGCCAAGCGCGTCTTCGCCTGCTTTGACCAGCCGGATATGAAAGCCACCTACGCGCTGCACTTCAAGGCGCCCGAAGAGTGGACCATCATTAGCAATGGCCCGGTGAGCTGGGAAGGCGATGTAGCCAGCACGGCTATTGACTATCCGTTGTCCACCTACCTGGTAGCCCTGTGCGCCGGCCCGTACCACGAGGTCACCGATACCTGGCGCGGCGAGCTGACCGCACACCCAGAGGGCAAGCCCGCCCAAAAACTCGAAGTGCCACTCGGCATCTACTGCCGCGCTTCGCTGGCCCACGCGCTAGATGCCGAGCGCCTATTTACCGAGACCAAGCAGGGCTTTGATTTCTACCACCGCAACTTCGGTTTCCCCTACCCCTTTGGCAAGTATGACCAGATCTTCGTGCCAGAGTTCAACGCCGGCGCGATGGAAAATGCCGGCTGCGTCACCATCCGCGATGAGTACGTCTTTACCTCCCAGGCCACGCACTACAAGTACGAGCGCCGCGCCGATACCGTCCTGCACGAGTTAGCCCATATGTGGTTCGGTGACTTGGTCACCATGCAGTGGTGGGATGACTTGTGGCTCAATGAGTCCTTCGCCACCTGGTCCGCCGCTATCTCCCAGGCGGAGGAAACCGAATACGATACCGCGTGGGTGACCTTTGCCAATGTGGAAAAATCCTGGGCCTATCAGCAGGATCAGCTGCCGACCACCCACCCGATTTCCACCGATGCCAGCGATATCGAAACGGTGGAGCAAAACTTCGATGGCATCACCTATGCCAAGGGCGCTTCAGTGCTGAAGCAGCTGCAGGCTTATGTCGGCCGCGACAACTTCCTCGCCGGTGTGCGCCGCCACTTCGCCGCCCATGCGTGGGGCAATGCCACCTTTGATGATCTGTTGCGCCACCTGGAAGAGGCCTCCGGCCGCGACCTTTCCTTCTGGGCGCAACAGTGGCTCAAGACCTCCGGCATCAATACGCTCAGCGTGGCGCTCAATGCGGATGAGTCCGGCACGATTACGCATGCTTACCTCACCCAGGGCGGCGATACCCTGCGCACCCACCGCGTGGCGGTAGGCCTGTATAACCTGCAGGATGGCAAGGTGGTGCGCACCGATCGCATCGAGATGGATATCGATGGCGCTTCCACCGAGATTCCAGAGCTCATCGGCCGCCAGTTGGGAGACATTGACTTCCTCCTACCCAACGACGATGACCTGACCTATTGCCTCATCGAGCTGGACGCGGGTTCCCTGCAATTCCTGCTGGACAATATTGATAAGTTCGCCGATCCCATGGCGCGTACCCTGTGCTGGTCTACCGCGTGGGAGATGACCCGCGCCGGTACTATGCGCGCCCGCGATTTCATCCAGCTGGTTGCCCGCGGCATGCAGGCGGAGACGGAGCTCGCCGTCCTCGAACGCATTGTCTTGCAGGCGTCTAGCGCGCTGAAGAACTATGCCGATCCGCACTGGGCCGCCCAGAGCACCCTGCTTGCCGACGCCCTCCTTGACGGTACCCACAGCTCCGATGCCCAGCGCTCCATCATCTGCACTCAAGCATTGGCGAAGATTCGCCTGCACGATAGCGCGCGCGACTATCTGCGCGGCGTACTCGAGTCCTCTGAGGACGCGGGGCTGCGCTGGTCCGCACTGGCGGCACTTGCCGCCGATGGCGCGGTAGAGGACGTCCCGGCCGCCGCGGATGCGCAACTCGAGCGCGATAACTCCGCCACCGGCTACTACTCTTCCCTGCGTGCCCGCGCAGCCGTGGCAACCGCCGAGAACAAGCGCGCGGTATGGGAAGAAATCGTGGCGGGAAATCTCACCAACCGCGAGCTCACCTCCAAGCTGGAAGGCCTGCTCTACCCGCATAGCGATGAATTCCTGCCCACCGCGGAGTTCTTCGACATCGCAGAAAAGGTATGGTCTTCCCAGTCCTCCGAGGTGGCACTGACCACCGTGACGGGTCTCTTCCCTTCCTGGGATATCACGCACAAGGGCCTGGACCGCGCCGATGCCTTCTTGAAAAAGGAGCTGCCGGGTGGCCTGCGCCGTACCGTCACCGAGCAGCGTGACCGCGTGGCCCGCGCGCTGCGCAACCGCCAGGTCGACGCTAGCTAAGCCGGCTTCCCGCGCCGTTGCCCTGGCCCGGTAGGGGTTGCGGCGCGGGATCCTCGCCCAGGACCACCTCGACGTTGGCGATATCAGAGCGCAGCGACTCTTCAATATAGGCAAAGACCGCGCCCGATTTAGTCTTTAGCAGCCGCACGAACCGAAGCAGCGGGTGTGATCGGCTCACGTGCAATAGTTTCTGCTCTTCGGTGCGAGCGGTAGCGGCGCGCATGCTCTCGCGCTTAAAGACGGGCTTGAGGTTGTAGCCAGCCAGGATTTCCATAATGGGCTCGCGCAGATCGTGTTGATTGAGATCGGGAGCCATATCTACCGGGATGGTGTAGCGCGAAAGGATGACGGGCTTGCCATCGACGGTATAGAGGCGCTTGATATCCCACGCAAAGGTGGAATCGCTAACACCCAGTACCGCTGCCACATGCTTGGGCACGTGGGCTTTATTGACGGAGACCACGCGTACGGCGGTGTCGTGCCCGCGCTCGCGCAGCTGGGTGACGATATTGTCCTTGTTGGTCAGGCTCAGTGTAGGGGGAACCGTGCGCACGTAGGTGCCGCCGCTGCGCCCGCGGCGGCGGTCAATGAGGCCTTCTACCTCCAATATGTCTAAAGCATGGCGCACGGTCATGCGTGCAACATGAAATTCCCGGACCAATTCGCGTTCGGTAGGAAAACGCTGACCGGGTTCTAATTCATTGCGTTCGATCTTGTCGCGTAGGGCATCCGAGATACGGAGATAGGCGGGCCGCTTTCGGCTTTGGGAATTCACAGCCCCCGAGTGTAATGGACACCCCTGGAAACCAAACCCATTAATGTGTGATGTCCATTACCACTACTTGCGTTCCTACTTGCGCAGATGTAACTCGATTCGCGGCCTGACCTGGATTTCCGTCAGCTGGGTGGTGGGGCCTGCCTCTACCACGGTACGAATGGCACGAGCCACCTCAGCCGGGGCAATAACCTGGGAGGGATCATAATCCTGCAGCCCCTTAAGCATCGGGGTATCGGTAGGCCCTGGAGCCACGGTGGATACGCGGATTCCCGGCTCAGAGATGCGCAGTCCATCGGCGAGTGCATACAACGCGTGCTTGGTCGCCGCGTAAATGACGTTATCGCCGTAGCTGTGGCGTCCAGCGCCAGAGTTAATAAAAACCACGCTGCCTTCCGCTTTGCGCAGCTGCGGCAGCAAGGCGCGGGTCAGTTCTGCAGGGGCATGCACGTTGAGGTCCATGTGCGCGCGCCAATTTTCCGGCGTGGCTTCCTCCACGGAGTACTTGGTAGCTCGTGCAGCAGCGTGGACGAGCACGTCCACGCGGTCCAGCTCCGGCAGTTTCATGCCTTCATCGAGGCCGGCGACGAGGTCGATGGCTACCGGCGTAATGGAGTCCGATTCGGGCAGTTCCGCCGCGCTACGGCCCAGTGCATACACGTGGTAATCACCGGCCAGGTCAGCGATGATTTCGCGGCCCATGCCGCCGGTAGCGCCGGTGACAACGGCGACCTTCTGCGGGGTTTCGCTCTCCGCGTGTGCTGGTGCGGTGGCATTCTTTGTATCAGTCATGCCGCCCCATCATAGGGATCCTTTGCTTTAAGCGCCGCACCGGACCAGTCACCGGCGGTAGCCGATTAACGGAAGCGCTTAGGCACGTCCGGCTGGCCCAAGGTGAGCATCAAGCGATTAGCCCAGTTGAAGAAGGAGGAAGCGTAGATGAGATCCAAGATGGACTGATCATCGAATCCGGCCGCACGCAGGTCCGCGCATAGTGCCGCATCGAAGGCGAAGGGGGTTTCCGTCAGCGCCACGGCGGCGCGACGGATAAGGTCCCATTCCTTTGAGCCAAGGTCAGCATCGATGCCCTCGTCCAAGAGGCGGTCTACGATTTCACGGTCGCCGCCCTCCTGGACGCACCGCGCCTGGTGCACGGAGGCACAGTACTCGCAGCCGTTGTAGCGCGAAGCCACAGTAGCGGCGAGCTCGCGGTCTGCACGGGAGAGCCCACCTTCGGTGTTATAGAAAATGTCCAGGTCAGTCAGCGTGCGCGCCTTCAAGGCCGCAGGGTCGCGGGCAAGCAAGCGGAAGTACTCGGAATCGATACGCTCTGGCTTAATGAGGGCATCGGTATGCACCGCGGTGAAATCCTCCTTCGCCAGCGCCTCCACCCAGGGCTTCCAGCCCAGGGAGTGGTTGACAAAGTGGTCCGGCAGCACAGTATTGGGCTGCAACGTGTTCGCGGTTACCTCCCAACCCGGATCGGCCACGCCAGCGGCGCGCTCGGCTGCGGAGTGGGATGCGGGATCCTCGCCAGAAAGTACGCGCAGGCCGTGGACCACACGCAGCTGGAAGGCCAAAAATGCCACCAGCTGGGACAGGCTGACGATATCCGTAGCGGACCATCCTGCGGCATCGAGGTGTCCTATCGCCTGCGGGGAGGCATCCTTGGGGTGGAAAGCCAGAAGGTGCGCCCAGTCGAAGGCCGCAGCTAGGCGCGTGCCCAGCGCGGCTTCCGCGGCGGTATCGCCGAAGATAAGGAAATCACCCTGGTGATACGGGCCTGTGGACACGCCGCGCTGGCTCGCGGCACGCACGGCGGCAACAAGGTCTTCGTCGGCCTCATCTTCCAGCAAGTCGAAGTAGAAATCCGCAGCCTCGCTTGCCCGGTAGATTGCAGCGGTAAAAGCCGCTACGGCATAGCGCTCCGTATAGGAAAACTCGCCTGGTTCTGCAGGCTCGAGCAAAGCGCTAAAGCTTAGCTGCGCATTGTCCTGCGCATCATGGCGCGCACGGCGCAGCTGTTGCACCTCGGCGCTGGCGTGGGAGAGCTCATTAATAATGTCGGTCATATTCTCAGTCCAACCTTTCTGGGGCGCGTTTATAGCCCCAAGTTTAGGTCTCCGGCACGATAGCGGGAGCCTGGGATGGCGTCAATTAGCTGGCGCGTGTACTCGGTTTCCGGATGCGCAAAGACCTGCGCGGTAGGTCCGGATTCCACTTGCGTGCCGTGGGAGAGCACGGAAACGGTATCGGAAATTTGGTTGACTACCGCCAGATCGTGGGAGATGAAGATATAGGTAAGCTCCAGCTCGCGCTGTAGCTCGTCGAGCAGGCGCAGGATCTGCGCCTGTACGGTGACGTCGAGCGCAGACACGGCCTCATCGAGCACCACGAGATCGGGCTCAATGATCATGGCGCGGGCGATGGCCACGCGCTGGCGTTGACCACCGGAGAGTTCGCGGGGGCGCCGGGAAGCCATGGAAGAATCCAAGGCCACCAAATCAAGAAATTCGCGTGCTTTGGCACGCGCATCACGCTTGGAAGCGCCGGTGAAATTGCGCACCGGTTCGGCGATGGTATCGCCGATGCTCAAGCGAGGATCCAGCGAGCCAAAAGGATTTTGGTAGACCATCTGGATCGAACGGCGCAGCTCGCGACGGCGCTTGCCACGGGCGGAGCTAATCTCTTCCCCTCCCAAGCGAATACTGCCGGAGGTGGGCGTGCTCAACAAGGAAATGGCGCGGCCGGTGGTTGTCTTACCGGAGCCAGACTCCCCCACCAATGCATGGGTGGTGCCGCGGGCCACGGAAAAGTTGATGTCTTCCACCGCGGTGAAATCCCCGAAGCGTTGGCTCAGCCCTTCCACCTCGAGCAAGGTTTCGTGTTGCGCGGGCGCGGCGGCCCGCACAGGAGCTGCGGCCTGGGAGGAAGTGGGGGCGGTGAGCGAGGGGGCGTCGGCAAGCAGGCGCTTGGAGTAGGCATGCTGGGGATCGGTGAGCACGCGGGCAGCAACGCCCGACTCGCGGACGGTGCCCTTTTCCATCACCACGATGTTATTGGCACGGTCGCCCGCCACGGCCAGATCATGGGTAATGAAAAGTATGCCCATGGTGAGCTCTTCGCGCATCTCATCCAGGAGGTCCAGGATGATCTTCTGCACGGTGACATCGAGCGCGGAGGTAGGCTCATCGGCGATGATGAGCTCCGGCTCCAATGCCACGGCCGCGGCGATAAGCACGCGCTGCTTCATGCCGCCGGAAAGCTCATGCGGGTACTGGTGATAGCGGCGCTGCGCATCATCAATGCCCACGCGCTCCAAAAGCTCCAGTGCACGCTTCTTCCGGGAGGCCTTATCGCCCTGCCCGTGGATGGCCATGCCCTCCTCCACCGAGGCACCGATAGTCTTGAGCGGGTTAAGCGAATTATTGGGATCCTGCGGAATCAAACCAATACGGCGACCGCGCAGCTCCCGCCACTGCTTTTGGGAATACTGGGTAACGTCACGGCCGTCGACAGTAATGGTGCCAGAAACGATCGACGCATTGTCTGGCAGCAGGCCAATGGCAGCCATGGCGGAGGTGGACTTGCCGGAACCGGACTCGCCAACGATGGCGGTCATCTCGCCAGGTTTTACCTCGAGCTCAATGCCGCTTACCGCTTCTACCTCACCGTGTGCGGTGCGGTAAGTAATGGATAGATCACTAATGCTAAGCAGGGACATTAGGCCGCCTTTCGCAGTGTCTGGCTGAGGTGGTTGGCCGCGAGGACCACGGCGACGATGACAATGCCCGGGGCGATGGTCAACCAGCCGGCCGTGGCGATGTAATCGCGCGATTCAGAGATGAGCAAGCCCCATTCCGGGGTTGGGGGCGGTGCGCCATAGCCCAGGAAGCCTAGGGTGGCTAGCTGCAAAATGGCCAGGCCAAATTGCAGGGCTGCTACAGCGAAGACCGCAGTGAGTGAATTGGGAAGAATATGGCGCACGAGCACCTGGAAGGAAGAACCGCCGGAGCCATAGGCGGCCTCGACGAAATCGGAGCCGGCGACGCTGAGCACCTGGGAACGTGCAAGGCGCGCAAAGGTGGCAACGGAGGTGATACCTACGGCGATGGCGGCATTGAAAATGCCGTGTCCGAGCACGATGATGACGGACAGGGAGAGCAAGAGTCCGGGGATGGACAGCAGCACGTCCACGATGCGCATGATGACGGCATCGACCCAGCCGCGGCGCACGCCGGCGATGATGCCCAAGATGGTGCCGACGATGAGGCCGAAAAGGACGGCCAGCAGCGCGCCGAGTAGAGATTGGCGCGCACCATAGACCACGCGGGTGTAGAGATCACGGCCGACGGCATCGGTGCCGAACCAGTGTTGGAAGCTGGGTTGCAGCAGTGCCGTGGTGTCACCGCCCTGGTTAGGGTCCTGGGAGGTAAATAGTTGGGGGAACAGGGCGCAGAGCACCGCAAGGCCCAGCACAATCAGCGAGATGATGGTGCCCGGGGTGAGCTTCAGCTGTGTGGATTTAAGCTTCATGCTTGGACCTTCTTCTCGTTCGTTGCGGTGGTATCGGCGGTGGTGGCAGCGGTGGCGGAGCTAGGTGCAGCCTCGTGCTCGCGCTCGCGCAGGCGCACGTCAAGCACTGGGTAGAGCAGGTCCACAATCAGATTGATAAGGACAAAGACGGCGGCGGCAAGCACCACGATGGCCAGCAGCACCGAGGTATCACGGTTAGCCACCGCGTCCACGGTCAGCGCGCCAATGCCGTGGCGGGCGAAGACCGCTTCCGTCACCACGGAGCCGCCGACGAGCTCACCAAAGGTAAGGCCGGCCATGGTCAGCGCCGGCAGCAGCGCATTGCGCAGGACGTTGCGCCACAACAACCAGGCACCGCTAGCACCCTTGGCGCGGACTACCTGCACGAAGGACATATCCATGACCTCATCGATGGAGCGCAACAGCACCTGCGCCAGCGGCGCGGCCACAAAGATACCCAGGGTAATTACCGGCAGGATGAGGTTTTGGGCGTCGCTCGCGCCGATGACCGGCACCCAGCCCAAGCCAAAGGAGAATATCTGGATCAAAATGATGCCGATCCAAAAGGTGGGCAGGGAAGCCATCACGGAAGGCAAGCTGCGAAAGAAACTGCGCAGCCAAGAAAATGGGCCGAAGGTGGAGACAATAGCCACCACGAAAGCCAGGACCACGCCTACGAGGAAGGCGAAGACCGCCAGCGCCAGCGTGGAGGGAAGGGCATCTGCCAGCATTTCCGATACGGCGGTACCGGTGGCGACGGAAAAGCCGAAATCACCGGTGAGGAATCCGCCGAGCGCGCTGAAATAGCGGCTCACGATCGGTTCATCGGCACCATAAACCTCGCGGATGGCGGCCAGCTGCTCGGCGTTGAGCCCCAAGTTAGGGTTGTCATAGCGGGTCGCGACGGCGTCACCAGGCAGTGCTGCTAGGAGGATGAAAGAAAGGGTGAAGGTTGCCCAGATGACGAGCACGGCTTGGCCGATGCGCAGGGCAATAGTTTTCAGGCTCATGGTTTAGTCCTCCCCTTCTGTGGGGTTGATGTCTACCGCATAGAACGATGGGCGGCCGATGGCTTCGGTGCTAAAGCCCTCGATATAGGGCTGGAAACCATAGACCTGCGGCTCTTCAAACATGGGCAGGATATAGGCCTGTTCGGACAGATAGTCCTGTATGCGGCCGGTCATGGCTAGGCGATCCTTTTCACTGCTGAGGTTGAAGTAGTCCTCCACCAGTTTCTGCAGTTTCTCATCGCCAAAGCTGTCGGTCTTCTCGTCATAGTTGAGGAAAGAATTGCGCCCGGTGCCATCCAGCCACGTGGCCAAGGTGTCCACATTGGCACGGCCGGTCATGGTGTGGCGTACCTGCACGGTGTCTTGGTCCTTCATGGCCTTTTGCTGCGCAGAGCGGTCGCCTGGGTTGAGTTTGGCCTCGATGCCGACGTTCTTGAGCATCTCCTGGGCCTTGGTGAACATCTCTTTAGAGCGCGGCTGTGGGACGGCTTCATTGAAGGTCACGGACAGGCGCTTGCCGTCCTTTTCGCGAATGCCCTCTTCACCTGGGCGCCAGCCAGCTTCATCGAGCAGGCGCTTGGATTCTTCTGGATCGAAGGCATAGTTCGCGGACTGATCCTTATAGCCAATAGCCGTCTTGGCCAGAATCGATGTGCCCTTGGGGTAGGAATCAGAAAAGAGTGTGTCCAGGATGTTATCGCGGTCAATGGCGTGGATGATGGCCTGGCGCACGCGCTTATCTTCCAAGAGTGGATGGCGGAAGTGGAAGTGGAAGCTATTATTCACGCCACGGGTGGGGGCGGCGAAAATCTGCAGGTTTTGGTCCTTCAGGTGCTTCTCATCAGGGGCTTCGATCTGGCGCGCGACATCGGACTGGCCGGCTACAAGCGAGCCCACGCGCACGGAGTCTTCGGCCGCAAGCACGATTTTGATGCCCTCAATATCGGCCGGGCCTTGGTGGTCCTTGCGGGCCGGGGGCGCCCAGTCATAATCCTCGCGCTTCTTGAGCACCAGCTTGGTGCCCAGCTCTTCTTCCTCAATGACGAAGGGACCAGAACCAGAAATCGCGGTGGCATTGCCCGGCGCGAAGCCGGTGTCATCCAAATCCAGGGTGGCATTAGAAAGCAGGCCCTGGTTCATCACGGAGGTGGACTGCGGGAAGCCTGGGGAAGGCTCGCTGAAGTAGAACTTCACCGTGTAGTCATCGATAACCTCGGACTTTTCATAGTTGGGCAGCTGCTCCGATGGAGTGAACATGCGGTCCTCATCGCCTAGGGCATAAAGGTCATAGTTTTTCTTCACGTTCGCGGCATCCAGGCGGGAGCCATCAGAGTAGGTCACGCCCTTGCGAATCTTGAAGGTGAATTCGGTGTTGTCCTTGTTTGCCTTGGGCATCTCCTCCGCAATCCACGGGTGCAACTCGAGGGTATCCGGGTCCTGCCAGAGCAGGCGGTCCGTGATGTTATTGAGCACACCACCGTTGGGGTAATAGCCGCCGGAGGGTGGATAGAGGTTGTTGAACATATTGGGCTCGACATAGGTGACCATGCCATCTTCCGCGGCGTGGGAAGTAGAGGCGCACGAGGTAAGCGAGAGAGCTAGCGCGCCGCTGGCCAGGACCGCGGCCACGGGCCGCAGGAGCCGAGAAAATTGCTTCATAAAAGCTCGAGTTCCTTTAAGTCTTAAGTAGTACTCGCCCATTAGACCACACTCATACCCCCAATTACAAGACTGGACGGTCTACCGAATTACCTGCCAAAACGGCTTATTAAAAAGGTCAAGGTAGACTGAACGGTCTATTTTGTTCTTACTGCCAGGTCCAATGATACTGAAAGGGCCTGAATGTGGCACGATAGGAGGTATGTCTACTCCAGCAATCGCGATCGTCGGCATGGGCCCGCGCGGCATTTCCATCTTGGAACGCCTCTCCGCCCGCATGGACGATTCCAGCGCCCCCATTACCGTCCACCTCATCGATGACGCCCAACATGGCGCCGGCCGCATCTGGGAAACGGACCAAACCAAAACCCTGTGTATGAACACCCGCGCCGGCGCGGTCACCCTCTTTACCGAGCCCGGCTCCACCGTGGATGCCCCTGTGCTCGAGGGCCCCATTCAGTACGAGTGGATCCAGCTGCTGCGCGGCGATGGCGAGAATATCTCCGCCGCCAAGCGCGAGCTTTTTGAGCAGCACCCACCGGCCGCACATATTGCCCAGGACTACCGCGAGGAACTCGCGGCTACCCGCCCCGAATCCAACCCTTCGCGCGCACTGTATGGCGAGTACCTGCGCTGGGTCTATGACGTGGTCATTGCACGTCTGCCCAAGAGTATTTCCACCGTGAATCACTTCAGCCGGTTGGAGACCATCAAAGAGGGCGGTCACCAAGACGTCCTCCACCTAGCCGATGGCTCCGAGGTGCGCGCCGATGCCACGGTACTGGCCTATGGCTGGATGACTCCGGAATACAACGAGCAAGAAAAGCAGTTGGCCGCTTCCGGTTTGAACTGGATCGCCCCTAATAACCCGGTAGAGCAAGACTACGCCGCCATTCCGGGCGGCGAGGACGTGCTGGTACGCGGTCTGGGCATGGGCTTTTATGACATTATGGCGCTGACCACAATCGAGCGCGGCGGCAAATTCGTGGAGGATCCTTCCGCGCGCTCCGGCCTGCGCTATGAGCCTTGCGGGCAGGAGCCTAACTTCATTATTTCCTCCGGCCGCGGCTACCCCTACCACCCCAAGTCCGAGTACGGTGAGCTGCCGCCTACCATGCCGCGCCGCCGCCTGAAGGAGGTCATTGCGAAGCTCAGTGGCGCCCAGGACATCGACTTTGACGCCCAGGTTTGGCCCGCCATCGCGCGCGATAGCTACGAGGCTTATATCACCACCTTGGAGCGCGTGCGCCCGGATTCCCTCCTGCGCCCGCGCGCAGAGATTCTCGAGGCCATCGATGCCACCGCCCCCGATGAGCTGGGCGCGACCATTGCGCCCTTGGTCACCGAGCCATGGGACATGAACGATCTCATGTACCAGATTGCCGGGTTTACCGGGGACATCGCTGAGCTCACCGAGCACATTGCCCAGTCCATGGAAGGCGATATTCGGGAAGCCGCCGCCGGCTATGACTCCCCCATCAAGGCCGCGCTGTGGTCGCTGTCGCAATCGCGCAAGCCGGCCTCCATCCTTGGCGCAGAGGGTCGCTACACCCGCGAGTCCCGCACCGGCCGCTACGGCCAGGTCATGTCCTTTGGCCAGATGATCGGCTCCGGCCCACCACTCTTCCGCGTGCGCCAGTTGCTCGCGCTCGTCGACGCCGGCCTGGCCCACTTCTTAGGCGATCACCCCACCGTGTCCATCGCGGCCGATCACTTCACCCTGACCTCCGGCCCTCGCTCCGCTTCTGCGCCCACGCTTGTCGACGCCTTTATGCACCGCCCCGATATCCGCACCGCCGGCGATGCCATGACGCGCTGCTTGGTGGATTCCGGCCGCGTGCGCCCCTTCCCCGATCACGGCCAACCCACCGGCTCCCCAGAGACCGATGGGGCTACCCGCCGCACCGTTCACCCGGACGGTGAGTTGGATGCACGCCTGCACATCGTGGGCATCCCCACCTATTCCCAGTGGCCGGATACCACCATTTCCCCCATGCCGGGCACGGACCCGCTCATGCTGCAGGAAACCGACAAGGCCGCCGGTTCCCTCCTTGCCGTGGTGCGCTCCTAGCCACCGCACCTGCGCTATGGGCCCAGTGCCGCGGCCTATAGCGCGTCGAGGGCCTGCTCCAAGTCCGCGAGCAGGTCATCGATGTCCTCGATACCGATGGAGATGCGCACCAGATCCTCCGGCGGCACCAGCTCGGACCCTTCCGCGGATACGTGCGTCATATTCTTCGGATGCTCGATAAGCGATTCCACTCCGCCCAGCGATTCTGCCAGGCAGATAAGCCGCGTATTGAGGCAGATCTGCTTGGCATGCTCCGCACTGTGGAAGCGCACGGACATCATGCCGCCGAAGCCACGCATCTGCTGTGCTGCCAGCTCATGCCCCGGGTGCTCCTTGAGCCCTGGGTAGAGCACCTGCTTTACCTCGGGTCGCGCCTGCAAGAATTCCGCTACTCGCTGCGCATTCGCGCAATGGCGGTCCATACGCACCGACAGCGTCTTGATGCCACGGGCGGTTAAGTAGGCGTCGAAAGGCGAGCTCACCGCGCCCACATTGCCCTGGAAGTAGAGCAGGCGCTCGTCCACGTGGGCGTCATTAGTAACTACCGCGCCACCCAGCACGTCGGAATGCCCGCCCAGGTACTTGGTGGTCGAATGCAGCACGTGGTCCGCTCCGAGTTCCAGTGGGTTCTGCAGGTAGGGCGTGGCAAAAGTATTGTCCACCAACACCTGCGCGTTGCCCTTAATCTTGGCCACCGCGGCAATATCGGTAATATTTAGCGCCGGATTAGTGGGCGTTTCCAGCCAGATAAGCTTGGTATTCTCCTGGACCGCGGCCGCAACCGCAGCGGTATCGCTGGTGTTCACGATGGACATCTCCACGCCCCACTCAGTGAAATCATTGAGCAAACGGTAGGAACCGCCGTAGGCATCATTGCCTAAAATGACGTGGTCCCCTGGGCGCACCAGGATGCGGATCAAGGTATCGGCGGCGGCCATGCCGGAAGAAAACACGCGTGCATACTCCGCGCCTTCCAGTGCCGCTAGGGTGCGCTCGAGCGAGCGCACGGTCGGATTGGCCACGCGGCCGTATTCGAATCCGCCGCGCAGCTGCGCCAAGCCGTCTTGTGCAAACGTGGTTGAGGCATAAATGGGCACGTTGATAGAGCCCATGTGCGGATCCGGGTGATAGCCGCCATGGATGGAACGGGACGTAAAGCCTTGAGCGAGGTTCTGCGTGCTGCGTTCAGTCATAGCACCACAGTCTAGACCAAGCTGTTCATTTCTAGCGGGGAGATAGGTATTTATTTTCACACTCTCGCACACCCACGACACATCCCCCTTTCAGCCTCTGCCCTTACAATGGGCGCCGTTCATATTGTCCTCGACTAAGAAAGAATGATGAATACGCAATTTTTAGCCTCCGCCGCTTCCACCACGGACTCGGCCATCGAGTCCGTGTCCAATTTTTGGAATGACGAGAAGGTGCAAAGCTGGCTTATTGAGCGCCCCATTCGCATCGCCATCATCCTTATTCTGGCCATTATCGCCCACTGGCTCCTCCGCAGAGTCATCAACAAAGTGGCCGAAAATAGCATCAAGTCTTCCGGACTAGATAAGCAGCGCCTGCGCGGGAAGTTCAAGAGTCGTGCCAATCGTCCCGAGCTCAGCCAACAAGAAGAGGCCATGCGCCAAACCCGCGAGACCCGGCGCGCCTCCCGCATCAAGACACTTGCCGGCGTAGCCCGTTCCGCCGCCGCCATCTTCGTCTGGGTGTGGGCCGTTATTGCCATCCTGGATGAGTTAGAGGTCAACGTAGCACCGCTTATCGCCTCCGCCGGTGTCATCGGTGTCGCCCTCGGCTTTGGCGCACAGGCGCTGGTGAAGGACTTCCTTTCTGGCATCTTCATGCTCATTGAGGACCAGTACGGCATTGGTGACGTGGTTGATTTGGGCAATGGCGTCTTTGGCGATGTCGAGTCCATCTCCCTGCGCATCACCACGGTCCGCGATATCGATGGTGCCCTGTGGTACGTGCGCAACGGTGAAATTCTCCAGGTGGCCAACCACTCCGATGAGTACTCCGTTGCCCGCATCCAGATTCCGGTAGGCCTTTCTAATGACCCAGAGGTTGCTGGCGAAGTCATTGAGGACGCAGTGAAAGAAGCCGCACAGGACGATAAGGTGCGCAAGCTCATCCTCAGCACGCCCCGTGTGGACGGCATGTCTGGCTTTGAGCCGGATTATGTTTCCTTCCGCGTCTCGACCAAGACCTTGCCAGGCAAGCAGTGGGACGTTCAGCGTTTCCTACAATCGCGCGTGCTCAATGTCATGCACACTAAAGGTATTACCACGCCCTACCCACACGGCATCGGCATTACCGATCCCCGCAAGGAAGAAGAGTAAATGGATTCTGTTTATGAGGCCATCGGTGGCATGGAGACCTTTGAGCGCCTCGTCCACGGCTTTTATTCCCAGGTCAAAGAGGACGATGTCATTGGCCCGATGTACCCCGATAACGACTGGGAAGGCGCAGAACAGCGCCTTACCTGGTTCTTGGCGCAATACTGGGGCGGCCCGCAGCTATTTTCTGAAAACCGTGGGCACCCGCGCCTGCGCATGCGCCACGCCCCCTACCCCATCGATATCACCGCCCATGATCGATGGCTTGAGCTTATGGGCAACTCCCTCGCGGACATAGACGAGGAAACCATCCCACCCGCCTACCGCGAGATGATGTGGGATCACATGCAGCGCGTGGCCGCCATGATGATCAACAAGGCCCCGTAACCACGCCACCCCTTCAGCGCAGATAACTCAAGCCCGGGCCCCGTGTCTAGCGGGGAGCCGGGCTTGTGGTGTATCTAGCGCAGACTATGCAGGGGGGAGATTAGTCTTCCCAGTCAAAGGCCTTACGCACTGGCTCGGAAACCAGACGGCCACCGCGGGTCATGACGCCGCCTTCCAGACCTGGGAAACGCTTGATAGCGGCATCCAGGCTGTCATTGGCTACCGCGCGGATATACGGCAGGGTCGCAGAAGACAACGCGCGGGTGGAGGTATTGGCCACCGCACCCGGCATATTCGCCACGCAATAGAACAGGGTGTCATGCACCTTGAAGGTGGGGTCATCGTGGGAGGTCTTCTTGGAGTTTTCGAAGCAACCGCCCTGGTCGATAGCCACGTCGACGAGCACCGCGCCCTTCTTCATCTTCTTTACGGTCTCCTCACGCACCAGCTTAGGCGCGGCGGCACCCGGAATAAGTACGGCACCGATGACGAGGTCGGCTTCCTGCAGTTCCTTATCGATCGTGGCCGGATCGGAAATCAGGGTGCGCACGCCACCAGCGTACTGATCATCGAAGCGCTGGAGAACGTGCGGATCGAGGTCCAACACCGTCACCTCGGCGCGCAGACCGTGGGCCATAGCTACAGCGGACGCGCCAACCTGGCCACCGCCGATAACTACGACGCGTGCCGGCTGGGTGCCCGGAACACCGGAGACCAGCAGGCCACGGCCACCCTGGGTGGACAGCAGGTGATGGGTGCCTTCGATGGCAGCAAGGCGGCCAGCCACCTGGGACATCGGGGTGAGAAGCGGCAGGGTGCCGTGTCGGTCGGTGACCGTCTCATAGGCGATGGCGGTGGTATTGGCGTCGACAAGTGCCTCAGTCAGCGGACGGTCCGCCGCAAGGTGCAGGTAGGTGAAGACGGTGAGGTCTGGGCGCAGGTACTGGTACTCAGCCTCGAGCGGCTCCTTCACCTTCAACAGCAGCTCTGCCTGTGCCCAGGTATCTTCCGCAGTGCCAACGATGCTGGCACCCGCGGCCTCGTACTCGGAGTCCGGGAAAGAAGCGCCTTCACCGGCACCGGTCTCAATGAGGACCTCGTGACCATCCTGAACGAGGGTCTGCGCGCCGCTCGGGGTAAGAGCCACGCGATTCTCGTTATTCATGATTTCTTTTGGCACAGCAATACGCATTACATAGTCTCCTTGTGGGTGCAGGAAATTACATCGACCATGTAAGAGTAACGCAGGACACGTTTGCGCGCGGCGCTCTGCTAACTAATTCACACTGCGGGGGTAGCATTACCCCAACGCCCCGGTTAAACACGCTGTTCACAAGGATTCGGGCGCCACCACCCCAGGCTCCCCCTCCCCCTAAGACAGACTACTTTTCGGGCAATGTCGCCCATTATGGGGCGCCGGCACGCCGAGTTTGTTGAACACCAGGGGTATGTGCCCTGGCGGCGAAGGCTAGAACAAGGACAAGCGGGTAGAACGGTAAATGCTGCCAAAGGGGGCGTCGAGTCGCACCCAACGACCCAGCTGGGCCACCCGCAGGTGCCGCGGCACATCCATCGGGGCGGAAAATCCAGGAATAAGCCCCAGGTTGGTGCAGGCAAAGATCATGCGCATGGGAATTTCCACCGTGGCGCCATCGCCTTCCACCGTGACAACGGTCTGATTCAACAAGCTGGACGGCGGGCCCATGGGGCCAGAAAATTGCCGGGTCAGTTGCTGACCTTTATCGGAAAGTTCACGAACAACGGTAACTGGCAAGGTATCGACCACACTGTAGCCAGTCGCCGGCGGCAATGCTCCCGGCCACGATGGATCGCGGGCAGGACCCAAATCTAACATGCCGCTAGATTCATGCTCTTTGAGCTGATCGGCGAGCGTGGCAGCAGAAACCACAGCTCCATCGCGGGAAGCGACGCCTTGGACGCGGCGGGAGGCAACCACCTCGAAGGGGGTGGTGACGAAGACATCGACGACGTCGTCAGTCAGCTGGCGCAGCCGCACCGAAGCGCCCGCGTCCAAGCCAGCCGCGCGCGTGACAAGGGCCCGAAGGCCAGGTCCACCGCTTACAATTTCTAGAGTCTCGGTGACCATGCCTTCGGGCCCTGCCTTTCTAATCTGTGCTCTGCTCCGCTGCTAGTTGGCGGCGGTATTGTGCAGAATATCCTTTTCCTGATCCGTCAATGGACGCGGGGTCTGCTGCTGACGGTCAATGACTACCTGCACGCAATCCACGGTTGCCGCAACCTCGCCCTGGGCGTTCTTCACCTGCTGAGTGGTGGTAAACGAGGTGGTACCAATCTGGGAAACTGCGGTATCCACCTCCACCGTAGTGGTGTCCTTAAACTCTATCGGACGCAGGAAGTCCACATCCAGGTGGCGCACGAACGCAATGAAGTCGAGGCCCTTGGAATAGATGTGTTCCTTCGCAAAGGCCAGGCGCGCTTCCTGGGCGAGCTCGATATAGTTAGCGTTCATCATGTGGCCGTACATATCAAAGTCCGACCAGCGGGTTTGAATACGGTACGTGTGCACGCTTGGGGTTGCCATCATTCTCCTCAGTTAAGGCGTCAACTTCTTAGCGGGTCAGCTTACGGTGGGTCACGCGAGAAGGACGGGCCGCCTCTTCACCGAGGCGATCGACCTTATTCTTCTCGTAATCGCCGAAGTTGCCCTCGAACCAGAACCACTGACCTTCTTCCACATTGCCCTCCCAGGCCAAGATGTGGGTACAGGTGCGGTCCAGGAACCAGCGGTCGTGAGAAATGACCACGGCGCAGCCCGGGAACTTCTCCAGCGCGTTTTCCAGCGAGCCGAGGGTTTCCACGTCCAAGTCGTTGGTCGGCTCGTCAAGGAGGATCAGGTTGCCGCCCTCCTTCAGGGTCAGCGCCAAGTTCAGGCGGTTGCGCTCACCACCGGAAAGCACCTTGGATGGCTTCTGCTGATCTGGGCCTTTGAAGCCGAACGCGGACAGGTAAGCACGCGAAGGCATCTCGTTTTGACCCACGTGAATGTAATCTAGGCCGCCGGAGACAACCTCCCAAACGGTTGCCTCGGGGTCGATATTCTCGCGGTTCTGGTCTACGTAGGACAGCTTGACGGTATCTCCGACCTCGACGGAACCGGCATCTGGCTGCTCCAGGCCAACGATGGTCTTAAACAGGGTGGTCTTACCCACACCGTTCGGGCCGATAACGCCCACGATGCCGTTGCGCGGCAGGGTGAAGGAAAGGTCCTTAATCAGAACGCGGCCATCAAAGCCCTTCTGCAGGTCCTTGACCTCTACAACCTTATTACCCAAGCGCGGCGGGGTAGGAATCTGAATTTCTTCGAAGTCGAGCTTCTTGTATTTCTCGGCCTCGGCTGCCATCTCCTCGTAGCGCTCCAGACGAGCCTTGTTCTTGGCCTGGCGGGCCTTTGCACCGGAGCGAACCCACTCCAACTCGTCCTTCAAGCGCTTGCGCAGCTTCGCGTCCTTCTTGCCGGCAACCTCCAAGCGCTCCTGCTTCTTATCCAGGTAGGTGGAGTAGTTGCCCTCGTATGGATAGAGCTTGCCGCGGTCAACCTCACAGATCCAGCCCGCGACGTGGTCGAGGAAGTAGCGGTCGTGGGTCACGGCCAAGACTGCACCCGGGTAATCGGCCAAGTGCTTCTCCAGCCACTGCACGGACTCGGCGTCCAGGTGGTTCGTAGGCTCGTCGAGCAGCAGCAGGTCCGGCTCGGTGAGCAGGAGCTTAGCCAGCGCTACACGACGGCGCTCGCCACCAGAAAGGTTGGTCACTGGGGCGTCGGAAGGCGGGCAACGCAAAGCTTCCATTGCCTGCTCGATCTTGGAGTCAACCTCCCAAGCATCGGCGGCGTCCAGCTCTTCTTGCAGCTTGCCCATCTCTTCCATGAGCTCGTCGCTGTAGTTGGTGGCCATTTCCTCGGCGATCTGCTCGAAGCGCTGCTTCTTTTCAAAGATATCGCCCAAGCCCTCTTCGACATTGCCGCGCACGGTCTTCTCGTCATTGAGCGGCGGCTCCTGCTGCAGGATGCCCACGGTGGCACCCGGATCCAGGAAAGCCTCGCCATTGGAAGGCTGGTCCAGGCCGGCCATAATCTTCAGAATGGAGGACTTACCGGCACCGTTAGGGCCGACCACACCAATCTTGGCACCTGGGTAGAACGCCATTGTTACATCGTCAAGGATGACTTTATCGCCAATTGCCTTGCGCACGTTTTTCATCGTGTAGATGAATTCGCCCACTTTTACCCCTTTGCAAAAATTTGGGAGACGTATTTATCTACACAAACACTACATCAGAACCACCGCCCAAGTGCCTCGGGTCAGGTACACCCGAGGCGATCAAGCCGGGGAGGAAACGCTTATGCGTTTACTGGGGCGGATTCTGCCTCGGCAGCCTCCTCTTCCACTTCGGCGTCGAAAGTATCTTCTTCCCCACCGCGTCCAGGTGCGGATCGTTCGGCTAGATAGCGGTCCGCTGCGGTATCGGCAGCGGTATCTCCCTGCCCCGCCTGCTGCGGCGGCAGGCTGTGGTCCACGTCCGGTTCGATGGCATTGTCCCCCAGTTCTGGGACCGCAATATTTTCCTGGTTGTACTGCGGAGCGAGCCGCTTCGTACCGATAACGTGGCGGTTCAGATCCAGGCCCACATACTGCGCCTTAATGAATGTGCGGAAGTGATCGGTGCCCTGGTCATCGCGCCATTGTTCTGTCACTAAGGAGCCCACGATGACCAGCGGCATGCCTTTAGCCAGGGATTTGCGCACATTGATGGCGAATTGATTCCACATTTCGACATCGATGTAGAGGTGGTCTACGTCGCGCCACTGCGGGGCCTTGGAGTTGTGTCCTTCCGGATCATTGGCGCCGGCATCGACCTGACGGTCCGGAATTCGGCGTGAGGAAGCTACGCGCAGTTTGGCCTTATAGGCCCCAGTTGAAGTCTTGGTCAGGATGGGATCGCGAGTAAGGCGACCGGTCAAGGTAATTGGGTATTGGGACATGGTGCTAGAAAATCCTTTGCTGGATAGTTGGATAGGCGAGTTCGGTTTTCCTCGCTCGCTTCCACATCCTGATACCGGCGCGCAAGCCACACCATGCCGGCGACCACTACCCTGTGAATAACTTGTTGTACCCGTCAGCAAAACTCGGGTTTGGGGGCGATTTTGGGCCGGTTATCCACAGGCTAGCGCCCGCGGAAGCTCGATTCATCACCGTGGCCCATATCCTGCAGCATCGCGTTATAGCGTTCCAGTTCGGCATCATCGTCCGCATCCGCCTGCATATCGTGGCGGCGGGCGGTAGCACGATCATCGCTGAGCCAATCCAGGAAGAGCTTGCCAAAGACGATAACCAGTGGGAACTGACCAAAACCCCACGCGATGCCGCCGCCCACGCGTTGGTCTTGGAGCAGATCCTGATCCCAGGGCAGCTCCAAATACTGGTAGAAGTCTGCACCCAACACACTCTGCAGCTGCATCAGGTACACGCCGGCGAAGAGGTGGAATGGCATGGAAAGGAACAACACGGCCAATCGGAACGGGGTGGAGTGGCGCTTGGGCAGCGGATCCGGCCCGATGATTTCCCAGAAATAGAAGCAGCCGGAGATGATGAACGCGAAGTTCATAATGAGGTGGCCGGCGTGCTCGGAAATAGCGAATTGATATAGGCCGGGGAACAAATACAGCACGTAGAGGAAAAATAGGTACTGCACGAGGTTGACGAACGGATTCGTAATAAAAGCGACGATCTTAGACTGGGTGGCCGCCAGTGCATAGTCGTGCAGGCTGGGCTTCCCCTTCGGTCCTGCCTCAAAGGCCTCCATGAGCAGGGTCAGTGGCGCACCCAGGACGAGCAGGAGCGGGACCGCCATCGACAAAATCATGTGCACCAACATGTGCATGGAATACATCGCGGGCATGTAAAGACCTAGGCCGGTAGACATTACAAGAGTCAGGCCAAGCGCACCGCACATAAACCATGCGGTGCGCCCCTTGCTCCATGTCAGGCCGCGCTTGTGCACGCGGTAGACGCAGTAGCCATAGGCCGCAGCCAAAAGCAGTCCAATGGTGCCGAACATGATGTCAAAGCGGAACATGGTCCACACGTTGAGCACCGTAGGCTTTTCAAACAGCTCATAGCCCATCAAAATCTGCATCGAGTTGAGGTTGGGATCGCGCGGCGCTGGCGGCACAGTGCGTCCCAGCGTGATGGCTACGCCAATAGTGGCGGCCATGACCGCTACTTCCACGATGGCAATGCGAAGGAAAAGGCGCGGATTCTTCCCCAGCTGCGGGATGGTGAGTTCGCGGTGAGCGAGGCCGAAAATGCCCAGCAAAATCGTCAGCACAAACTTGGTAATCAGAATGATTCCGTACGCAGAATCCACCAGATCGGAGATATTCATGCGGATGAGCGTGTTAATCAAGCCCGAAACAGCAAGCACCACAATGGCCATAAAGGCGATGCCGGAGTAGCGCTTCACCGCAAAAGCGAGGTTGGGACCTAGGCGCCGACCATGGGCGATTAGCGCCATAAGACCGCCTACCCAAAGCATGACAAAGACCAAATGCCACAGGAGCGAATTGGTGCCGTAATCATGGTCGCCGCCCGCCGCGGAGTGGCCTTCCATGCCAATTGGTACGACCTGCATTATGGACAAGAAAAGCAGGACCGGCTGCATGGACCAGCCGCGGCCCACGAGACCGAGAATGCCCACTACTAGGGCGATGACCACGGAGATTGCCCACACAATGGTGGTGGAAATTTCCGTCAGCGCCATTTTAATGATAGAAGGCTCGAATACCTGGGAAAAGGACGCGCCGGTGAGGTCGGACATAATGAGCGGAATTTCCACGAGCCCCACGGCCGCCATACCAAAGGAAGCCCACGTACCGGTGCGCGCGGCGATGTGGCCGTCGACGAACAAGGGGGCATCGATAAGCGCAGCGTTGTTTCCACGCGGAGCGATGAGGAAGGACGAGGCCAAGAAAGAGCCCACGGATAAAGCCATGAGAACCCACGCCATGCCACGAAAAAGTGGCAGGCCAAAGGTGGTTATGCGGCCGGGATCCGGAATGCCCAAGGCAGCTAGGGAATCGGCTAAAAGGAACAGGGAAATAAAACCGGCAACTAGGCCGGCAATAAGCATCGCTGCGATATAAATTCCCCAGGAAGGGCGGGGCTTCCTACCCGCCGCGTTCACACTGTTAACCTGCTCATTTGCCATAGTGCGTATTGTATAGCGCGACCTAGTTTCGCACATAACACACGTTTTGTCTTTACATGTGTCATCATAGAGCTTATGGACACCCGTCAACTTCTTTATTTTCGCGCCGTTGTAGACCATGGCTCATTCACGCACGCTGCTGAATCCCTCGATATGACCCAGCCATCCCTGAGCCTTTCCATCCGGAAGCTAGAAAAGGAACTGAACGCGCAGCTGCTCTCGCGCGGGCGCTCTGGCGTCTCCACCACTGAGGCTGGCGATTATGTCTACGAAACGGCCGTTAAGGTTGATGCACTACTGAGCGAAACCCAGCGCCATATCAGCGAAATCACCGGCGATAAAGCCAGCACCGTGTCGCTAGCCTCCGGCGCTATTTTGAACTGGGAATTTACCCCTGCCGCCCTCGCTGAGCTCAAGCGGATTTACCCCACCGCCAATGTCTCGCTGGATGACGCCGAGCCAGCCACCGCTATCAAACACCTACTGGATGGCCAGGTGGACCTAGCACTCTTGCCGACGTCCGATCCGAAGGCCTTCATTCGCCGCTACTCCCCCGAACTCACCGTCCACCAAGTGGCCACGTTCGACTACTCCGTCGCCCTTCCCCAGCGCCTCGCCGAGTTGGAATCCCCCGTCTCCCTCGCCGAGCTGAAAAAGGAAACTTGGCTTGTCCCACCGCGCAGCCGCGAAGTTCCTGAACTGGCCGAGTTCTATCACGACCTATGGAATAGCCGCCCGGGTCTCAAGCCGGAACAGACCCAGGAGGTCGCCAGCCTCAATAGCGCGATTCCCATGGTCTCCAGTGGCCTCGGCGTCAGCATCGTGCCCAATTGCGCACCTACTGTGCAGCCACACGGCATTATCACCCGCCCCATTGCTGATGATCTGCCGCGCTACTACGCTATCGTGGCCTACCGCACGGATCGCGAGCTGACCGCAGCTACCCAAGACTTGGTGGACATCCTGCGCACGCCGCAGCACACCCTGGCTTAGGTTTCCCCGCCCTCGTGGGCTACTATGAGTGCGTTGTAAGCCCCCATAGCTCAGTGGATTAGAGCAGTGGGTTTCTACCCCATGTGTCGCGGGTTCGAATCCTGCTGGGGGCACCGTGTGTCATGAGTCGCGACATGTTTGACAGATGAGTCGCGACATCGTTGACAAACCGGCATTCCAGTTGCTTTTTGTTCTGGGGTGCCGGTTTCTTCGATCAGGCGGGCAGTGCCAGGGCGCATTGTTCCAAGCAGCAGTACTAAGACGCCGTAAAGAACACCTATGCGTGACGGGCGGAGCCATTTCCCTCTAGGGCTCTAGAAGGTGCCTTCATCCCTGAATGGCCGCACTTTATTTCGACGCCACTGGATTGCCACCTTCACGGCGTACAGCTTTGACGACGGCCGTATTGCGGTTAGGACTGTTCATAGTGTCAAACATGTCCCGACTCACCAGTCAAGCATCACCCAACACGGTAAGGTAGCCCTAAGCGTCAAATATGTCGCGGCTGACCTGTCAAGCATCACGACGATTCCCTCAGCCACAGACTGTCAAATATGTCATGAACTCAGACACTGCTGGGGGCACCGTGCGAAAGCCTTGAGGCGTCGAGTTTCTCGCCGCTTCAAGGCTTTTTGTTTACGCTAGGACTGACCATGCCCCCACTCCGGAAAGGCTTAACCATGTCACTTCCCGCCCCTTCCCGCACGTCTTATGCCCTCGTTACGGGTGCCAGCCAAGGAATTGGCAAGGCCATGGCGCAGGATTTCGCAGCACTGGGATATAACGTCATCCTTGTGGCCCGCCGCCGCGAGGTCCTGGAGTCCATCGCCGCCGGGCTCGAGCAGCGCCATAATATCGAGGCCATTGCCCTGCCGGCGGACCTAGCGGTAGCCGACGACGTCGCCCGCGTGACCGAGACCATCGCCACCCGCGAGGTGTCGATCCTGGTCAACTCCGCCGGCATCGCCAGCTTCGGCCCCTTCATGGACCAGGACTGGTCATACGAGACGACGCAGTTCGAGCTCAATGGAACTGCCGTCCACCACCTCACGCGAGCCGCCTTGGAGCAGATGCTGCCTCGCCGCAGCGGCGCCATCTGTAATGTCGGCTCTGCCGCGGGCAATATTCCCATTCCTAATAACGCCACCTACGTTTTCACCAAGGCGGGCGTCAATGCATTTACGGAGGCCCTGCACTATGAGCTGAAGGGCTCCGGCGTCTCGTGCACCCTGCTTGCCCCCGGCCCAGTGCGCGAGGCCACCATCGCAGAGGAAGACCAGTCGATCGTAGACAAGGTGGTGCCGGACTTTTTGTGGACCACCTACGAGTCGTGCTCCCAAGAAACCATCGAGGCCATGCGCCGAAATCAGCGCCGCGTGGTGCCCGGCCCTCTGTCTAAAGCGATGAATACCCTCAGCCAGGTGCTGCCCACCCCGGTGATTGCACCGCTGGTAGGCAGCTTCTACGCCAAGATGGGCTAGGCCCCGGCGCCTTCTAAGTCCTTGTCTTTGTCTTTGAGCACGCCGCCCTCGCCACGTGCTCGTTTGCGCTCTACCCAGAAGTCCGCATTCTTAATGCCCAAAGCTTCTGGGTCGAACTGCGGATCCTTGCCGGCTTTCTTCTGCTTTTCGTAGTCCTTGAGTGCCTTGATGGCGGGGACCTGCAGAAAAAGAATAGCGATGATATTGAGCCATGCCGTCGTGCCGACGCCGATATCGCCCAGCGCCCACGCCGCACCCGGAGTGGTGGTGGCGCCAACGATGACAGAAACAATAATCAGTGCGCGCAGAACCCAGATCAGGCCACGGCGGGCCGTGCGCGAGCGAACCCAACGGTTGAAGTAGGTCAGGTTGACTTCGGACATGTAGTAGTACGCCAGGACCGTAGTAAAGGCGAAGAAGGCAATGGAGACAGCAATGAAGGTTGGGCCCCAGCCGGCAAAAACACTATCGAGGCCGGACTGCACGTAGCCGGGGCCGACCTCGACGCCATCAGGAAGCGAGCCGTTGTAGACCACTTCGCCGTCCTCGGAGCTGCCGCGGAAGACGGTGTACATATCCGTAGAAATAATCATGAACGCGGTGGCCGAGCAGACAAAAAGCGTATCAACGTACACCGCGAAGGACTGCACAAAACCCTGCTTCGCAGGGTGGGAGACTTCGGCAGCCGCCGCGGACTGCGGGCCGGTACCCTGGCCAGCCTCATTGGAGTAGATGCCGCGCTTCACACCCCACATAATGGCCGCACCCAGCATGCCGGAGAATCCGGCTTCCATATTGAATGCAGACTTGAAGATGAGCCCGAAGACCTCCGGAATCTGCGAGAAGTTCACGCACATAACCACCACGGAAATCACGATATAAATGAGCGCCATAAAGGGCACGACAATGGTGGCGAAGTTCGCGATACGCTTGACGCCACCAATAATGATGATGGCCAGGATGCCCGCGAGGACGACGGCCGCCCAGGTGGAGTTGATACCCCAGGCGGTATCGGCCGCAGCGGCCACCGCATTAGCTTGGATGGCCGGCAGGAAGTAACTCGTCGCCAGGATCATGGCGACGGCAAATACGATGCCGTAGACCACCATGAACGGCGCGGCCTTAGTGTGCTTGTAGGCCTTTTCGATGTAATAGGCGGGCCCACCGCGGTACTCACCGGTGTCCTGATCCTTTTCCTTGTAAATCTGAGCCAACGTACATTCGATGAACGAGGTGGACGAGCCCAAAAGCGCCACTGCCCACATCCAGAACACGGCACCAGGCCCACCGAAGGCGATAGCCGTGGCCACGCCGGCGATATTGCCCACACCCACGCGGCCAGAGAGCGAGACCATCAAGGATTGGAAGGAAGACACGCCATCCGCGGACTTTTCTCCGTTAACGATCTGCTTGAGCATGTCCGGTAAACAGCGCACCTGCAGGCCGCGTGTCACCACGGTGAAATAGATACCCGCGCCGAGGCATAAAAACACCAAGACGGGGGACCAAATTACGGTATTGAGGGCATCGAGGAAGTTTGCCATCTGGTCTCTCCTAAGTCTGTCGCACCTCCGGGATGAAGAGCGATTAACCAAAGTATGCCGTAACTCACATCTACAAGTGAGGCAAATCACCTATTAATTTTATGCAGCACAGTGCCACACTCTTTAAAAGGTTGCGTTGTCCAGTAGCAATCGCCCCTACAGGGCAGCCCGGTTCGTACCCCATACAGGGGTAAAAGCACGCGGGCGTAGAATGGACCGCATGCCACATTCCGAGATAGCCGCAAAACACGACCGCCTCGTCTGGATCGATTTGGAGATGACGGGCTTGGACCCCGAACGTCACGTCATCGTCGAGGTCGCTGCCGTCATCACCGATAGCAACCTCAATATCCTAGGCGAGGGCATCGACCTCGTCGTCCATGCCACCGAGGATGAACTGGCACAGATGGATTCCTTCGTCACCGAGATGCACGCTAAGTCTGGGCTAGATAAGGAAATCCGCGAGTCCACCACCTCCATCGGAGAAGCCGAGGATGCCGTGCTCGCGCTCATCAATGAGCATTGCGATCCGGAGCACCCCGCTCCCCTAGCCGGCAATTCCATTGCCACGGATCGCACCTTCATCCGCGCTTATATGCCGCGGCTCGATAGCGCCTTGCACTACCGCATGATTGACGTCTCCACCATCAAGGAGCTTGCCCGTCGGTGGCACCCGCGCGCTTACTTCAACCAGCCTGATAAGGGCATGGCCCACCGCGCACTGCAGGACATTATCGAATCGATCCGCGAGCTGGACTTCTACCGCCGCAGCGTCTTCCGCACCGACGAGGGCCCCACCTCCCCCGAGGCGGAGGAGATCAAGGCCGAAACCACCGCTGATTACCAGGCGTTTTTGTAATTTAGGCGGCGTGAGTTAACCTATATCTCGTTGCTTTCACGCAGCGATGGTGGCTGTAGTTCAGCTGGTAGAGCACCAGGTTGTGATCCTGGGTGTCGCGGGTTCGAGCCCCGTCAGCCACCCCAAATGCCCGAGCCTTGTGCTCGGGCATTTTCAGTTTTCCGCCTGCATGCTCGCCAGCAGCTCCTCCGAACGCGCCCGACCGGCCACATCTGGCATGTCTCCGGTCACCACAAACTCGCTAACACCCAGCCGCTTGCCGACGCCCCTAAGCTCCTCCCCCACTTCCCTCACCGTTCCCCACATGTCATGGGCCAGCGCCTCCTCAATGCGCCGGCGCTGCTGCCCCGTCAGCGCATCCATGTCCAGCTCTCCTGCAGGCCGCAGGGCCGCGAACTCGCCGGTAGATTGCGCGAGTGCCTTGGCATAGGCCTCCGGTAACAACAGATCACGGGCGGCCGCGGATGTATCGGCAACGGCGATATTGAGCGAGGAGATGATAGGTGGGGCATCGGCAAGCGCATGCTCCCGATACACCCGCGCGGCTGCCTCCTGCGTGGCCACCGGACCACCCAAGATGACGCCGAGCCCCATCTTGGCCGCAACCATGGCCGATCGAAAGCCCGCCAAGACGTAGATCGGAGTGCCCGCATACTCCGGCCGCACCGTCACCGCCTCCTCGCCGCGCAGGTAGCGCAACAGCGTCGCCAGCTCCGCCTCAAAGCGCTGCTTCACTTCAGCCGGTTCACCCTGGCGCAGTGCCCGCCGCACCGGGCCGGTAAAGCCGACAGAGGAACCAATTCCAATATCGATTCGCCCGGGATACAGCGCCTCGAGAAGATTAATCTGCTCGGCCACCAGAAACGGCGGATGATTTAACAGCATGATTCCGGCCGTGCCCACCCGAATGCGCTGCGTGTGCGCCGCCACGTGAGCCGCCAACATCCCCGGCTGCCCCGCCGGAATTCCCGGCACACCGTGGTGCTCGGCCACCAGAAAGCGCCGGAAACCAAGCCTCTCTACATGCCGGGCGTGCTCAGCTACCTGGTCCAACGGCCCGGCCACCCCGCGGTCTAAAACAGAAAAGCGCATGGCCACCACTGTAGCCATGCGCTCATCGCCTGCGCTGCTCGTGGGCGCTACTGATTGGCGTCCGCGTTGCCCTTGGACCACTCGTCCCAGGACATATTCCAGTCACCCAGGCCGTCCATCGCATTAAGCGTTTCACCGTAGGTATTGAATACGCGCACCACGTCGCCGCGCTTCATCGTCTCCTGGAACCACTGGGCAGCCTCCGGCGTCACGTTAATGCAGCCGTGCGAGGTATTGGTATTGCCCTGCGCCCATACGGACCACGGAGCGGAGTGGACATAGATGCCGGAATAGGACATCTGGGTAGCCCAGTCCACGGTCGTGCGGTAGCCGCCTGCCTCATGGGCTAGGCCAAAGGTCTCCGAGTCCATGACTAGCTGCGGGTGCTCGTCACCGATGATGTAGCGCCCGTTTGGCGTATCGTACTGATAATCGCGGCCTAGCGAGACCGGGATGGCGCGCAAGAACTTCTTATTTTTGAAGACCTTCATGGTCTTGGTGGCGTTATCGATAATCGCCACGGTGCGGTCACCGATGGTGAAATTGGTCTTGGCGTTCTCGCCGCCATAGATTCCGCCGCCTAGGTCCTTGCCGTACTGGTCTACCTTCACCTCAACCTTGGTGCCAGGCTCCCAGTATTCCTTTGGACGCCAGCGCACCTCCTGGTTGTTGACCCAGTAGAAAGCGCCCTTAACCTCAGGGTTGGTGGTCACAGTAATGGTCTTCTCGGCCGCCTTGCGGTCCGTAATCGGCACACCAAAATTCACACCAATGACCTGGCCTACGCCCACCTCAGAGTCAGGGATAGGGGTAAGCGAGACCTCGGCAACGCCCGCTGCTTGCGGGGTGGAAAAGCTGAGGTTCTTCTTGTTGCCATCCACATCGGAGGCCACGATGGAATAGGTGTGGTTATAGCCCAAGTCCTCCGCCGTAGACCATGTCTTGGCATCCTTCGAGAGCTTTTCTTTGACTTCCACGCCCATTTCATTGGTCATGGTGACACTCTTGAGCTTGCCGGAGGTCTCTACGGTGACGGGCTTAGACGGATCCACGTTCTGCGCACCGTCTTTCACGGAAGCCGAGAGGCCGCCCTTTTTCTTGTCAGACTCTTTGCCCTTTTTGCCGCTGTCTTTCTCCCCGCCCGCGTTTGCGGCGGCGGTGGATTCTTGGTCAGCGGTTTGATCCTCGGCAGAGGAATCAGAGGAGCAGGAGGCGGCGGCTAGGGAAATGCACGCAACGCCCGCAGCCGCGATGAGGCGGCGCGCAATAGGGAGGGAATGTTTCACTGAGTTGCCCTTAGACACGTAATTGCTGCTTTCAAAGACCAATTTAGATTAGCGTCTCACTCCAGCAATTACCAGAAGCCACTTCAGGCATTAACCAATTCGTTATAGACCCCTAAAAACACGCCATAACCAGGCGATTTTACACTTTTCAAGAATGGCTGCTAGAGTATCTACTCGTTGCACAGAGAGCCACACGGCAGGAAGTCAACGATGCGCCATTAGCTCAATTGGCAGAGCAACTGACTCTTAATCAGTGGGTTCGGGGTTCGATTCCCTGATGGCGCACCACTTAAAAATTTAAGTTAAAAAATTAGGCCGGGCAATAGCCCGGCCTTTTTGTTATCTCACCCGCAGCGGGGCAATGAGTGGAGCGCCGCCATGCTGGACGACGTCCGCCTCTACCCCATACACACCTTCCACGAGCTCCCCCGTGAGAACGTCCGAAGGTTTGCCCTGGGCGCGAATATGGCCCTTTTTGAGCACTACCAGCTGGTCGCACATGCGCGCAGCCAGGTTAATATCGTGGATGGCCACCAAGCCCAGGCTGCCGTCGCGCTTCGCCTTGGCACGCACCTCGTCCAGCACGAAGATCTGGTGGTGCAGATCGAGGGCGGAGGTAGGTTCGTCGAGAAGCATCAGGCCTGGGTTGCCCACCAACATCTGCGCCACCGCCACCAGCTGGCGCTGGCCGCCGGAAAGCTCGTTGAGGTAGCGCGAGGCAATCGCATCCAGCCCCAGCGAGTGCAGCACCTCACCGGTGCGCGTAATCGGGTCCTCGCAGGCTTCACGGCGCGCAGAGATCAGCACGGCCTCAAACGCCCGCAGCGCGGCCGTGCTCGTGAGATCCTGCGGCACGTAGCCGATGAGCTGCCGGCGGCGCTTGCCGCGCGGTGCCGTGCCATCGACGCGAAAATCCACTTCGCCCTGGCAGCCGCGGTGGACGCCGGCCAGGGACTTGATAAGTGTGGTCTTGCCGGAGGCATTCGGCCCCAACAGGCCCACCAGCTGCCCGCCGTGGAGTTTTTCCACATCCACGGACTCCAGTACGCGGTGCTTGCCATAGGCTGCACTCAGCCCGGAAATAGTCAGTTCTACGTCCACAGGGCCCTCCTTCGGGTCATGACAATGGCAATGAAGAATGGCACGCCCAAAAGCGAGGTAACAATGCCAATGGGAATAGCCAAGCCCGGCTTAATCATCAGGCTCACCGCATGCGCGGCACACATCACGGCCGCGCCCGCCGCCATTGAGGCCGGCAAGAAGTAGCGCTGGTCCTCGCCCACCAGCATGCGGGCAATATGCGGGCCGACCAGACCAATGAAACCGATGATGCCGGCAAAGGCCACGGTCGTCGCCGCGACGAGCGACACGACGATGAGCACCACGATGCGCAGGCGGGAGGTATTGATGCCCATGGCGGTAGCGCGGGCGTCGCCAAGCCGCAAGGCAGTAAGGCGCCAGCCCAGCGCCCACAAAATGGGCAGGGCGATAATCAGCACGGCCGCCAGCACGCCGTTGGCCGCCCAATTGGCGCGGGTAAGAGAGCCCATGGACCAAAAGACGATCTGTTGCAGCGCCTCGGCCGAGGACTGGTACTGGATAAGCGCCAGCATGGCCTGGAAGAAGAACACCAAGCCGATGCCCAGCAGCACCATGGTTTCTGCCTTCGCGCCACGGATGACGGCCGCGATAACAATAATGGCCGTAGCCACCGCGGCAGCAAGCCACGCCATCAGCGCCAGGTTGAACTGCGGCTGCGCAATCAGCTGCCACTTGAGCACGATGGAGGTGGCGCCGCCAAACGCGGCGGCCGCAGAAATGCCGAGGGTAAACGGCTCGGCTAGCGGGTTATTGAGGATGGTCTGCATCTCCGCGCCGGCCAAGGACAAGGCCATACCGATAAGCACGGCCATCACGGCCATAGGCAGGCGCAGTTGCCACAGCACCGTGCGCGTCTGGTCCTCCAGACCCGCGGGATTCACAATGCCCTTTATTACCTCGGCCGGGCTGATATCAATCGCACCGACGAAGTTGCTAATGACAAATGCGGCGGCCGCAATCAGGGTCAGGCCCGCAACGATGCCTATGCGTTGCCAGGTTAACTTCTTATGTTGCCGCGCTAGAGCGGCTACCTCTGCACCCTCCATTAGTTGGTGCTAAAGAAGGTTCCCTCACCAGAGACCGGCGAGTACTTTTCTTGCGCATCCATCCACTGCTTGGCGACGTCCATATCGGCATACGCCTCCGGGTCGATCCACTCCGCCACCTGCAGCAGTGCCAGGTAGTTAAACGGCGAATCATAGAACTGGTGCCACATGCTGTGCAGGTGATGCTCCTTAACCGCACGCAGCTTATCGAAGCCGGCCTGCTTCTCCGGAAGCTTCGCGATGCTGCCCTTGGCTTCCTTTTCATCAATGCCGTAACCCACTGCAGCGTATCCGACAGGGTGGCCTTCATCGTCCTTCATCTCGGACCAATCGCCACCGGTGGCGATGATCATATCCGGGTCAGATTCCAGGACCTTTTCCGGGGTGATTGTGCCGGACTCGCCCGGAATGACTTTATCGCCGATATTCTCACCACCGGCCGCGTTGACCAGCTGGGAAATATTGGAATCGTTCCAGGAACCGCAGCAATCGGACACACCTGCTGCTCTCCAAACGAAAGTCTTTGGTTTATCTTTTACCTTCTCTGCGCGGTCCTCGACCAAATCCACGGTCTTTTGCCAATCCGAGTTAAATTCCTCAGCGCGATCCTCTTGGCCAAAGATCTCGCCGAAGATGTCCATAGTCTTGGGAGTATTCTCCAGCGGGTCGCGGCGGAAATCGGTGACCGCATACTTCAAGCCAGCTTGGTCCATCTTGTCGGTCAGACCAGCTTCGCGAGAGGCATCATATTGATCCAGCGAGAGGACAATGAGGTCCGGGTCTAGGCTCACGAGTTTTTCCACGGTGACATCACCCTTGGTAAAGCCGCCGATCTCTGGAACCTCGTTTACGGACGGCAGTTCCTTTTCCAGCGCCTTGTAGTAATCCGGCACGTTCTGCTTGAGATCCGTTCCGATGCCAACGACCTTGTCCAGTGGATTATCGGGGTCGAGTACACCGGTAGCAAAAATCGATCGGCCCTCCCCCAAAATCACACGATCGGGAGCCTTATCCAGTTCCACGTCACGGCCGGTGATATCGGTGAAGGAGAACTCAGCATCGCCGCTGGAGCCGCCAGTTACTTCCTCAGCTGCGCCGCAGCCGACGAGTGCGGTTGCCGACGCCGCCACAACCGCCATCACCTTGAAGGGGGTATGAGCCATTTTTAGTCCTTGGTCGTTGGATGCCCTCGCGGCAGCCGCGATGAGCCTTACATAGGACATCCTAACCTGATTAACTAAGGCAACCCAAACCTAAACAGGTTCGCCGTTGATGGTGTAGTCCTCCGGCTCGCCTTTCGGCACCTCCGTGCCGTCCGACATGGTGCGATCTTCCAGCTCCCCATCCGGATCCACGATGGCGATATCAAAGCCAGACTCGCGAATTCGGCGCAGCCCCTCCTTCAGCATGCGTCGACCCATGCGGTTCGTGCCCGTAATATGTGATAGCTCGAGCACCACCGTGCCCTCGCCAAAATCTGACTCCATCAGCTCGTACAAGATAGTCTCGGCCGCGTTGAAGTTAATCAAGCCCTGCAGATAGATCACGGTCAGCTCCGCATCCTGCTCCACCTTGCGCACCGGGTTCACGCCATAGCGCTCGTCTGTAGACATCAAGTGCAGGCCCATGTCCTTCGACAACAGCTTGAACGCATCCACACCGCGTACCGAGTTACCTTCTTTATTAAGCCGCGGCGAGAATGTCGCCACGCCCAACTGGCCCGGCAGCGTGCCCAGCAGGCCACCTGAAACGCCCGACTTCGCCGGGATACCCACCTCGGCCATCCATCGGCCGGCGCCGTCGTACATGCCGGCCGAGCTCATCACCGATAGCGTCAACCGGCACACATCCGCATCCAAAATCTTGTCGCCCGTCACCGGCTGCACGCCACCATTCGCCAACGTTGCCGACATCACGGCCAAGTCCCGCACCGTCACCACAATCGAGCACTGCTCAATATATGTTGACACCGCATCATGTGCCTCGTCCTGGATGATGTCGTAATTGCGCAACATGTGCGCCAGCGAGAGGTTACGTTCGCTGACTTCCAGCTCGGAGGACCGCATGGCGTCGTCGATAAGCAAATCGCGTCCCGCCAGCCGCGAAAAATAGGTTCGCAGGCGCTCCACGCGCGCGGCAGGCTCCGAATCCACGCCATTAATCAGCTGCGTGACCGCAATCGCGCCCGCATTAATCATCGGGTTGACCGGCCGATGGTCATCTCGGTTGAGCGAAAGCTCGTTGAAGGCCTCGCCCGAAGGCTCCATACCCACAATCTCGCGCACCGCAGATAGTCCCAGCTCCTGAAGCGCTAGTGCGTAGACAAAAGGCTTGGACAGGGACTGAAGGGTAAATTCCACCTCATCATCGCCCGCGGAATAGACGTGGCCGGTGGTGGTGCACATCGCGGCGCCGAGGTATTCGGGCTCCGCCTTGGCCAGTTCCGGAATATAATCCGCCACGGCGCCGTCGCGATTATCGCGCACCTTAGTGAGGATTTCCTGCAAATAAAAAGGGATTGGTGTCTTCATCCCAACCCAGCCTACGAAAAAAGTCCCCGCGGTGTGCGGGGACCTCCATCATTAGTGGCGCTCGGACAGCAGGCGCTGCAGCTCCTTCAAGTCGCTCTTGCGGCGGCGAGAGCGGAAGACCGAAAAAGCAATGAGGCCAACCACAGCAGCGCCGACGCCGCCCAGGGCCATCTGCACGTTGCGGTCCTGCAGCTTATCGGTGGCCGCGGTCTTAGCCTCGTTGGCAAAGTTCTGCGGCTTGCTGCGCTGTGCCAGCTCGTCCAGGGTGCCGGCCAGCTGGCGGCGGGTGCGCTCGATATCGCGCTGAATGTCTTCAATATTGCGTGCCACGAAGTTCTCCTCTTAACTTAGGTTCGCTCTTAACGGGGTCATTCTACCCCGCCGGCCCAAAAGCGTGCAGCCCGGGCGGTAAGTAAGGTGGGAACCATGACTGAAAACCGTTTGAACGTTGGAGATACCGCCCCTGCTTTTGCGCTTGCCGACGACGCCGGAAACACCGTTTCCCTCGCCGATTACGCAGGCCAGCGCGTACTGGTCTACTTCTACCCCCGCGCCAATACCCCAGGCTGCACCAAGGAAGCCTGCGATTTCCGCGATTCCCTGGAACAGCTCAACGATCTCAATATTGCCGTCGTAGGCATCTCGCCAGATAAGCCGGAGGCGCTGGCGAAGTTCCGCGCGGACCACGAGCTGAACTTCCCGCTGCTTTCGGATCCGGATAAGTCTGTCATGACCGCCTACGGCGCGTTTGGCGAGAAGAAGAACTACGGCAAGGTCGTCCAGGGCGTAATCCGCTCCACCTTCTTGGTCGAGCCGGATGGCACCATCGGCCAAACGCACTACAACGTCAAGGCCACCGGCCACGTCGCCCGCGTGATGAAGGGGCTAAGCTAGCACGTGGGAGAGATTCTGCTACCGCGGCGTCGGCCAGCGCAGGCGCGCAGTCGCGAGCGCTTCGAGCGC
Organism: Corynebacterium sp. MSK195; assembly: GCF_030228885.1. Lineage (NCBI taxonomy): Bacteria > Bacillati > Actinomycetota > Actinomycetes > Mycobacteriales > Corynebacteriaceae > Corynebacterium > Corynebacterium sp. MSK195. The sequence continues at coordinate 43,453 of NZ_JASPGT010000010.1, read as the reverse complement.
ATTCTGCAGGCCGCACGCGCCGTGCTTGTCGACGTCGGCTTTGAATCCTTCACCGTCGACGAGGTCGCCCACCGCGCCGGGGTGCCCATCGGCACGCTGTATCAGTACTTTGCCAATAAATACGTGCTCGTCTGCGAGCTCGACCGCCAAGACACAGCTGCCAGCCGGGCCGAAATCGAGCGCTTCTCCCGCCGCGCCCCGGACGTGCAATGGCCCGATGTGTTGGATGAAACCATCGATCACCTGGCGCGTATGTGGCGCGACGATCCCTCCCGGCGCGCCGTGTGGCATGCCGTGCAATCCACCCCCGCCACCCGCGCGACGGCCGCAGATACCGAGCGGCAGCTGCTTTTCCCCTTGTCAGAAATCCTCTCCCCACTCGCGCCGTCCATGAGCGATGACGAACGCATTGACTTGGCCGGCTTCCTTATCCACAGCGTGGTCTCGCAACTCAATTACGCAACTGCGGGCGACCCAGGCGACTTTGACGCCGTGGTCGTAGAGATTAAGCGCATGCTCGTTTCGTATCTCTTTGCCATTGCGGCCCACTGGGGCAGTTGACGCTTAAACAAGTTATCCACAGGCTGCGGACGTCTTCGCCTCGGCTCGCCCACCGGCTCTGCTTAAATTTGCAACCATGAACGCACTGCAGGCCTATGCCACCCATATTGTCTCGGCGATGGACATCCTCGCCGAGGCCCACGGCGCGTCTGAGCGCGCCCTTGTCGAGCTAGGCTTGCCGGATGTCGAGGCCCGCGACCTCCGCGCGCTGGCCGCAGTCTACTTCGGCCCGACCGGCTTCAGCCGTAAGCAACGCCACGCAGCCGCGGCTGCCCGACACCACGACCTCGTAACGCTCAAGCTGATTGAAAAGTACGTCTCCCGGGTACGCACTAAGCGTGAGGCGTGGAACCTACGCGTGGAGCTGTGCCGCCTGCGTGGGCCGGCTTCTGACATCGCCCGCCGCGCCAAGCAGCGCCTGCGCGAACTTCGCCCGCGCCGCATGCCACCCCGCGAAGGCGTCCAGCTCCTTCGCCGGCCGAACGGCCCGTGGACAATGCGGATTACCGCTCCCTCGGCCTTCCTTGCTGAATTCGACGCCGCGCTCGACCCCGACCGCCCACTCGATTCCCTCCGCGACCTCCTTCGCGGCACCGGCGCGCCTTCCGCACGCACCACCACTAACGTCATCATCCCGCTCAACGCCCTAGACCAAATCCTGGACGGCGACGGCGACGAAGTCACGCTACGCCTTAGCAATGGCGCCACCATTACCGGCGCCGAGCTCGTCGAGCGCACCTTCACCGAGCACGGCCTCGCGACGCTTATCCACCCCGTCAAGGGCCCAGTCAACCTGTATCGCACATCTCGTTACGCCACCGAGAAACAGCGGCAGATGGCCGCGGCCGAAAATCCCACCTGCCCGTGGCCGCCGTGCAACCATCCGGCGGACAAGGCCCAGATCCATCACCTCAAGGCGTGGAAACACGGCGGGTTGACCAACATGGAAAACCTGACCGTGTGCTGCCCCTACCACAACGGGGTCAACCAAGATGATCCAAATGCCCCGCCGCTGCGCGGACGCCTTGCCCGAGTCAATGGCAAGGTCCGCTGGGTTCGTTAGCGCTGCCTCTGCGAGGTAGCGCTACTCGGCGTGTCATCGACCACAAGGACGTCGTGGACAAGGTCGCGCGCGGCGCTTAACGCATCACGGTCGGAGTCAGGATGGTCGTCGGTGGCGAAGACCTGACACTCGTGATCGGGGATCACCTCCGCGCGGCGGGTTATGCCACGCTGAGCGGTATAGGCATCAAAGAGGTTATCGATGCTCAGGACTAGTCCTCGTTTTTCAGTTGCTCGCGCAGCTGCTGGAAATACTCGCGGGCAGCCTGAGGCTGCGCGGTGGAGTGCTGGCCCTGCTGCGGGTGCGGCTCTGCCTGCTGGTTCTCAGAGCGTTGCTGCTCAGCGCGCTGGGAAGCAGCGATGGCTTCGCGCTTAGCGCGTTCGGCCTGACGCTTAGATTCGCGCTCGATTTCCTCGGCACGGGAAGGCTTCTTAGGCTGCGGGCGACGGCGTTGGGACGGCTCCTCGGCGGAGTCGAGGGCACGGTTGGCCATGAGCACGTCGCGCATGCCGCTGAAAAGATCGCCCATCCCCTGCGGGTTAGAGGGCATATAAAGAACGGACGCCTGGCCATTGTGGGAGACGTCGACCATAGCGTCGAGGTACTGGGAGACCAGCATGAGAGCTTCGGGGGATTCTTCCACGCCGGCGTCGCGAAGCATCTCGTACTGCTGGGCAATACCCTCGACGATTTCCTTACGCTGGTCGGCAACGCCGCGGCCCTGCAGCTTCTTCGCCTCGGCTGCACCCTCAGCTTCCTTGACCACGCGGATCTTCTCAGCCTCCGCCTGGGCGACGGCCGCCTCGCGCTCGCGCTGCGCAGCGTTAATGGAGTTCATGGACTCGCGCACCCGGGAGTCAGGGCGGATATCGGTGACCAAGGTATTGACAAAGTTCCAGCCATACTCGGCCATATTGTCGCGCAGGGAGGCCGCAACATTGCGGGCGATGGTGTCCTTGGAGGAGAAGGAATCATCTAGGTTCATATTCGCTACGGAGGAACGAACATTGTCCTGGACGTAGGCCACAATCTGCTGCTCGTGATTGGAGAGCATGTAGTACGCTTCGCGCTCGCGGCCCTGGACTACCTCGTACTGCACGGCAACAGGGATTTGCACGAAGACATTATCCTTCGTCTTGGTCTCCACCATCACGTCCAGCTGCCGCACCTGCAGCGAAATCTTATCGCGCACGCGGTCTATCCACGGCATTTTAAAGTGCAGGCCAGCATGCGCCACCTTTTGGAATTTACCCAAGCGCTCCAGAATGGCAGCTTCGCGAGTACGAACGATGAAATAACCATCGAAGAGCGTTCCCAAGATAATCAGCAGGATAAGGACTATTACTATGGTGGCAATCATTGAGTCTCCCTAAAAGTCGTGATGATCACTAGTATTTTCGCATAGGAAATAGCGAAATGCTAGTGATCGTCGATAAGCGAAAAGAGCTTCCCCAAGATGGTCGCACCATCCTCGCGGATGCCGTTGTGCTGGAATTCATTGTTAATCCACGGCCGCAGATCTCCCAGGTGCGCGGCCGTAGCCAAGGACTCCTCGAGCGGGACGAAAATATCATCGACGTAGATGGCCGCGGCCGTAGACGGCACCTCGCCCAACGCGTAGGGCGGGGAGAATTCGTGGCGGGCGAGGTCATGGGCGGCGTCGGCAAACGCGTGCAAGGCCGGGTCCTCGTTGAACTGCCAGGGGAAAATGTGCTCGCCGGTCAGCCAGGTGCCCGCCTCTGCAAACTCCGGAAATTCCTCGCGCACGCGGTGCGCCGCCCAGTTCGTAGCGGCCTGGCCACCGGCGCCGCCATAAATCGACTCATGTATTGCGGCGTACAACGGAGCGTCCGCAAAGCTCACGCGCTGGCCGACGTCCACCAGGAAATCACCCCGCAACCGCTTCTCCCCCGCCACGGTACGGAAAGGCTCTTCCAGCAGATAGGCCAGCGAATCAAAGCCGGTACCGCGGCCGAGCTCGATGCCGATGGTACGAAAGCGCAGCGCGGACAGGCGCTCGCCAGTTGGAAGCCGCTCATCTGAATTGTCCAGGTGGGAAATGATCTCCTCGATACGGCCCTGTGCCCACGGGAATTCGCGGTAGAAACGCTGCTGGCGGGCCTTAAGCTTGCTAAAGGTAGCGCGATAGAGCTCGTCCGCCCCCTTCAACGTGGGGATGCCGCCGGTGAAGAAAGCATGCTCGACGCGCTCGGGTGCCTGGGATAGGTAGGCGGTGATGCAAAAGCCGCCGAAGGATTGGCCAAACAACGACCACTTCTCGAGTCCGAGGTGCTCGCGCAGGCGCTCGGCGTCGCGGACGATATTGTCCTGGCGCAGCAACGCCAGGTGCTTGGCTGTGCGCTCTGCGGCCGGGCTTAGCGCATCAATGCGGTGCGAGCGGCCGGTGCCACGCTGATCCATGAGGATCACGCGGTAGCGCTCTAGCGCCTTGCCAATCAGCCCCGTAGGCGCCAATGGCCGGGGCGCCGGGAAACCAGGACCGCCCTGCAGGTAGAGCAATGCGGGCAGGTCCTCTCCGCCGGGCGGGATTATTTCGCGGGCGTAAAGCCCAAAAGTCCCGTGGGGATTGGAATAATCCCACGGGACTTCTAGGTGGTGCTCTTTAATTGTGTGGCCGAAGCGGCGATAGGAGGTCATGTCCTCCCAGGCTAGTAGACTTCCAAGCCCTTCGAGCGGAAGACGTCGCGGATTTTCTCCACATCCTCCGGCTTTGGTGGCTTCGTGTCAGCTAGCTGGTAGTTCATGCCCAAGCTATCCCACTTGTCCTTGCCCATATTGTGGAAAGGCAGGACCTCAACGCGCTCAACGTTGGATTTCCAACGCGCCACGATATTGGCTACATTTTCCACGTTCTCTGGCGAGTCCGTGAGGTCTGGCACCACCACGAAGCGGATCCACACCGGTTTGCCTATCTTGTTCAGCCTGTCGCCGAAGTCCAGCGTGGGCTGGAGTTCGCGCTGAGTGACCTTCCGATAGGTTTCCTCGTCGCCCGACTTGACGTCGAGAAGCACGAGGTCGATATTATCCAGGTCCTCGTCACGCAAACGCGCACCGAGATAACCGGCAGTATCGATGGTGGTGTGGATGCCCGCATCGTGAACTTCCTTGAGCACGCGGCGCGTGAAAGAAAGTTGGAAGAGGGGTTCACCACCGGAGATGGTGAGACCGCCACCGGAAGCGTTGAAGATTGGCTTATAACGCTTAATGCGCTTGACCACATCCTCGACCCGCTCTAGCGTGCCGGTCTTCATCTCCCAGGTGTCTGGGTTATGGCAATACTGGCAGCGCAGTGGGCAGCCGGACATGAACATCGTCATGCGGGTACCCGGGCCATCGACGGCGGTCACGAGCTCCCAAGAGTGCACGAGGGCAATATCGCCGGTACGGCGCGCCTCCATGAGTTCGGGGCGGGTAATGTCATCGAATTGTGCGTCATTTCCCAGGCCCGCGGCCGCGCCGCGGACTCGCTCTCCCTCTTCAGGAGAGAGGGTAACGACACCAGTAACGCCATCAGCCATGATTAGGAACCCTGGTGGAAGGTGCGGGAGATAACGTCGAGCTGCTGCTCCTTGGTCAGCTTGACAAAGTTGACAGCGTAGCCAGAGACGCGAACGGTGAGGTTCGGGTACTTCTCTGGGTGCTCAACGGCGTCCTCGAGGGTGGACTTGTCCAGCACGTTGATGTTTGCGTGGTACAGACCAGAGTTCATCTGGTGTGCATCGCGGTTTGCCTTCATTGCTGACATGCGGTCTTCGAAAGTTGGGGTTGCCATGATTTTCTCCTTTTCGGGATGGTTGAGGGTTGGTGGTTTTTACTTCTCCATGATGAAGCCGGCATCCAGAACGCCCACCAGGTTAGTGATGCGCTCTTCTGGGGTGCGGCCCAATCCGGAAGGAGTAATGGTGTTGGTCAGCGAGATGCCGTCCAAGGCGTCCTTGTAATCCAGCTTGCCGACGGACAGCATGGAGGCAACCATGCCGTGGCTGTCAGCACCGTTTTCAGGGTTAGCGCCTGGGGAGAACGGCGTGCCGGCCTTGTGGCCCGACGGGAAGGCGCCTGTTGCCTTGCCGTAGACCACGTTCGAGGTAATGGTCAGCACGGACTGGGTTGGGATGGCATTGCGGTACATCGGGATGGCCTTAATCTTTTCCATCACGGTGTGGACAATGGTGGCGGCGATATCATCGGCGCGGTCGTCATCATTGCCGTAGAACGGGAAGTCGCCTTCGGTGACGTAGTCCGTAATCAGGCCGGTCTCGTCGCGTACCGGGGTGACCTTGGCGTACTTGATGGCGGACAGGGAGTCGGCAACGATGGACAGGCCGGCGATGCCGCAGCCCATGGAGCGGACGATATTGGAATCGTGCAGCGCCATCTCGACTGCCTCGTAGGCGTACTTGTCGTGGGAGTAGTGGATGATGTTGAGGGCCTCAACGTAGGTACCAACAACCCAGTCCAGCATCTCCTCGTACTTCTGCCAGACCTCATCGAAGTCCAGCGGGCCATCGCCCTTGATGGGCTCGTAGCCTTCGACAACCTGCTTGCCGGATACCTCATCGCGGCCGCCGTTGATGGCGTAGAGCAGTGCCTTTGCGGCGTTCACACGAGCGCCGAAGAACTGCATCTGCTTGCCAACTTCCATCGGGGAGACACAGCAAGCAATTGCGGCGTCGTCGCCCCACTGCTCACGAATCTGGCGGTCAGACTCGTACTGGATGGAGGAGGTCTCAATGGAGATGTGGGCGCAGAATTCCTTGTAGCCCTCTGGCAGCTTCGGATCCCAGAAAATGGTGATGTTTGGCTCAGGTGATGGGCCAAGGTTCACCAAGGTCTGCAGCAGACGGAAGGAGGTCTTGGTGACCATGTGGCGGCCGTCATTGCCAAAGCCAGCGTCGGACCAGGTTGCCCAGTACGGGTCGCCGGAGAAGATCTGGTCGTAATCGATGGTGCGCAGGAAGCGAACGATACGCAGCTTGAGAACCAGGGAGTCGATGATTTCCTGGGCGTCTTCCTCGGTGATGATGCCTGCGGCAAGGTCGCGCTCGAAGTAGCAATCGAAGAAGGCGGACAGGCGGCCGATGGACATTGCGGCGCCGTCCTGGGATTTAATGGAAGCCAGGTAGCCGAAGTAGGTCCACTGCACTGCCTCGTGAGCGGTCTTAGCCGGCTGGGAGATGTCGAAGCCGTAGGACTCGGCCATCTTCTTGAGCTTCTTCAGGGCCTTAATCTGCTCGGAGTGCTCCTCGCGGAAGCGTGCCCAGTGCTCAGAGAAGCCAGCATCTGCGACGGAATCGCGGGAAGCCTGCTTTTCCTCGATCAGGTAATCCACACCATAAAGTGCAACACGACGGTAGTCGCCGATGATGCGGCCACGGCCGTAAGCATCCGGCAGGCCGGTGATGATGTGTGATGAACGAGCAGCGCGGATGCGCGGGGTGTAGATATCGAAGACCGCATCGTTGTGGGTCTTGCGGTAACGGGTGAAGATCTTCTCCACCTCAGGATCTACTTCCTTGCCCGCTTCGCCGATAGCCTGCTTGACCATGCGCCAGCCACCGAATGGCATCATGGCACGCTTCAGCGGGGTATCAGTCTGCAGGCCGACGATGACGTCGTCGTCCTCTGAGATGTAGCCGGCCGGGAAAGCGTCAATGTCGGTCGGGGTGTGGGTGTCGACGTCGTAAACGCGCTTTTCGCGCTCGACGGACAGGTAGTTCTTTTCCAGGGTCTCCCAGACGCGCTTGGTCTTTTCGGTCGGGCCCGCCAGGAAGCTGGAGTCGCCGTCGTACGGCGTGTAGTTGCGCTGGATGAAGTCGCGGACGTTGATGCCCTCGGTCCACGGACCGGACTCAAATCCCTTCCAAGCTTCAAACTGTTGAGGCTGCGTTGCGGTAGTCATAATTCCCTTCTTTCGGGCGAATTTCTAGCAGGGGATAAATGCCGCTTTCTTCGAGCCACAGCACCAAGCCCCTCTGGCCTCAATTGTTGACCAATTCCCTGGTAATAACAAGTCTCGCAAACGTTTGAAAGCCAAGTAATAAACCGGTCGTGTTGTTTAGCTGGTTAGTGATTTCATGCAGAACGCACGTACGTCTTTTATCGGGGGTGAACTAGCCCCGAACGTGTCCCTCATCACCTTAAGATTTTGGCCCCTACCTGCACGAACCTCTACTGTTAATCCCGTTCAGCTTCGCTTCCGCACAAAGGAGGACTTCGTGGCTTCGCAGCCCAAGCATCCAGTAGATATCGTCCCACCCGCTCCCAAACTAGCTGCCTTGGGTTTACAGCATGTGCTGGCTTTTTATGCCGGCGCAGTCATCGTCCCGCTGCTTATTGCCGGCTCGCTCAATCTGGATGCGGAAACCACCATCCACCTCATTAATGCGGACCTGTTGACCTGTGGCATAGCAACGATCATTCAATCCCTGGGCGTCGGCAAGCGAATTGGCGTGCGCCTGCCCATCGTGCAGGGCGTGACTACAACGGCCGTCTCCCCGATTATTGCCATTGGTTTGGGCGCGACCGACGGCGCGGGCGGGGTGGCCTCGCTGCCAACCATTTATGGCGCCATTATTGTCGCCGGCCTTTTTACCTTCTTTGCGGCGCCGGTCTTTGGCAAGGTGCTGCGCTTCTTCCCACCGGTGGTCACCGGCTCGGTCCTACTGGTCATGGGTACGTCGCTGCTTGGGGTGTCGGCCAATGACTTTGTCAATTACGCCGAGGGCGTGCCGGCCACCCGCGACTTGCTCTATGGCTTTGGCACGCTCGCAGTCATCATCTTGGTGCAGCGCTTTTCCTCCGGCTTCCTGGGTACCCTGGCCGTGCTCATCGGCCTAGTCTTAGGCACTGGCGTGGCGCTCGTGCTTGGCGACGCCTCCTTTGACGAGGTCGCCTCCGCCCCCGCCCTCGGCATTACTACCCCGTTCTACTTCGGTATGCCGAAGTTTGACCTGGTAGCGATTTTCTCGCTCATCATCGTCATGATCATCACCATGGTGGAAACCACCGGTGACGTCTTTGCCACTGGTGAGATTGTAAAAAAGCGCATCCGCCGCGATGACGTCGTGCGTGCGATTCGCGCCGATGGCCTGTCCACCCTGGTGGGCGGCGTAATGAACTCCTTCCCCTATACCTGTTTTGCCCAAAACGTTGGCCTGGTGCGCCTGACCAGCGTGAAGTCGCGCTGGGTGGCCGTTGCCGCCGCCGGGTTCATGATGGTGCTGGGCATTTTGCCTAAGGCCGGCGCGGTCGTGGCCTCCATCCCCTCCCCCGTTCTCGGCGGCGCCTCCCTGGCACTTTTTGCCAACGTGGCGTGGGTGGGCCTACAGACCATCGCCAAGGCCGATCTTTCCGATGGTCGCAACTCCGTTATCGTCACCTCCGCGCTGGGGCTGGCTATGTTGGTGACTTTCAAACCGGATATCGCCACCGCCTTCCCGGAGTGGGCGCAAACCTTCGTCTCTTCTGGCATGTCAATCGGCGCCATTACCGCCATCGTGCTCAACCTTTTGTTCTTCCACACAGGGGGCAAGCAGGGAACGCAGGTGTCTCGGGCCGTCGGCAAGAGCGTGAGCTTGCAGCAGCTCAATGCCGCCTCCCGCGAGGAATTCGTCTCCGCGCTACGCCCTCTGTTTAATAACGAGACCTGGCCGCTGGAGCTGGCGTGGGAGTCGCGGCCCTTCGGCGATGTTAATGAACTGCGCGCGGCCATTCAGGTGGCCGTGCTGACCGCGGATGATTCCCGCCGCGCCGCCCTCATCCACGATTACCCGGCCATGGATAAGCTGCTGCTTGCCGACGCCGACGAGGCCGCCACCATCTCCGCCGACCGCGGCTCCCTCGGTCTGACCGACCTGGATGATGTGCAGACCGAGCGCATCACCGAGCTTTCCGCCGCCTACCGCGAGCGCTTTGACATGCCGTTTGTGGCCTATTTGGATACCAATGACACCGTCGACCGCGTCATTGATGCCGGCGTGCGCCGCCTAGCCAACTCCCCGGAGCAGGAGTATCGCACCGCGCTGGGCGAAATCGTAGAAATTGCCAACGACCGCTTCGATATCCTGCTGGCCGATGCCAACCCGGTCCGATCCTCGTGGGACCGCAAGTTCACCGAGGTAGACTAGTTAGCGAAAGGAAAAGTCCACCTCGGCCTCTGGGTCCACGCCGGAAATAATGCCGGTGTAGAACTGCTTGGCCTGGGATTGGAGGACATCGCGATTATCCGCGATGTCCTCTTTCTTTTTGTCCTCGTTGAGGATTTTGGTGATGGTTTCCGCCTTATCGATATCCGGGGTAATCCAGCTCAGCGCGCCGTTGTCCTCCACCGCGGTTTCGAAATTCTCATCCGAGTGCCCGATGAAAATGAACTCTGGGATCTCCACGCGGAAGTGGTGCGGGGATTCTTCTTCCACCTGAACCTGCGAACCTTCGATGCCGAGCTTCGCGCGGTAGGAATACTTGATGTACTGGGTGCGCTCGCTGCCCGGGACCTGCCAATTCCACAGCGTGCTGGTGGCGGATTCCTCCGATAAGCCCTCGATACCCAGCGAGACGAGCACCACCTGTTCTTCGCGCTCCACGGCCTTGATGACCTTGGTATTACTCGATTCGGTCTCCACCTCCACCGGTTCCCGCACCTGCCAAATGAACACCGCGGCGGCAGCCACGGTGGCAATGAGAATGACGGCGATAAGGGTGAAAAGCAGCTTTTTCATGATGACTATCTTAGGGCGACTATGCGGGCGGTGATATGCGAAAGCGCCGCCGGCTCTGCGAGCCGACGGCGCCGATTGTGCGCCCGGTGAGACTTGAACTCACACGTCATAAGACACTAGAACCTAAATCTAGCGCGTCTGCCAATTCCGCCACGGGCGCGGGGGACTTGCCATAGTGTACACGGCACGCCGGAAATCCAGAAACCAGGGGTGTTCTGTTTTCCGGCCACTGGTGGGTAGGGTGGATCGCGTGAGCACTCAAGAGGAAAAGAAGAACAAGCGCGTGCAGGTGCGGTGGTGGCACATCCTCCTCATCGCGTTTTTCGTCGTGCTCTTCCTATTCCTGGCCTATTGGCAATGGACGCGTTTCCGGTCCGGCTCGGGTACCTTCCAAAACTTGGGCTATGCCTTCCAGTGGCCGCTGTTTGCCGTATTCGTGGTCTACGCCTATCGCACCACGCTGCGCTATGAAAACGAGCGCCTCGCGGCCGAGGAAGAAGCCCGCGACATGGATAGCACCGTCACTGAGGCCCCGGCTGAATCTCCCGCACAGCCGCAGGCGGAAACCAAAATCGATGAGGATTTCCTGCCCCAGCGGCCGCAGATAGATGTGGAAACGTTCAACGCCATGAATACTCCGCGCCGCCGGCGCGGCGAGAATGAAGAAAGCTGATTATGACCAATAAAGTTCACCCCGCCCGCCAGGCCCGTATCCGCGGCCCCTTGAAGTTTTTCTCCATCGCGGCCACCGTGACCGGTGTCTTCCTGATTATCCTGGTCATCCGCATGGTCTGCCAATACCTCATCGGCATGGAGATCCCAGAATGGGCCACCTATATCGCGATCGTGCACGGCATCGCGTACATGACCTACCTGCTGTCCATCCTCATCCTCGGCCCGCGCGCGCTGTGGCCGGTGGGCAAGCTCTTTACCACCGCCCTTGCCGGCGTGGTGCCCTTCCTGTCCTTCTGGATGGAGCACAAGCGCCGCAAGGAGATTAAGGAGGAATTCCAGCTTTAGGAATTGCGAACCAACTCCGCGATGGCGGGGACTAGTTGAGTAAGAGCGCGGCCGCGATGCGAGACCGCGTTCTTTTCATCTGGGGACATCTCCGCAGCCGACCGGGACTCGCCTTCTGGCTGAAAGAGCGGGTCATAGCCAAAGCCGTTGGCCCCACGCGGCTCGCGCAGGAAGCTGCCCTCCCAGCGGCCCTCGGCCACGTGCTCGGTGCCATCGGGAGTCACGAGCGCGCAGACGGAGACGAAAGCGGCGGCGCGGCGTTCATCGGGGACATCGGCCATCTGCGCCAAGACCAGGTCATTATTGGCCTGGTCATTGCCGTGCTGGCCGGACCAGCGGGCGGAAAGCACGCCAGGCATGCCGTTGAGCTCTTCGATGGCCAGGCCGGAATCATCCGCGACGGTAGCAAAGCCGGTCGCAGCCGCGCCGGCGCGGGCCTTAATAAGCGCGTTATCGGCAAAGGTGCGGCCGTCTTCTACCGGCTCCGGGTAAGGCTCCACTGCGGATAGCGGGCGCAGCTCGACGCCCTCGATGCCGGCGTCGGCCAGGATGCGCTCCAGCTCCGCGAGCTTCTTCGGGTTATTGGACGCGACGAGAATTACCACCCCAACGCCGCCTTCTGTGCGGCGATGAGCTCGCGGCAGCCCTTCTGGGCTACGTCTAGCATCTCGTTGAGCTCTTCGCGGCCAAAGAGTCCGTGCTCGCCGGTGCCCTGGATTTCCACGAAGTCCCCGGATTCCTGCATCACCACGTTGAGGTCGACCTCGGCGCGGGAGTCTTCCTCATAAGGCAGGTCGAGGCAGATTTCGCCATCAATGATGCCTACCGAGACCGCAGCGATGGGATCGAGCAGTGGCTCGCCGGGGACGACGCCCTCGGCCTTGAGGTGTGCGATGGCGTCGGCAAGCGCAACATAGGCGCCGGTGATAGACGCCGTGCGGGTGCCGCCATCGGCCTGGAGAACGTCGCAGTCGAGCTGGATGGTGTTCTCACCCAGCTCCTCCAAGTCCACCGCAGCGCGCAGGGAGCGGCCGACGAGGCGGGAAATCTCATGGGTGCGGCCCTTGACCTTGCCCTTCATGGATTCGCGCGGCATGCGGTCGTGGGTGGCAGAAGGCAGCATGGCGTACTCGGCGGTAAGCCAGCCTTCGCCCGAATCACGCTTGAAGCGCGGCACGCCATATTCCACGGATGCGGTGCACATGACGCGGGTATTGCCAAACTCCACCAGCACCGAGCCGGCCGGGTTGGTGGTGAAATTGCGGGTAATGCGGACGCTGCGCATCTGGTCCAGCGCGCGCCCATCGGCACGAGTAAATTCAGTCATGCCGTCCAGCGTATCTTAGAACTCCATCCCCGCGGCACCGAGGACAATCTCGCCATCGAATTCGGAGCGGGCGGCCTCCAAGGTAGCTTGCGCATCACCCCACGGCTGAATGTGGATGAGCACGAGCTTGCCCACACCCGCCTCACGCGCCGCCCTACCGGCTTCCGCGCCCGACATGTGCATGTCCGGCGCCTTGCCCTCCGAGGTCTCGCCCCAGGCCGCCTCGCAGAGGAAGATATCGGCACCACGGGCGGCTTCGACAAGCGCGGGCGTATACGAAGAGTCACCGGAATAGGTAATGGTCTGCCCCGTCTTCGTGTGCTCCACGCGCAAGGCATAGGCCTCTACCGGGTGATTTACCGGGAAGGGGGTGATATAGACATCGTCCACGAGCTGTCGCTCGCCCGGCTCCCAGGCGCTAAAGGCGAAGGTATCGGACATGTCATCGATGCCATCGACCTCATCGGAGGACAGGCGGCCCAGATGCGTAGGCGTAGCCTTCGGCCCGAAGCACATATTGCGCGACGCCGCCGGCGCCGTGGGATGGAAGCGGCGCCACACCATCAGGGAAGGAAAATCCAGGCAGTGATCGGCATGCAGATGGCTAAAGGCCACGTGCGCATCACAAGGATCCTGTTGCTGTTCCAGCTGCGCCAAGGTGCCAGGGCCCATGTCGAGGACGATGGACGGCGCATTATCGAAGGACAGCAAGTAGCCGGAGGCGGGATTTTGGGCGGTGGGGACGCTACCGGAGCAGCCTAGGATGGTCAGCTTCATGGGCTCAATAGTTCCATGAATTCGCCCCGCATGCGTACTCAACGTGCAAACGGGGGAGAAATTGCACTTCCTTATGCAATCTGGGGGCCGAGAAAGCGCGTGGCAAGGCGGGCAAAGGCTTCCGGATCGCCGGTGGATTCAAAAGTGTGGACCGGCTGATTCTCTGCGGGGGCCAACATATCCGTTTCCGTGAGAATCCGCATCACATCCTTGGTGGTTTCCTCCGAGGAGGTCACCAACGAAACATTATCGCCCATCGCCAGCTGGATAATTCCGGTCAACAGCGGATAGTGCGTGCAGCCCAACACCAGCGTGTCTACCCCTTGTGCCTGCAGCGGGGCCAGGTAGCCCTCGGCGACGCCGAGGATTTGGCGGCCGGCGGTAATACCGCGCTCGACAAAGGGAACAAAATCCGGGCAGGCGGTGGCAAAGGCCTGCACCTTGGGGTTGAGTGCGAATAAGTCTTGGTAGGCACCGGATTTGATGGTGCCTTCGGTGCCGATGACGCCGATTTTTCCGTTGCGCGTGGTGGACATGGCGCGGCGCACCGCGGGCCGGATGACTTCCACGATGGGGATATCGTAGCGCTCGCGCGCATCGTGAAGGAAGGCAGCGGTGGCGGTATTGCAGGCAATGACCAGCATCTTGCAGCCGCGCTCCACCAGCCTATCGGCCACGTCTTGGGAAAAGGCGCGGACTTCCGAGATGGGCCGCGGGCCATAAGGACTGTGCGCGGTATCGCCGGTATAGATGACGGATTCGTGCGGCAGCTGTTCCATCACCGCGCGTGCTACGGTGAGCCCGCCCACGCCGGAATCAAAGATGCCGATGGGAGAGGTCGCAGTTGGCATTAGCGCTTCACTGCCTTAACCGGGTCGTCCGAGGTAATGGTCATGCCGGCGAGGATTCCGCCGATGGCGCCGAAGAGGTGGCCCTGCCAGCTCACGCCCTCGTAGACGGGCAACACGCCCCACACCAAGCCGGAGTAGGCGAAGCCGAGCACGATGCCCAAGATGGTCTGGATGAGCGAACGGTTAAAAATTCCGCGCACAATCAGGTACGCCAGCCAGCCATAGACCAAGCTGGAAGCACCGATATGCGAGGTACCGGGGCCGCCGATAAACCAGGTTCCAAGGCCCGCGACCAGCGTGGTAATCAGCGTGACCTCCCACCAGGCCTTGCGGCCGGAAAGGCCGATAAGGAAGCAGAAAATGGCGCCGGGCACCGAGTTAGACATCAAGTGCTCAAAGTTCGCGTGGAGCAGCGGGGCGGTGACAATGCCCCAGATGCCATTGAAATCCAGCGGGCGAATGCCGTAATTGGATAGCTGGCCACCAAACAGGAAGGCGTTGATGATGTGGACCGCCCACTCCACCACGAGGAAACCAAAGGCTATAGAAAAGCCGGTGGTGATGCGGCCGCTGCGGGTGTAGTTCTTGGAATCGCCGCGATTGACCTGGCCCGCGGGCGCCGGCCGGAAGTTAGATGTTCCACCTGAAGTCATAATGCGCCTTATCTTAGTCCAGCAGATCGCGGTACGCGCTCAAGCCTAGGCCGGGGTTGGCGGCGGTGACCGCGTTGACGATGGCTTCTTCCACGGCGTCGGCGGCAGCGGCGCACAGCTGGGTGATCACCTGCGTGCTGAGTTCGGCTGGGCGCTTGGCGGTGGACAGGGCAAAGATCGTGTCCCCATCCAGCGGCGAATGCGCAGGACGCACCGCACGGGCGATGCCGTCGTGGGCAGTCATGGCCAGGCGCTGGGCTTGGGCGGTGGTAACGGGGGCGTCGGTAAGCACGGCGCCGATGGTGGTATTGAGCGTGGACTCCGCAGGGTGCGGCAAGGCGCGGTAGGCGGCAGCATTGACCGCGGTGCGCCCCGGCGCGCCGTGCAGGCGGCCGGACTGCGGCTCGATGACCTCGCCCACGGGGTTGGCAACCATCGCGGCGCTGACCTCGTAGTCACCCACCCGGCGCGTGGCCAGCCCGAAGCCGCCCCGCAGTTTGCCCGCGGTAGCGCCTACTCCGGCTCCCACCGACCCCATGGATTCGTCGCTGCCTATAAGCGCGGCTCGCAACGCGGCCGCGCCTTCTTCCGGCCCGGGGCGGGAAGGCCCGACCAAGAGGTCAAAAATGACGGCGCCGGGAACGATGGGCACGCGCGGCCCAGGCTTATCCTCGCCGAAGACGGGAAAGCCGATCCCCCTCTCTGCCAGCTCATTCATCACGCCGTCGGCAGCGGCCAGGCCAAAGGCAGAACCGCCCGCTAACACCACGGCGTGGACGCGCTCGACCGTATTATGCGGCTGTAAAAGATCCGTTTCGCGGGTGCCTGGGCCGCCGCCGCGCACATCGACGCTGCCGAGCGCTCCGCCCGGCCCGCAGTAGAGCACCGTGACTCCGGTATCGGTGCCGCTATAGTGCCCGATGCTCATGCCGTCCAGCATTAGTCCATCAGCACCTGCAGCAGCGAATCTTGGCAGAACGCCAGCCATTCCACGAGGCTATCGCGGTCAGACATCAGGTTGTTATCGGCCACATCGCCCGCCGCGACAAAGAGGCGGAGGTCGTTGAGGCCAGCGACGAAGGCCTGGGCCTCTTGCTCGTTGATGGTGACCTCTACCCCACCGGTAGGTCCGAGGGCAGAGCCAATTACCTGCAGGTTTTCCAGCTTGGCGCGCGCAATGTCGTTTTCATGCAGGGAGCGCAGCAATGATGCATCGCCTTCATATTCCTCATCGCCGGGCATTTCAAAGTCCGGGAAGAGACGGGCCAGCGAGGGATCGTCCGGGGCTTCGGTGTGGCCGGTAGGCATGTCCAGCATTTCCGCCAGCTCGTCCTTGGGCGCGGACTGGGCGCGCTTAATGATCGCCTCGGAGACGGTGGCGGTGAGATCGCCCAGTACCTCGCGCTCCATTGGTTCGAATACGGCCGTGATTTTCGGCGCGCGCATGAGGGACTTCTTTTTCTTCCACGGTTGCATCGATTTAACCTGCCTGCTGCATCGTTGCCCACAGACCGGCGATCTGGAGCTTTTTCACGTCCGCTTCAATCTTGTCGCGCTCGCCGCTGGACACGGCGGCCTTGCCCTCGGTGTGGACCTGCATCATGAGTTCATTGGCTCGCTTCTTGTCATAGCCCAACACGGTTTGGAATACATAGGACACGTAGCTCATCAAGTTGACGGGGTCATCCCACACGATGCACATCCACGGCAGGTTCTCGCTCGTGGCTACGTCTACGTCGAGTTCTTCATCCAATTCGGGCGTAGCCATCGGAGAGCTCATCCGGACTACAGGAAATTGCGCCTTCATGCCTTCTAGCCTAACCATATTTGGGAATTTATTGTGGGCCCGCGCAATCGGGCTTCAGACATTCCGGCTGCAAAGAATCTAATCCCCTGAAAAGCACCTAGTCAGTGGGTATTATCACTCCCGTGAATGACAAAGCTATCCCTAATGATCGCTCTACTGCACTGCTCACGGATAAATATGAGCTAACGATGCTCCAGGCCGCGCTGCGCGATGGCTCGGCAAACCGCCAGGT
Source organism: Corynebacterium sp. MSK195 (assembly GCF_030228885.1). Taxonomy (NCBI): domain Bacteria; kingdom Bacillati; phylum Actinomycetota; class Actinomycetes; order Mycobacteriales; family Corynebacteriaceae; genus Corynebacterium; species Corynebacterium sp. MSK195. Next base: position 26,424 of record NZ_JASPGT010000010.1, on the reverse strand, counting down.
CACCTGCGAAGTATTCGGCCGCCGCCTGCCCAATGAGCGCCGCTATGGCGTCGTTGCAGGCACCGGCCGCGTCCTGCGCGCAGTGGAGGATTTCCGTTTTTCGGCCAATCAGTTAGCGGAGATGGACTTCTTGGACGAGCAGACCAAGGAGTATCTGCGCCACTATCGCTTTTCCGGGCAGATTGACGGCTACCGCGAGGGCGAGCTTTATTTCCCCAACTCCCCCATCCTGACGGTGCGCGGCACCTTTGGGGAGTGCTTGGTTTTGGAGACCGTCATCTTGTCCATCATGAACGCCGATTCCGCAGTGGCTTCGGCCGCTTCCCGCATGGTCACGGCGGCCGACGGCCGGCCCATCATCGAGATGGGCTCGCGCCGCACCCACGAGTATGCGGCGGTAACCGCCGCCCGCGCGGCCTACCTGGCCGGGTTCGATGCCACCTCCAACCTGGAGGCAGGCTACCGCTACGGCATTCCGGTCTCCGGCACTGCCGCCCACTCCTGGACCTTGGCACATACCAACCCGGATGGCACCCCGAACGAAGAGGCCGCCTTCCGCTCCCAGATCGACACCCTTGGCGTAGACACCACTCTGTTGGTCGATACCTATGACATCACCAAGGGCGTCGAGACCGCAGTGAAGGTAGGTGGACCGAAGCTCGGTGGGGTTCGCATCGATTCCGGTGACCTGGGTGCGGTTACCCGCCGCGTGCGCAAGCAGCTGGATGATTTGGGCAATCACAACACCAATATCGTGGTATCTTCCGACCTCGACGAGTTCGCCATTGCCGGCCTGCGCGGCGATCCGGTCGATGTCTACGGCGTCGGCACGTCCGTGGTCACCGGCTCCGGCGCGCCTACAGCCGGCATGGTCTACAAGGTCGTAGAGGTAGACGGCATCCCGGTGGCAAAGCGCTCTACTTCCAAGCAGTCCGTCGGCGGTGCCAAGCGCGCGCTACGCACCTACCGTTCCTCGGGCGTGGCGGTGGAAGAGATCGTCTATCCCTTTGACGCGCCCGCGCCAGATACGGGCCAGCTCGAGACCCGCGAGATGACCATTCCGCTCATGCGCGATGGCCACATCGTCGACGGACTGCCGGATCTGCATGCCTCCCGCGAGTATTTGGATCAGGCCCGCAAGACTCTGCCATGGGAAGGCCTGGCGCTCTCGCGCGATGAGGCGGCCGTGCCCACGCGGATGGTGGGCTTTAAAAAGTAGGCCGCTAGACTGTGTGGGGTGAGTGAGCACGCAGATGAGCCCCTAAACCTCGACACGGAAACGCTGCTGGGCAAGGCCGTTGACGCGCTGGACGGCAGCCGGCGCGAAGGCCAGGTGCGCATGGCCACCGCCGTCTCGGCTGCGCTCGAAAAGGAGCGCCACCTGGCAGTGCAGGCCGGTACCGGTACCGGTAAATCCCTGGCCTACTTGGTCCCGGCTATCCGGCATGCGATGAACTCGGGGTCCACCGTCATCGTCTCTACCGCTACCCTAGCCTTGCAGCGCCAGCTGGTGGAGCGCGATCTGCCGCGGCTTACTGAGGCGCTCGCCCCTGTAATGGAGCGTACGCCCACCTTCGCCATCATGAAGGGACGCAATAACTACCTGTGCATGAATAAGATTGCGGCTACCCCGGATGACCCGGAAGCACTTATCGACGAATCCGAAATATCCCACCGCGGCAAGGCCGTGCGCCGTATCCACGAGTGGGCGCAGGAAACTGACACTGGTGACCGCGATGATCTAGAGCCGGGCGTGCCGGACGTGGTGTGGCGGGCGGTATCGGTAACCTCCAACGAGTGCTTGGGCGCTTCGCGCTGCCCGCACGGGCCGGATTGCTTTGCGGAAGAGGCTCGCAGGGCGGCTGCCGACGTCGACATCGTGGTCACCAACCACGCCATGCTCGCCATCGACGCGGTTTCTGAGGCAAATATCTTGCCTGAGCACGACGTCGCCATTATCGATGAGGCCCACGAGCTCGACGGCCGCATCACCTCCGTATCTACCGCGGAGATTACTACCCGCGCCATCAAGATGGCCGCCAACCGCGCGAAGTCGCTGGGTAATGCCGGCAACCTCTCGGACTTGGCCGAGGAATTTGATGACCTGATGAAAATCCAAGAGCCAGGCCGTTGGACCGACTTAGATGAAACCTCACAGGGCCACCTGCGCGCGCTTGCCGACGAATTCCTGCGCGTTAAGTCCCTCATTTCTCGCGCACCAGAAGGCGAAGCCACCGACGATCCGGAGAAAAACGCCGAGCGCCAAAACTTGAGCAACCACCTCTCCGACCTCGCGCAGGCCGTGGCGCGCATGCTGGAGGTTTTCGCCACCGATGACCCGGCCAAGCAAGACGACGTCGTCTGGCTCGAGCGCGATCCGCGCAGCGACGCCGAGACCCTCGCCGTGGCTCCCCTATCCATCGCCCACATGCTGCGCGAGAACCTCTTCGGGGAGCAGACGGTGGTGTTGACCTCGGCCACCCTCGCCCTCGGTGGACGCTTCGATGCCATGGCCGCCCAGTGGGGCATGCCGAGCGGCACCTACGACACCTTGGACGCGGGCACGCCTTTCGACCCAGCCAAATCCGGCATCCTGTACACCGCCAAGCACCTGCCCGCGCCGGGCCGCGATGGCCTGCCCAAAGAAACCATAGATGAGATCTACGAACTCATTATGGCCGCCGGCGGGCGCACGCTTGGCCTATTCTCCTCTCGCCGCGCTGCGGAAGAGGCGGCCACCGCCCTCAAGCCGCGCATCCCCTTTGACCTCTTCGTGCAAGGCGAGGATTCCATCGGCGCACTGGTAGAGAAATTCTCCCAAAAGGAAAACTCCTGTCTCTTCGGCACGCTTACCCTGTGGCAGGGCGTGGACGTGCCGGGGCCGGCCTGTTCGCTGGTCATCATCGACCGCATTCCGTTCCCCCGGCCGGACGATCCCCTGATGCAGGCGCGCGCCCAAGCGGCCGATGCGGCGGGCCGCTCCGGATTCATGGAGGTCTCCGCCAACCACGCCGCCTTGCTCATGGCACAGGGCGCAGGCCGCCTGCTGCGCCACGTGACCGACCGCGGCGTGGTGGCCGTGCTCGATAACCGCTTGGAGTATAAGCGCTACGGCAGCTTCCTCAAGGCCTCCATGCCACGCTTTTGGCAGACCACCGACGCGGATACGGTGCGCGGCGCGCTTAAGCGATTGGTCGCCGCAGGGCGCACACGGTAGCCGAGTCCGGCGCAATCTCCGTGAACCCGGCGTCCACGATGACCACGGCGCCGTCCTGCGCGCAGGCCGTGCGAAAATCTTCGCCAGACACCTCGCGCACCGAAAGCTCAAAACCCGTGTCGGCCCAAGCACGAGCCTCCTCCACCGACATCGCCGCGGCGAGCATCATCGAACCGTGGCCCACCTGCGCTGCGGCCTTGCCCGCAGACATGTCGAGGCTGCGGTCGACGTAGATTACGGGGGCGTCGCCAAGCGGGGCTCCTGGCTCATCATAGGCAAGGTCAGTGTGGCCGATTTGCAGCTTGCCAATGAGCGGATCCACCTCCCCCACGGCCGAAGGTGCAAAGGCCCGGGCACGGTCCGCCACGGTCACGCCGGGCAGGTTCTGCACATCGCGCCAAGCCTTATTACGCGCCCGACGGGCGATCTTGCGGATGCGGTGTCCATACCACTGGCCCAGGGCGTGGGCGAAGGCCCCATCCTCCCCCGCGCGTTCATCCAAACACGCGGCCACAACGGCGCTAGCGGCTGCCTCCAGCACTTCCGTGCGCGCCGGCGGCTCCTGCTTGGGAAGGTTCAGTGCAATCTGCATCGCTTGGATAGTGGCGGGCTCGTCTGGGTTTTCTGGGTCATCGCGCCACGAACGCGCATCACAGGCTTCTACCAAGCGCTGGTGAGCGATTTCAAACTTATCCACGAACAACCTCCTCGGCTGGGATTCCCAAAATCTGTAGTACCTCATCCAGCCGCCGGTGATTTACCGAAGTATCCGCCACTTCTTGCAGCGCCCGCTTAGCGTTAAAGGCGATGCCCAACCCCGCGGCGGTAATCATATCGATGTCATTGGCACCGTCGCCCACGGCGACCGTCTGACGCATGCCCACTCCGGAATCCGCGGCAAACTCCCGCAGGAATTCCTCCTTGGCCTTGCGATCAACCACCTTGCCGGTTATGCGGCCGGTGAGCTTGCCATCGGCTATCTCCAAAGTATTGGCGCGGACATAGTCTAAGTGCATTTCTGCGGCTAGGCCCTCTAGAACTTGGATGAACCCACCGGAGACCACAGCGGTGCGATAACCGATGCGGTTGAGCGTGGCAATGGTCTCGCGGGCGCCGGGGGTCAGCTGAATCTCGCGGGCTACCTCATCGATAATGGAAGCATCCAGGCCGGCCAAAACTGCCACGCGCTCGCGCAGGGACTCCTCAAAATCCAATTCGCCGCGCATAGCCCGAGCCGTAACGGCGGCTACCTCTTCTTCCTTGCCGGCGTGCGCGGCCAGCATCTCGATGACCTCGCCTTGGATGAGGGTGCTATCGCAGTCAAAGCACACGAGTCGTTTGGAGCGCCGGCCCAGCCCCGCCGGCTCGATCGCAATGTCGATACCAATCTGCTGTGCCAGCTCTGCCAGCGCCTGGCGCACGGGTGCCGCGGAACCATCGAGGGACAAGAAAAGCTCCAGCCCTGTCAACGGAGAGGTGGAAAGCCCGCGGATGCGATCGATATTGGCATCGAAGTTGGCCAATACGCGGGCGACCTCCTCTACGTGGTGGGCGGTTACTTCCGTTCCCATGAGGACCACCGCATGCGTGGAGCGAGCTCGCGCGCTAGATTCCTCCTCTCGCACGTCCACGGATACCTGCTGCCCGTAGATGCTCAAGGTATTGCGCAACCCCTGTGCAATCTGCTCGGCGCGCGTACCGGGAATGCGGGTATGGGCGGCGAGGGTGATGCGGCCGGAAAAGATGGCTTGTTCGACGTCGATAAGCGCGGCGCTATAAGACGCCAGCACGCGGAAGAAGGCCGCCGAGACCCCAGGCTTGTCCGGCCCAGTGGTGGTAATGACGGCATAGGTATCAGCTTGGGTACTCACGCCGCCCATTATCGCACGTAGGGCAAATAAGATACGCCAAAGCCGCCTCCCACGGCCCGTTGCGGGTTGGGAGGCGGCTTAAGTCAGGAGTGCTTTAGCGAGTTATATCGCTTTAGTGGCTACCCACGTGTGCTTCTTCGCGCATGCGCTGAACCATGTGCGGGTAGTGCAGCTCGAACGCCGGGCGCTCGGAGCGGATACGCGGCAGCGACACGAAGTTGTGGCGCGGCGGCGGGCAGGAGGTTGCCCACTCGAGGGAGTTGCCGTAGCCCCATGGGTCATCCACGGTGACAATCTCGCCGTAGCGCCAGGACTTGAATACGTTCCACACCAGCGGGATAACGGAAGCGCCGAGGACGAAGGAGAAGATGGTGGAAATCTGGTTGAAGACCGTGAAGCCATCGGACTCCAGGTAGTCAGCGTAACGACGCGGCATACCCATGTTGCCTACCCAGTGCTGGACCAGGAAGGTGCCGTGGAAGCCGATGAAGGTCAGCCAGAAGTGAATCTTGCCCAGACGCTCATCCAGCATGCGGCCGGTCATCTTCGGGAACCAGAAGTACAGGCCAGCGAAGGCGGAGAACACAACCGTACCGAACAGGGTGTAGTGGAAGTGTGCAATCAAGAAGTAGGACTCAGCCAGGTGGAAGTCCAGTGCCGGGGATGCCAGCATAACGCCGGTCATACCGCCGAACAGGAAGGTTGCCATGAAGCCCATGGCGAAGATCATCGGGGTATCCCAGGTGATGTGGCCCTTCCACATGGTGCCGACCCAGTTGAAGAACTTGACGCCGGTTGGAACCGCAATCAGGAACGTCATGAAGGAGAAGAACGGCAGCAGGATAGCGCCGGTGACGAACATGTGGTGTGCCCACACAGCCATGGACAGGGAGCCGATGGCCAGCAGCGCGAAGACCAGGCCGATGTAGCCGAAGACCGGCTTGCGGGAGAAGACCGGAACGACCTCAGATACAACGCCGAAGAACGGCAGCGCGAGGACGTAAACCTCAGGGTGGCCGAAGAACCAGAACAGGTGCTGCCACAGGATGCCGCCACCATTAGCGGAATCGTAGATGTGGCCGCCCAGCTTGCGGTCATACAGAACACCCAGTGCCGCAGCGGTCAGCAGCGGGAAAATCATCAGCACGATGGCGGATGCGGTAAACACAGCCCAGCTGAAGACCGGCAGACGGAACATGGTCATGCCCGGCGCACGCAGGGTCAGGATGGTCGTGATCATGTTGATAGCGGAGGCAATGGTGCCGACACCGGTAGCACCCACGCCGACGATCCACATATCCGCACCAATGCCCGGGGTGTGGACACCATCAGCCAGCGGCATGTACATGGTCCAGCCGAAGTCAGCTGCACCACCTGGGGTAACGAAGCCCAGCAGCATCACGATGCCGCCCAGCAGGGTAACCCAGAAGCCGAAAGCGTTCAGACGCGGGAAGGCCACGTCCGGCGCGCCAATCTGCAGCGGCAGGATGTAGTTACCAAAGCCCCACACAACTGGGGTCGCAAACAGCAGCAGCATCACGGTGCCGTGCATGGTGAACAGCTGGTTGAACTGCTCATTAGACAAGAACTGGAGACCCGGGGTGAACAGCTCCGCGCGGATCAACAGTGCCATAAAGCCACCGAGGAAGAAGAAGCTGAAGGACATGATCAAGTACATGATGCCCAGCTGCTTGTGGTCGGTGGTGGTTAGAAATACCCAAGCCTTTGAACCGGTCTTCGCGTTACCGGTTGGCTCTGGACGTGTGGGGGCGACGTAATCGTCGACCCGTGGCGCCACAGCGGTCATAAAATCCTCCTGAATAACAAAGTGTCTGTGGACAGACTCCACCTACACCTAGGTTTACTCGCCTTATATTAGGCCATTTTCCCCTGTTCTTTCCAGCTTCCCCCAATACTCGGACGCGAGAACACGCCTCACCACTGACCACATCTGCCACATTGCCCCTGCACGTGGCGCGGCCACTATTTCCACCGACGGTTTTCGCCAAAGATGCAGAGTGCTATATGTCACAGCCGCGCCGAATTGTGCGGCCCCAAAACGCAAAAACACACCCCCGCTCGTTATCAACCTTTCGGTTGAGTTCGAGCAGAAGGTGTGCCGCTAGACCACGCTGATCAGCGGGAATGCTTAGAAGTCCCAGTCATCATCCGTGGTGTCCTCAGCCTTGCCAATGACATAGGAGGAACCCGAACCAGAGAAGAAGTCATGGTTCTCGTCGGCGTTCGGCGACAACGAGGACAAGATGGCCGGGGAAACGCGGGTCTCATCGGCTGGGAATAGCCCCTCGAAGCCCAAGTTATTCAGCGCCTTATTGGCGTTGTACCGCAGGAAGCGCTTGACGTCCTCGGTCCAGCCCAGATCATCGTAGAGATCCTCGGTGTAATCGATCTCATTGTCATAGAGGTCATAGACCAAGTCGAAGGTGTATTCCTTCAGCTCTGCTTGGTGCTCTTCATCTAGCTGCTTATACGCCTGCTGGAACTTGTAACCAATGTAGTAGCCATGCACAGCCTCATCGCGGATGATCAGGCGGATGATATCGGCGGTGTTGGTGAGCTTCGCGCGGGAGGAGAAGTACATCGGCAGGTAGAAGCCGGAGTAGAACAGGAAGGACTCCAGCAGCGTGGAGGCCACCTTCTTCTTCAGCGGATCATCACCCTTGTAGTAGGACAAGATGATCTTGGCCTTCTTCTGCAGGTTCTCGTTTTCTTCGGACCAGCGGAAGGCATCGTTGATCATTGGCGTGGACGCCAGGGTCATAAAGATATTGGAATAGGACTTGGCGTGCACGGATTCCATGAAGGCGATATTGGTGTAGACCGCTTCCTCATGCAGGGTCTGGGAATCCGGAAGGAGGGAAATCGCACCCACAGTGCCCTGGATGGTATCCAGCAGCGTCAGGCCGGTAAAGACCCGCATGGTGGTTTCCTTTTCCTTCTCCGTCAGCGTCTTCCAGCTGGGCAGGTCATTAGAGACAGGGACCTTTTCTGGCAGCCAGAAATTACCGGTGAGGCGATCCCATACCTCGAGGTCCTTTTCATCCGGGATGCTATTCCAGTTAATGGCTTTAACTGGCTTTTCATGACTAGAAACGTAGTCATCGTACTCGTGCGACACGCGGCGTCACTCCAATACTAAAAACGGACACTTTTAGCTCCCCAGCATACCCAATTCACCCGGCCTCTTTGCCATTGTGGTGGATGCCTCATGCCTATACTGATCCCAGCTATACCGAGTGCCTGCACAGAGAGGATTCACCCACCATGAGCGCCACCCCTCCCCTACTCGGCTCCGTGGTGGATCAACTCGGCGCGGATATAGTAAGCGGAGACCTCGCGGAGGGCGAGCGGTTCCGGCTGGGGGACGTCGAAAAGCGCTTTGGCATCTCCCGCACCGTGGCCCGCGAAGCCATGCGCACCCTGGAGCACCTCGGCATGGTGAGCTCCGGGCGCCGCGTGGGCATCACGGTGCTGCCGATGGACAAGTGGGCTGTATATGACCCAGCGATCATTGGCTGGCGCCTAAACAACGATAAAACGCGCGGACAGCAAGTGGCCCGCCTCAATGAGCTGCGGCTTGGCATCGAGCCGGTGGCCGCCCGTTTGGCTGCCGGCAATGCCACCGCCCAGCAGCGGGCGGAATTGCTGCGCCTCGCCGCGCGATTGGCCGAGCTGGAATCCACTCCATCTCCGCGCGTGGGCGAAGAATTAGAAACCGATTTACGCTTCCACACCCTCATCCTGCGGGCCTCTGGAAATGAAATGCTGGCCGCGCTCGCCCCCTCCCTGGTGGCGATGCTCAAGGGCAAGTCCGTCTTCGGCTCCCGCAAGCGCGACCCCATCAGCGGCACCACACAGCTGCACATGGAACTGGCCCGCGCCATTGATGCCGGGCTTGCCGACGCCGCCGAAGAAACCTCCCGCACTATCCTCGACCGCACTAGGGCCGAAAACGGTTAAACGCCTCGATGCACGTCCTTCCCCGCGACGTGCAGCGAGGCGCCCTACCACCGGTTTAGAGCATGCAGGATACGCAGCCCTCGACCTCGGTGCCCTCCAGCGCCATCTGGCGCAGGCGGATGTAGTACAAGGTCTTAATGCCCTTGCGCCACGCATAAATCTGCGCGCGATTGACCTCGCGGGTGGTCGCGGTGTCCTTGAAGAAGAGCGTGAGCGATAGGCCCTGGTCCACATACTTCGTGGCTACGGCATAAGTATCGACGATCTTCTCGTAGCCGATCTCATAAGAGTCCTTGAAGTACTCCAGGTTGTCATTATCCATGTGCGGCGCCGGGTAGTAGACACGGCCGATCTTGCCCTCCTTGCGGATCTCAATCTTGGAGGCAATCGGGTGGATGGACGAGGTGGAGTTATTGATATAGGAAATCGAGCCCGTCGGCGGCACCGCCTGCAGGTTGCGGTTATACAGGCCGTACTTAGCCACGTCCTGCTTCAAGTCCTCCCAGTCCTGGGCGGACGGGGTGTGGATCGAAGAGGCGTCGAAAAGCTCCTGGACCTTCTTCGTCTTCGGCTTGAACTCTTCCGGATCGTAGCGGTCAAAGAATTCGCCCGAGGCATACTCGGACTGGGGGAACTCCGTGAAGTACTCGCCGCGCTCGCGGGCAATCTTATTGGAGGCACGCAGCGCCGCATACAAAATGGCGGCAAAGTAAGCATTGGTAAAGTCCAAGCCCTCTTCCGAGCCATACTCGATGTGCTCGCGGCCCAAGTAACCGTGCAGGTTCATCTGGCCCAAACCGATGGCGTGGGACTCATCATTACCACGGCGCACGGACGGCACGGAGTCAATGGAGGTCTTATCCGCCACGGCGGTCAGGCCGCGGATGGCGGTTTCCACCGTATTGGCAAAGTCCGGAGAATCCATGGTCATCGCGATATTCAGGGAACCCAAGTTGCAGGAAATATCGCTGCCCAGCTCCTCATAGGTCAGGTCCGCGTTGAATTCGGATGCGGAGTTGACCTGCAGGATTTCCGAGCACAGGTTGGACATGTTGATCCACGAGGTCTTCACTGGGTTCGCGCGGTTTACGGTGTCCTCGAACATGATGTACGGGTAACCGGACTCGAACTGCAGCTCTGCCACGGTCTGGAAGAAGTGGCGGGCGTTGATCTTCTTCTTGCGGATGCGTGGGTCTTCCACCATCTCTTCATAGTGCTCGGTGACGGAGATGTCACCGAAGGCCTTGCCATAGACGCGCTCGACGTCATACGGCGAGAAGAGGTACATATCATCATTGCGCTTAGCCAACTCAAAGGTGATATCCGGCACGACGATGCCCAGCGAGAGGGTCTTAATGCGGATCTTCTCATCCGCATTCTCGCGCTTGGTATCCAGGAAGTTCATGATGTCCGGGTGGTGCGCGTTGAGGTAAACCGCACCGGCACCCTGGCGGGCACCGAGCTGGTTGGCGTAGGAGAAGGAATCCTCCAGCAGCTTCATCACGGGGATGACGCCGGAAGACTGGTTCTCAATGTGCTTAATTGGCGCACCGGACTCGCGGATATTAGACAGCAGGAGGGCCACGCCGCCGCCGCGCTTGGAAAGCTGCAGCGCGGAGTTGATGGAGCGGCCAATGGACTCCATATTGTCCTCGATGCGCAGCAGGAAGCAGGAGACGAGCTCGCCGCGCTGGGCCTTGCCGGCGTTGAGGAAGGTCGGGGTAGCCGGCTGGAAGCGGCCGGTCATGATCTCGTCTACGAGGTGCTCCGCTAGGCCAGTATCGCCATCCGCCAAAAATAGAGCCGTCATGGACACGCGGTCCTCAAAGCGCTCGAGGTAGCGACGGCCATCAAAGGTCTTCAGCGTGTAGCTGGTGTAGTACTTATACGCGCCCAGGAAGGACTTGAAGCGGAACTTATAGGAATAAGCGCGCTTGAATAGCTCCTTAATAAAGGAGAAATCATACTGCTCAATGACCTGCGGGTCGTAGTACTTGTTATTAATCAGGTAATCGATCTTTTCTTCCAGATCATGGAAGTAGACCGTGTTTTGATTAACGTGCTGCAGGAAGAATTGGTTAGCGGCCTCGCGGTCTTTTTCAAACTGAATCTTGCCGTTAGCATCGTAGAGATTCAGCATCGCGTTCAGAGCGTGGTAATCCAACTGCTCTTCTGGCTTTACTGGCTCGGCGACGGTCTTCCCCAATTGCGTACTCACAGCTGACAAGGCCTTTCTTAAAAATCAGGATCTTTATTTAAGTCGTAGTGGGCGCTAGGCCGCGGCCTCGAGCCCGAGCTCGGCGGCGTTAGCCAATAAACCTTCACGACAAATTTTTATATCGTCATCGTTTCCCAGCAACTCGAAACGATATACATAGGGCACTTTACATTTGGCACTGATGACGTCACCAGCCTTGCCAAAATCGGCACCGAAATTGCTATTGCCACCCGCGATTACCGCGCGAATGAGGCTGCGGTTGTGCTCATCATTGAGGAACTTAATAACCTGCTTTGGCACGGGCCGGGAGTTTTGGTGGCTGATGGAAGCGCCCCCGCCATAGGTGGGGCACACCAAGACATAAGGTTCGTTGACCTTGAGGAGCTCCTCCGTGCGGCGCAGCGGAATGCGCGCGCTGGGAAAGCCCAGTTTCTGCACGAACCGGTGCGTATTTTCCGTCGCGGAGGAAAAATACACGACCAACATGGCTACTGGCCTCCCCTACCTCTTAGGCGGATGCCGCTACGGAAGCCAAGCCCTTGATACGGTCAGGGCGGAAACCGGACCAGTGCTCGCCATTAGCTTCAACTACTGGTGCCTGAACGTAGCCCAGTGCCATGACGTAATCACGGGCTTCATCATCAACAGAAATATCGACCAGGTTGTAATCGAGACCGGCGCGGTCGAGGGCCTTCTTGGTGGCATTGCACTGGACGCAAGCTGGCTTGGTGTAAACGGTGATAGACATATAGATCCTTAAAGCTCCTGCATTGAAAAACTCGTCAGAGCGGGGCGCGTTTTCCCGCCTATGCGGGCGCTTCCTGCGCCGCTCTGAGCAACATCAACGACACTATACTTTGGGGGAAATGCCCGCAACTAACACAATATGTAGTAGTTACAGCCGTGGTATTCCCAGGATGGCACACCCCCAGGCCCCACATGTTGTCCACACCTACGGACAGCCATGAAACTACACCAATGGGATTCCTGCAGGTTTACCTGGAGTTCACCATTTTGTGTGTCAAAGTTCACATTTTAGGGCTGGCATGTCACCTTAAGAGCCGACTACCGAAGGCTCGCCAGAGGCACAGGTCGCCGGGTCCGGACCCTCCCCAGGGGCGCGCTTTAGCCCAAAAATGACCTGACTCAACACCGTCCGGTCGGTCGGCAGCTTGTCGTGCCGAGGAGCCACGCCACAGACTTCGCTTAAGTCGAGGTTGACCACATCGGCGCCGTCGCCAAGCGCCAGCTGCGAAGAGCTATTCGGAGTCACCGTCGTATCCCCCGGCGAGTAAATGGAGGTATAAAGCACGCCTGGCGCGGTATCTGGCAGCGCATTGAGCCGTTTAATAAACTCCGACCCCACCACTTGCTGAATGCCGGCCGTACTTGCCAGGAAAGCGGCGAGGTGCGGTGCAAAGGCAATGATTTTAGAGAGCGTCTCCCCCTGCCCGTTAAGCGTGGTGCCATGGAAGTTGCCGCCCAGCGCTACCGCATGGGAGACGTGATCCGCCCCATCGTACATCTGGGTATAGGTCTTGATGTGCATACCACCCTGGGAATGGCCCACCAAGTTCACCTTGTCCGAGCCAGTAACCTCGCGGACATAGTCCACCTGATCTGCAATTTCCGCGGCCGAATCATCCAAGTCCGCTATGGCTTTGACACTTGGAATCATATTCTGCAAGGTGACATCATCGGCGCCGTAGTCAAAGGCCCACACGCACGCCCCCTGATCTTGCAGGAGGTGAACCAAGTTTCCCCACACGGAAGCATTATTCGAGGTTCCATGCAGCAACACAACGGGCTCAGTGATGTCCCCTGAAGGCACACAGGACGGGTCATTGATACCAAGGGACTCCGGCGCAGAGGATTCCCACTGTGGCTCTGCAGCATGCGCCACTGGGGCGGACAATCCGAGGGCGGCGGCAGTGAGCGCGGCAACGATTCGCTGGGACATTATTCTTCTTTCTCACGGCATGGATAGACAAAATAATTATATTCATACATTTGTCTTTATGTTCACTTGGATTTAAAAGAATTTATCCTTTGTGCCGGAGCTCACGCATGAAAAAATCCGCCCCACTCCGGGAGTCCGGAGGGAGCGGATGGAATCGCGTCTCAATTAGCCCTGACGAGCCTTGAAACGGGGATCCTTCTTGTTGATCACGAAGACCTTACCGTGGCGGCGAATAACCTGGGCGCCCGGCTTCTTCTTCAGCGACCGAAGGGACTTACGGACCTTCATCGGGCGCTCCTTTCGTTATGCGCAATCTACATGCGGTTGAATAAGTAAAGCACGGACTGGGAATCCCCAGCCATGACACGAGGAAAAATGTTACCTCACACGGCCGTCAATACCAAAACACTAAGGCTTCACGGGTGCGGACTCGCGCTCGTAGCGCGACTTCATTTCCTCGCCTACCTCATCCAGGCTACGTCCCATAGTCTCTGGAACCAAAACCTTGGTGTAGCCGATGGCGATGAGACCAAAGACTCCGAAGACGATAAACGCCACCGGGCCGGTCAGCCACTCCACTAGCGGCAGGAAGTACTGCGCCACGGCCCAGTTGGTGGCCCATAGCGAGAGCCCCGCAATGCCCATGCCTAGGCCGCGCACCTGCAGTGGCACCAGCTCGGAAATGAGCAGCCACGTCGTAGGCGACACTGCCGCCTGCTGAAAGGCGATAAACAGCGCCATGAATACCAACGAGACCATGGCCATAGCAGTGGAGTCCTGCGCATGAGAATAGGCAAAGGAGAGGATAAACAGCGAGACCACGTTGCCGGTCAGGCCGATCAACAACAATCGCTTTCGCCCAATGCGGTCCACGACCTTGAGCCCCACCCAACAGGCCAGCACGGATACCGTGCCGATAACGATGGAGGTATAAACCGAGTTGGCAGTGGATATCCCCACCTGGTTCATCATGGTCGGCGCGAAGTACACAATGGCGTTGACGCCGGTAATCTGCTGCGTCAAGCCCATCAGCATGGCAAGCAACACCGTAATCTGCATCCACCGATTGGCCTTCAGCGCCTTCCATTCGGATCCGCTGGATTTTCGCGCGGTCTCCTGCGAGGTCAGCTCCGAGATATCCATCCCGGCGCGCCCGGCGATCTCTTGGGCGCGGGGCATGCGCCCGTTGGTTGCCAGCCATACCGGCGTCTCTGGCAGGAAAGCCATTCCGAGAGCTAACGCTAGGCCCGGCACGGCGGCTAGGCCCAGCATCCACTCCCAGCTACCGGTGGAGGCCAGCGCGGAGTTGACCAGGTAGGCCATCAACTGACCCACCACAATCGCGAGGGTATTGAGCGAGACCATGCGCCCGCGCACCTTGGCGGGCACGATCTCCGCGATGTACATGGGAGACACGATTGACACTGCACCCACGGCAAAGCCCAAAAAGGTGCGCGCCGTTGCCAGCATTCCCACCGAGCCGGAAAGCGCACACCAGATAGAACCCAGCACGAAAATGATGCCGCCTGCAATCAGCGTGAAGCGGCGTCCATATCTATCGGCGATGCGCCCAGCCGTCAGCGCACCTACTGCAGCACCCACGAGCAGCATCGAGGTCACCCAACCCTCTTGGTGGGCACTCATGTCGAATGCGGGGCTAATAAAAAGCAAGGCACCGGACATCACGCCGGTGTCGTATCCAAATAGCAGCCCACCCAGGGCCGCTATGCCAGCTACTACCTTGACATAAACTTCCTTATTCACAGCACAATATTGTGTCAGGCGGCTACCATGAACGTCATGTCGAATGATGCCGAAAAACTGCAGCAAACCATCATAAAAGCCCTGGGTGTGCGTCCCTTTATCGATCCAGAAGCCGAAGTGCAGCGCCGCGTGGATTTCCTGGTTGATTACCTGCGCACCACCGGCGCTAAAGGCTACGTGCTGGGTATTTCCGGCGGCCAGGATTCCACCTTGGCGGGAAAGCTCGCGCAGCTGGCGGTGGACCGCGTCGACGGCGCGGAGTTTTGGGCCGTGCGCCTGCCCCACGGCGTGCAGGCCGATGAGGACGATGCCCAGATTGCTCTGGATTTCATCCAGCCCGATCACCGCCCCACCGTCGATATCAAGCCGGCCACCTTGGCCCTCGACGAGCAGGTGGCAGATGCGCTGCAGCTTGCCGACGTCACCGATTTCAACCGCGGCAATACCAAAGCGCGCCTGCGCATGACCGCCCAATACGCCATCGCCGGCGAGGTCGGCGCGCTAGTCATCGGCACCGACCATGCGGCGGAAAATGTCACGGCCTTCTTTACCAAGTGGGGCGATGGCGCGGCGGATCTCCTCCCCTTGGCCGGCCTCAATAAGCGCCAAGGCGCCGCCCTCCTAGAGCACCTTGGTGCCCCGCGCTCTACCTGGGAGAAGGTTCCCACCGCGGACTTGGAGGACGATAAGCCCCAGCTTCCCGACGAAGAAGCCCTCGGCGTCACCTACGCCCACATCGATGACTACCTGGAGGGCAAAGCGGTTCCCGACGCCGCCCGCGAACGCATCGAAACCTTATGGCACCGCGGCGCTCACAAGCGCATCATGCCGCAGGGGCCGAACCTTTAGCCCAGTGCCTCCAAGGTAGCGGCCGCAGCGTGCTCCAGCGGCCGGTTATAGCTGGCGCCGTGCGTCAGCGCATGCACTGCCAACGGATGCAGCTGGTGCATGGGAATCCATTTTTCGATGTCTTTAGGCGCACCATATCCCCGGAAAATCTCCTCAAGGTACGGTGCCCCGAAAAGCGCCAACATCCCCAAATCCGTATGCGGGTGCCCACCATGGGCGGCGGGGTCAATCATGATGCCGCCATCCGCTCCAAAAAGCAGGTTGCCCGCCCATAGATCGCCGTGGATGCGCGCCGGCGCCACATCCCAACTGCGCGCGGCGATGGCATTGCAGGCACGCCTTACCAAGTCCAACTGCGCTGCACTAATCCCCGCTAGTTCCGCGAAGGGCAGCACTCGCTGTTCAACATAGAACTCGCCCCAATTATCCGTCGGGATGCAGTCCTGTTCGATACTGCCGATGAAGTTCTTGCCTTCCCACCCGGTAGGAGGCGCGCCAAACGCTTCGGCTCCTCCACGGTGCATGCGCGCCAGCTCCGCACCAAATGTCCGCGCCGCCTCCGGCGTAGGCATGACCTCGTCCACGCGCTCGGTAACGATTTCTAGCCCGTCAGCGCTTACGACGTTGACCACCGCGTCGGTGGCCTCCCCGAGCCACCGCAGTCCGGCAGCCTCGGCACCTGCTTGATCTCTGCCGCGTACTCGCTTTGAAAAAGTCTGCATGTCGCCCAGCCTAATCAGGCAAGGAAACTTTTAAAGCGCCGCATGCTCGCGCGTGGGCAGCGCCATCATAAAGAGCAACGCGATTCCACCGAACACCGGAATGAGCCCAATCAGGCATAACAACCCCGTCCGCCCGGAATCGTGCAGCCGCCGGCACATCAAAGAAACGACTGGAATCACAAGTACCGCCTCGGCAATAGTCTCAAAATCCACGCCAAAGTGTCGATCGATAATGCCGATTGCCACAGAACTCAGCACGAGGAAACCGAAAACCCACCAAAACTCACTCATGGACGCACGGCCACGAAAGTTGAAGTACTTTACAAAGAACCTGCCTAGCGCCTGTACAGGCGACGCCCCATAGAGCGCTTCGCGTGTAAAGAACCCTGTGGATTCATCAGTCATTCTGCGCGCGAGCCCCTTCGATGTTGACTGCATATACTCGGCTGCGCACCATGCTACCCACTTCCTATAAAGGAGGAGCAATGTACTCGGACGTCATCATCATCGGCGGTGGCTTTGCCGGCACCGCTGCGGCCATCACCTTGGCCCGCGCTAACCGAAAAATTCAGTTAATCGATTCCGGGGCTCCCCGCAATCGCTTCAGCGAACATGCCCACGGCATCCTTGGCCTCGATGGCGCGGCTCCCGCCGAACTGCTTCAGCGCGGCCACGCGGAGGTGGGGAAATTCGGTGGAACCATTACCCAGGGCTCGGTGGAGAAACTCACCCGGGATTCTGAGTGCGAGCCTTGGCAAGCAAAGCTTGGCAGCGGCGAGGTTCTTGAATCCCGCCACGTTCTCGTCGCGACGGGGCTCACGGACAAGCTCCCTGCAGTTCCCGGCCTGAGCGATTTGTGGGGCACCAGGGTCTTTCACTGCCCTTACTGCCATGGCTACGAAGTCACCGGAAAGAAGGTTGCGCTCATCGGCGGCGCGAATCCGCCTTTTACCATCCGGATCAGCAAGCTGCTGTCCACGTGGACGGACACGCTGACCTTTTACCCCAATGGCCTTGAGCTCACCGATCTTGATCGCACTCAACTCGCCGGATTAGGCGTAAAGGTAAACGATGCGAAAGTGACACAGCTCCGGCCAGAGGAGACATCGTCAACCGGCGTAGTAGTGCAAAGCACTACTGGTGAAGACGCCTACGAAGCATGCTTTACTGGGCCCGATTTTCTGCCCAATGACGCACTGCTGCAGGATGCCGGCTGCGAATCAGCCAACGGGTGGGTCAGCGTAGAGCGTGGCCAGACCTCGGTATCGCGCCTGTGGGCGGCCGGCAATGTGGTCAGCTCCCCGGACCAAGTCTCGCAAGCGATGGGCAGCGGTGCGGCCGTCGGCATCGCCATCGATCAGCGCATGCTCGATGAGGATCTAGCGGAGCTCTAGCCCACCGCAACAAGAAAAAGGAGAGGAACTAATGTTCCTCTCCCCTATATTGTGGAGCTAACGGGATTCGAACCCGTGACCCCCACACTGCCAGTGTGGTGCGCTACCAGCTGCGCCATAGCCCCTCAAACGAGGTGCAACCCTGTGGGCTGCAACTCGCTTAAATATACATGGAGGGTATTTAACTCTCCAAATCGCCTGCTACTTGGTGACGATTTCTACCCAGTCACCCAGGTTCTTGCCGGCCTTTTGATCCTTTTCTGATGGAACATCCTTGCCATCCTTGATGATGCGCGGCGAAGATACGGTTCCGGTTTCCTTATCCAGCTTGTCGTAGTTGGTCTTCGCCACCTTATTGCCCTGCTTGACGTCCACATCCTTCATGGAATCAACGACATCATCGTCCGCGCCAAACTCCTTGGCGGCGTCAGCAATATCCTTGATATCCCACGAAGTAGCCACCTTTTGCTGGTTCTGCAGCATGTAGTCACGCAGGTTCCAGTAGGTCTTGATATCACCAGACTTGGCCAGCTCGGACATAGCGGCTGCCGCCTTAGTGGAGTATCCCTCCTGGTTCTCAATATCCTCGCCATCCAAGAAGTTGAGGGTACGCACGTGGACGATCAGCTTGCCGTCTTCGATGGCCTTCTGCATGTCACCGTCGGTGGCCTGAGCCAGTTCGGCACAGTGCGGGCAGGAGTAGTCTTCGTAGAGATCCACCTCAGGGGTGCCCTTCTTGGCGCTTTCAGACTTAAGGGTAATAGCACCGTCGTTGTACTCCATGGACATATTTACGTCCTTGGCGTCAAGGGCATCGACAGAATCCGTGGACGACTGCTTGCCATTCCACACGATGTAGCCGATAACTACGGCAATGATAACGAGGAGTACTCCGACTCCCCAGATAAAACCGTTGCCACCCTTGGCGTTCGGGTCAGTTACTTTGCTCATTTGAACCTTGCCTTTGCAATTCTTCGGACTCGATCAGCCTACCTTGCCCACCTGCTAGGGGTGAAGGGCAAACTTGGTGAAGGGGCGCTTGATGGTCCATAGGGTCAGGAATAGAAATGCGGCGTCGCGCAGCAGCGTCTTCGCATAATCCATTCCTCGGTCAGGGTTTTGGGCGTCATAGCCAAAGCAGCCGCAGTCAATATCCAGTCCACGGGCCCAAGCTTGTGCGATGCCCACCATAAAGAGCAGCATCACGCAGGTAGCCACGATGGAGGACTGGCGCAGGAATAGCCCGAGCAGCAGCAGCACGCCACCGATGATTTCGAGCGGACCAATGACAATGGCGAGGTAGCCGGCCCAATCGGGAGTAAAGATGTCATAGCCCTTGATGGCCTGGGTCATGTCTAGGGTCTTGCCAAGCTTATGCACGCCGGCGTCAATCCACACCAAGGCCATGCCAAAGCGGGCGATGAAGCTGATGACATCGAGCACCAGCTTCCCATTAATCTTGCTACTCACGAGGATGAGTTTAGCGTTAACCCTTTAAAACATTGGCAACAACTGCCTGTGCTTCTGCTTGCACCTGCTTGAGATGTTCCTCACCCAAGAAAGATTCGGCATAGATTTTGTACTTATCTTCCGTACCGGAAGGACGAGCGGCGAACCAGGCATTTTTCGTCGCTACCTTCAGGCCGCCGATGGCCGCACCGTTGCCGGGTGCCTCCGTCAGCTTGGCCACGATGTCCTCGCCTGCTAGCTCCGTGGCGGAAACTTTTTCAGGAGACAGCTTCTTGAGGATGGCCTTCTGCTCGCGGTTCGCGGGGGCGTCGGTGCGGGCATAGGCTGGGGCGCCGAATTTCTCCGCCAGTTCTGCGTAGCGCTGGGACGGAGTCTTGCCAGTGACGGCGGTAATCTCCGCGGCGAGCAGATCCATAATGATGCCGTCCTTATCGGTGGACCACACGGAGCCATCGAAGCGCAGGAACGACGCCCCGGCGGACTCCTCGCCACCGAAACCAATGGTGCCTTCGACCAGCCCCGGTACAAACCACTTAAAGCCGACGGGCACCTCCACCAATTCGCGGTCTAGGCTTTTCACCACGCGATCGATCATGGAGGAAGACACCAGGGTCTTTCCCACACCGGCACTCCCCCACTGCGGGCGGTGACTAAAGAGGTACTCGATAGCCACGGCGAGGTAGTGATTGGGGTTCATGAGTCCGGCATCGGGAGTGACAATGCCATGGCGGTCCGCATCGGCGTCGTTGCCGGTGGCAAGGTCGAACTTAGAGCGGGCGTCGATAAGCGAGGCCATAGCATCCGGCGAGGAACAATCCATGCGGATCTTTCCGTCCGTATCCAAGGTCATAAAGCGGAAAGTGGAATCCACCTCCGGATTCACCACGGTCATGTTGAGCTCGTAATGGTCAGCGATGGCCTGCCAATAATCCACGGAAGCGCCACCCATGGGATCGGCGCCGATGCGCAGGCCGGATTCTTTAATGGCCTGCATATCCACCACGTTCTTAAGGTCAGCCACGTAGTTGTGCACGTAGTCGTGCTTCACGCAGCGCTCGTCCAGCACGCCCGCGACAGACGTCCGCTTCACACCCTCCAGCCCAGCGCGCAGATACTCGTTCGCGCGGCCCGCAATCCAATCCGTGGCCTGAGCGTCGGCCGGGCCACCGGTAGGCGGGTTGTACTTGAAGCCACCATCGCGGGGAGGATTATGGGACGGGGTAATCACGATGCCATCGGTGCCAGGGTGGGTCAGGACGGCATGGGAGACCGCTGGGGTCGGCGTGTAGCGGCCGCACTCGTCGACGCGAACCTCCACCCCATTGGCTAGCAGCACCTCAAGGGCGGAAACCATGGCCGGCTCGGACAGCGCGTGGGTATCGCGGCCGATGAAAATCGCCCCAGCAACGCCTTGTTCCGCGCGGTAATCCACAATGGCTTGGGTAATCGCTAGGATATGCCCCTCATTAAAGGCTCGATCCAGCGCGGAGCCGCGGTGGCCTGAGGTGCCGAAGGACACCTGCTGATCCGGGTTATCGGCGTCCGGGATACGGGTGTAGTAGGCGGTGACCAATTCTGCGATATCAATAAGATCCGTGGGCTGTGCCAGCGTGCCGGCGCGCTCGTGGGCCATGGCGTGCTCCTTGGGGTTGAGATGGGATGCCATTACAGCTTGCCTGCTCTCTCGTGGTTGCGCAGGGCGAATATTCCCCCGGCTGGGGGTATGGGCAAATTTACTCCATTTCTATAGTTCGCTAGATTTACAGAATGGACTCGCTTAATTCCATCCTCTCCGCCATCAGCACCGTGGTGTGGGGACCATTCATCCTCATTCCCCTCCTGTTGGGCACCGGCTTGTGGCTAACCATTCGTTTGGGCGGACTCCAGTTTCGCGCACTCGGCCGCGCACTGCGCCACGTCTTCGCCAGCGACTCCGGCGACGACTCCACTGAGGGTGATATTTCCAATTATCAGGCGCTGACCACCGCCCTTGCCGCCACCGTGGGAGTGGGAAATATCGTGGGCGTGGCCACCGCGTTGTCCATCGGCGGCCCTGGCGCACTGGTATGGATCTGGATTACCGGCCTCGTGGGCATGGCGTCCAAGTACACCGAGGCCTACCTGGGCGTGCGTTTTCGCACCACGGATTCCAAGGGCGAGATGTCCGGCGGGCCACAGCAATACCTGAAGCGTGGCATCCCCGGACCACTCGGATCGGTACTCGCAGTATTCTTTGCCATCTTTGCAATTTGCGCCTCCTTTGGCATCGGCAACCTCGCCCAAGCCAATGCTGTGGCCACCAATATGGAATCGACCTTCGGTATCGCCCCGGCGGCCACCGGTGCGATTCTCTTCGTCTTGGTGGGCTCCGTACTCCTTGGCGGAATCCAGGCCATCGGGCGCATTACCGCCGCCTTCGTCCCGTTGATGATCATCGTCTACGTCCTGGGCGGGCTCTATGTAATCTTCTCGCATGCCGCGGAGATTCCCGCCGCCTTTGCCATGATCTTCAGCGATGCCTTTACCGGCACCGCCGCTGGTGGCGGGTTCGTGGGCTCCACCATCATGATGGCCATTCAATACGGTGTTGCCCGCGGCATCTTCTCCAATGAGTCCGGCATGGGCTCCGCCGCCATCGCCGCCGCGGCTGCCAAGACCCCGCACCCAGCGCGCCAGGGGTTGGTATCGATGACGCAAACCTTCATTGACACCATCATCGTGGTAACCATCACTGGCTTGGTCATTGTTGTGGGCGGTACCTGGGATATGGGCCGCGACGAGGCCGGAATTATGACAGCCGAGGCCTTTTCTCGCGTGCTTCCTGGCGACTGGGGCGGCACCATCGTTTCGCTCTCCATTATTTTCTTCGCCTTTTCCACCATCATGGCTTGGGCTTATTACGGCGAGCGTTCCCTGGAGTCCCTCTGCGGGCGCAAAGCTTCCATCCCCTACCGCATGTTTTTCGCCTGCCTCCTCTTTGTCGGCTCCGTCTCGGAGCTCGAGCTCGCTTGGACCTTCTCCGATCTGGCCAATGGCCTCATCGCCATCCCGAACCTCATTGGCTTGCTCCTTCTCTCCGGCCTCGTGGCCCGCGAAACCAAGGCGTACTTAGCCTTTGACCCCAAGCTCAATAAGCCAGTGAAGGAGGTGCGCGCGTTCGTAGAGTCCCAGGGGATGGACTGGAAGTAACATAGGCCGCATGCCTCAATTCCTCGTCGTGGGTGCTGGCGCTGCGCTCGGCGCGGTGGCCAGGTATCTCCTCTCCGCCGCGCTCGGCGGCGGCATGATCCCACTGCTCCTTATCAATATCCTCGGCAGTGCGCTCATGGGCTACTTCCGCCCCGGCCCCTTTTGGGGCACCGGCGTGCTCGGCGGTTTCACCAGCTTTGCTACCTTCGCTTTCCTAACCTCCGAGGCCCATTGGGCCGTCGCCCTGGCCTATGTCCTGGCCACCATCATCGGCTGCGTGGGCGGCTACCTGGCAGGTGACAAGCTGCGATGAATCTTCTTTGGGTCCTTCTCGGCGGCTTCATCGGCGGTAGCCTGCGCTATGGCTTTACCCGGCTTGTCCCCGCCCCCTACTGCACCTTCGTGGCGAATAATTTGGGTTCCCTCGCTCTGGGCTTGGCTTATGGTTTTGCCCAGCTTGCCGACGCCCCCCTTATCCACCCCTTCCTCGCCCTCGGCCTAGCCGGCGGTCTGTCCACCTGGTCCACATTGGCGAAGGAACTGGGCGAAATGGTCAAACATAAGCAGTGGTGGCGGCTTAGCAAGTACCTCTTCTGGACCATCGGACTCGGCATCGTTCTAGCCTGGCGCGGCACCATCTGGGCGGCCCGCATTTATCACGGCATTTAAGGGGCAAACTCCCAGCTAACTAGCAGTTACTTTTGTCCTGCACAGGCCTAATGTTTTCCGCGTGAGTTTCCTTTTGAATCTGCCTTTGGCGGATCCCATCAACGGCGTGATCTTCTACGCCATCCTCGCGATTGCAGGAATCATCATTCTCCTTCAACGCAAGGTGTGGCCGCTGGTCATCGCGGCCCTACTGTGCGTCATCGCTTGGTACTTTCTCCAGCACTGGCAAGTTCCGTGGTATATCTTCCTCGCAGCTTTCGTCCCCGTAGCGGCGTTGCTCCGCAAGCCCAAATCTGTCACGATTGCGGCCGGAATCTTCTCCCTTTTGGCAACGGTTGGCATCATCAACATGGAGTACCAAACCTATCCAGACATTGCCTCCCTGGACCCACGCCCCGTGGCAAAAGAAATGAGCTACGAGGAGTTTTCCCACACCAATTCCGGTGCGGCGATCGTCCACGTCGATCTTCCAGGCACCACCTCCCATTTCTCCGCTCGCCAAGCTACGGCGTATATCCCTCCTGCATACTGGACGGACCACACCCTGCCTGTCATCGTCCTCCTGCACGGCAACCCAGGAGGCCCAGAGCAATGGTTCGGTTCGGGTGAAGCGGCCGAAACCGCAGATCAATTCCAGGCGGCGAATGGAGGCCGCAGCCCCATCGTTGTTGCCGTGGACGCCACCGGCTCTGAAACAGCCAATCCCATCTGCGCCGATAGCACCCAGGCCAAGGTCATGACCTACCTCAGCCAAGACGTGCCGCAGGCTATCAAGCAGAAGTTCAAGGTCAACCCGGATCAGCGCACTTGGACCGTCGGTGGACTAAGCTACGGCGGCACCTGTTCTCTGCAGATCGCTACCAACCGCCCCGAAGCCTATGGCTCTATCATCGACATTTCCGGCGAGGCCGAGCCCACCATAGGCAACCACGCGGCCACGGTGAAGAAATTCTTCGCTGGCGACGAGTCAGCCTTCAATGACCAGGACCCCGCACACTTGCTCGCCCACAAGCGCTACTCCGCCCAGGCCATCTTCATCGCTGGCGATAAAGACACAGCTTCCGTCAATGCCCTGCACTCGCTTTCCGACGCCGCCCGCAACGCCGGCATGAAAACCTACTTCGGCACCCGCCCCGGCGGCCACTCCTTCCAGGTGTGGCGCCCAGCCCTGCGCGAATCTTTCGCTTGGGCCGCCCGTCGCGGTGGCATGACCGCGATTAAGGATCCCTTCGACGGAATTGGAGCCAACGATGTCCGTTCTTAAAACCATCCTGACCAGGTTTCCTGTTTCCCTGGCCGTCTTAGTCATCATGTGGGCGCTCCACCTAGTGGACTTCCCCACCTCTCACTGGTTGGCGCTGACTACCGCGCACCCTGGCGGCGCTATCATCTTGTCGGTCCTTATCCTGTTGTGGCTCGTTCCCGCAGAATGGCGCTTGGGCTCCCTGCGCACGTTGGCGGTGGGAATTACCTCTCAGCTCATTACTGTGCCCCTATCCATCGTCCTTGCCCGCGGAATCGAGACCGCAGGGCTGAACCGGTGGGGCAATGATCTCCTTAGCGATACCTTCCTCACCCCAATCGGTTTCATCGCCGGTGCCGCCGGCTTTGCTTCCGCCCTACTACCCCGCCTGTGGCGCCGCCGGCTACGCATCTCGCTTATCGTGCTTACCGCTACCTTTGTGCTCTATTCCGGCACCATGTCCGATGTCCTCGGCATCGTTGCCGCCGCACTTTCCATTACGGCGGGCCAACTTCTCTTTAAGCCCGAATCCGCAGCGCCTTCCGTCAGAGAGCGTCGTGTGCTCCTCGCCGTTGGCGTCGCCTGCGTAGCCATCGGGCCCGCCTTTGTGGCGCTCGACCCCATGGCAGAGGGGCCCTTTTCGCAGATTACGCAGCTCCTTTGGACCCCACATCTATCCGCTTTGGAGGCCACCCAGTCCTGCGCGGATTCGGTCACTTCTGCCAGTTGCACCGCGGCAGTCGATCTCGCCCGCGCCCAAGGCATCGGCGCCGTGGTAGCCAATATCATGCCGTTCATCATCCAGCTAGTGGTGTGCTTTGGCCTTACCCGCGGCCGCGTGCTCGCGTGGTGGATGGCGGTTATTACCCAGGTACTTGCCATTACCCTGTTGACCTACCAGCTTTGGGATGACGCCCGCCTGAGCTATCTCCTGCCCAACCTCGTACTCGTCCTCTTGCCCTGGCTGCTGGCACTATTCATGCTGCTAATTAACCGCTCACTGTTTCACACCCACGAAAACCGCGCATTCTTCACTCGGACGGTCACCCTCGCCATACTTGCCGCCGCCATCGGCGCGGGCCTGTGGATCCTCACCGCCTCGTTGCACAACACCGTACCCCCGGCGAACCTCGCGGCGATCCTTGCAGAAACCCCACTGCGTTTCGTCCCGGCCGTAGTCGCACTCATCCTCCCCCACCACGTCGCGCCGGCTACGATGATTTCTTGGTTCGTCTACGAATGGGTGGGAAACGTCTTCTGGATCGTCGTGGCTGTCCGTCTCTACCTTGGCTTTTCACGGCCCGTAGACCCTGCACAAGAATCTGACCGCGACTCGGCTCGTCGCTTACTCGAGTCCGGTACCGGCGATCACCTTTCTTTTATGGGACCTGGCCCCCGTTAGGTAGACACCTGATATCCAGCCCGGTTGGGTTGGGAAGAAAGGTAATCTACCACCATGCCTAGGTACTCCGAACAGTTCAAACGTGATGCTGCAGCCCTCTACGAAAACAATGAGGACCTCTCGCTTCACACGGCTTCAGCAGAGCTAGGAATCAATCGTTCTTCACTTTATTCCTGGCTTAAGCAGTACGGCACCGGCAAACGTGCCCACTCGAAAAACATGCGTGATAAAGCTCAGGCGACGACTGATTCTGAGCGGATCCGCCAGCTAGAAAACGAAAACGCAAAGCTGCGTGAAGAACGCGACATCCTGCGCAAGGCCGCGAAATATTTTGCCGAAGAGACACGCTGGTAATCCGCTTCCAGTTTGTCTATGACCACCGAACCGAGTACTCGGTTAAGCGGATGTGCCACGTGTTAAAGCTCAATCGCTCCTCGTTTTATAAGTGGGTGCAAACCCGCGAAAAACGCAGGTT